>CAVIBB010000044.1:0-14365 GCA_963640745.1 Paludibacteraceae bacterium
GAGGCGACGAGCGCCTGAGCCTCTTGCTGGGAGCCGGCGAGCGTCGCCTCGTTGTAGGCATCGCGCCGCTCGGCGGCGATGCGGCCGCGTACGCTCAAGACGGCCACGACAACGGCCACGATGCCCGCGCCGGCGAGGACCTGCTTGGGGTGACGGCGGCAGACCGGGACCGCGAAGCGCGTGAAGGCGACGAGGCCGCGGCCGAGGGCGCGAAGCAGACGCGCGGCCATCCGCGCAACGAATGCCAAGAAGGAGCCGATGGCGGCGAGCCCGGCGCCGAGAAGCCCGCTGGCGCCGGCGCCGGCGGTGCGTCCCGATGCGCGACGGTCGGCGACGCGCGGGCCGCGCGAAGATATTTTCGCAGTTGAGGATGGTCGGCCTTGGCGTTGCCCGGTGCCTGCCGGCCCGGTCGCGCGCGCATCGACGCGGCGAGCGCCGGATCCGCCGGAGCGCACGGCGCGTCTTGCCGCCCGTTCGGCCTTGCGCTCGTCAAAGTCGTCGCCGCGCATCTGCGCCCCTCTCGCCATACCGTCGTTTATCTGCGCGAATCATACTATCGGATTGTTTCATTCGATGCTCCGCCGGGCCGAGGAGTCTGTGCGCTCGCCGATTCAACCTGCTTTTCGGGGGCGTTTGCCCACCGTTCGACGGGCCGTAAAAACTAAACGGCATATAAACAATTAGCATATCGTTCAGCCGCGCGAAGCGGTCTGTCGAGTTCGGGGGAAACCATGCGTAACGTGGGTGTTCGTGAAATCAGTCGAAGGACGGGCTTCTCGCCCGCCACGGTTTCGAATGCCCTTAACAACAAACGCGGTGTAAACAAAGAGACCGCCGAGACCATCCGTCGCATGGCGCGCGAGCTCGGATACGAGCGTTCCGACAGCCTCGACCATATCCGATTCGTCCTTGCGCGTAAGTCGGGCAAGGTGCTCGATGAGGGCACCTTCCACCCCGGCGTCATCGAGGGCGTCGAGCGCGTCGCCGCCCAGCTCAAGCTGCAGACCACCTTTACCACCATCGAGCTCTCCAACCGCGAGGCGGCGGCCAAGCAGGCGTTCGACATCACGCACGACGCGAGCAACGGCATTGTCCTTCTTGCCACCGAGATGACCGAGGAGGATTACGTGCTCTTTAGCGACTCCGTGGCGCCGCTCGTCGTCGTCGACGGCTGGTCCGACCGGCTCTTCTTCGAGAGCGTGGTCACGCAGAACGAGAACTCCGCCTTCCGCGCCGTCTCTTATCTCGTTGATTGCGGGCACCGGCGAATCGGCTACATCGCTGGCGACACGCGCATCAAAAACTTTCCGCTTCGCGAGCGCGGCTACCGACGCGCCATGCGCGAGGCCGGCATAGCAATCGACCCTAAGTGGCGCATCGAGGTGGGCACTACGGTTCACGGCTCCTACGACTCGATGAAGGCTTGGCTCGCCACGAATCCGCAGCTCCCGACCGCGTTCTTTGTAGAGAACGACATCATGGCGCTCGGCTGCATGCGCGCCATGTCCGAGCGCGGCGTCCGCATCCCCGAAGACGTAAGCATGGTTGGGTTCGACGATCTGCCGTATGCGAGTATCTGCAACCCGCCTTTGACCACGGCGCGCATCCCGAACCGCGAGATGGGCGAGATTGCCGTCCGCCGCCTCATCGAGCGCATCCGTGAGCCGCGCGACTACACCTGCGTCACGCACCTCTCGACGTCCTTCGTTGAGCGCCAGTCCGTCATGCGCATCTAGCTGGTCCGGGCCGGCGAGAGCCTAGCTTCGGCGCCTTTTCGACGCGAGTGCGCCCAATTACGGGCCTTCCGGGCGGCGTGCCTGAGATATCCCACTTTAAAACTTAATTCGTCGAGTAGCCGCTTGGCTGGGCGTTGTGTTTGCCCAGGTAAACGGCTTGCTCAATTACGGCCTACTCAGAGAAACCAATTTTAAAGTGGGATATCTCGGCCATGGCTTGTGGCGCGACGCCAAGAAGCCCACTCCGGGCCGTGTTGAGCCCCCTTTGCGGTTGTGGGCGAGCGGTGAACCGTCCCAACGGACCCGATTTTCTGCACACCTTGTGCAATACTACGCAGGCTGTGTAAAAACCGTCGAAGGGACCTGATGCCCGCCACCGAGCTCGCACCGAGTACCGACCGCCGTAGCGTGCGCACCCGCGCAGCCCTGCGGCTCGCGCTCGCGCAGGAGATAGACGCCACCGGCGACCTCTCCCGCGTGACCGTCACCGCGGTGACGGAGCGCGCCGGCGTCACGCGCCGCACGTTCTATTCCCACTACAAGGACATCCCCGACCTCGTCACCCAGATCGAGGACGAGACCCTCGCCGACCTCCGCTCCCATGTGGAGAAGATCGCGCGCGTCCACCTCGGCAGCCTATCCGAGGCGCTTTCCGCCCAGGAGCCGGCGCCCGGCTCCGAGGAGCTCCTGCGCGCGGTCCGCGAGCGCGGCGACTACCTGCGCCCGTTGCTGGGCATGGGCGGCGACCCGGCCTTCGCCGAGCGGCTCAAGGCCATGGCCTACGACGCCGTGGTCGGCCGCGCGCTCGACGGCGTCGATGTCCGCGCGGTGGGCGCGTTCTTCGACTATTACCTGACCTTCGCCATATCCGCCGAGGTCGGGGTGCTCTTGCGCTGGCTCGAGGGGGGCATGCGCGAGAGCGTGGAGGCCATGGCGCGCCTGATGACGGCGCTCATGTTCGTCCGCCCGGGCGACCTGTACGGAAAGCCCATCGACTTCGACATCCCCAGCTTCGCGCTGGCCATCATGCGTTGTGAGGAGAGACACAATGTCCGATAAGACCGCAGCTTCCATCAAGGCCGAGAAGGCCGCTCGCCAGCCGCTCGAGCTCAAGCAGGAGGGCGCCGAGCTCAGCCCCAAGAACCCCTACGACCTCAGCTATGCGCACCTGCGCCTGGGTATCGACGTGGGCTCCACCACCGTTAAGCTGGCCGTCATCGACGATAACGACCACCTCATCTACGCCAACTACGAGCGTCACCACACCGACGTGCGCGCCACGGCCAAGGAGCTCTTCGCTCGCGCCCAGAAGATCATCGGCGACACCCCGATGCGCGTTTCCATCACCGGTTCCGGCGGCATGCTGCTGGCCAAGTGGCTCGACCTCGAGTTCGTCCAGGAGGTCATCGCCTCCAAGCGCGCGGTCGAGACCCTCATCCCGCAGACCGACTGCGCCATCGAGCTCGGCGGCGAGGACGCCAAGATCATCTACTTCGACAACGGCATCGAGCAGCGCATGAACGGCACCTGCGCCGGCGGCACGGGCGCCTTCATCGACCAGATGGCCTCCCTGCTGCACACCGACGCGACGGGTCTGAACGAGCTCGCCAAGTCCGCGACGCAGATCCACCCCATCGCGAGCCGCTGCGGCGTCTTCGCCAAGTCCGACGTCCAGCCGCTGCTCAACGAGGGCGCCGCCCCCGCCGACGTCGCGGCCTCTATCTTCCAGGCCGTGGCCAACCAGACCGTCTCGGGCCTCGCCTGCGGCCACCCCATCCGCGGCTACGTCGCCTTCCTCGGCGGCCCGCTCCAGTACCTCTCCGAGCTCCGCCGCCGCTTCTACATCACGCTGAACCTCGACGACGAGCACATCATCGTCCCCGAGAACGCCCACCTCTTCGTGGCCACGGGAGCGGCACTGGCCGGCGAGTCCGACAAGCACGTGAGCTTTGCCGAGGTCATCCGCCTGCTCGAGGACCTCAAGGACACCCAGGGTTCCGAGGTCGCGCGCCTCGAGCCGCTCTTCGCCTCCGAGGACGACTACAAGGAGTTCAAGAGCCGCCACGACGAGCAGGTCGTTCCCAAGGGCGACCTCGGGAGCTACCACGGCCGCGTCTTCATCGGCATCGACGCCGGCTCCACGACCATGAAAGCGGCCGTCGTCGGCGAGGACGGCGAGCTCCTCTACACCTGGTACGGCAACAACAACGGCGACATCCTGGGCACCGCCCGCGTCATCTGCGACGACATCTACGACAAGATGCCCGCCGACTGCACCATCGGCCACGTGACCACCACCGGCTACGGCGAGCAGATCCTCATCGAGGCCCTGCGCGCCGACTCCGGCGAGATCGAGACCGTCGCCCACCTGCGCGGCGCCAAGGCCTTCATCCCCGAGGTCGAGTTCATCCTCGACATCGGCGGCCAGGACATGAAGTGCCTGCAGGTCAAGGACGGCGTCATCGAGCACATCATGCTCAACGAGGCCTGCTCCTCGGGCTGCGGCTCCTTCATCGAGTCCTTCGCCGTCTCCATGAACATGTCCGTCCAGGAGTTCGCCGAGGCTGCGGTCCGCGCCGACGCCCCCGTCGACCTGGGCAGCCGCTGCACCGTCTTTATGAACTCGCGCGTCAAGCAGGCCCAGAAGGAAGGCGCGACCATCGGCGACGTGGCCGCGGGCCTCTCTTATTCCGTCATCAAGAACGCCCTGTTCAAGGTCATCAAGCTCCGCGACTTCTCCGAGATCGGCAAGTACTGCGTGGTCCAGGGCGGCACCTTCATGTCCGACGCGACGCTGCGCGCCTTCGAGCTCCTCACCGGCCGCGACGTCATCCGTCCCGACGTGGCGGGCTGCATGGGCGCCTACGGCGCGGCGCTCCTTGCCCGCGACCGCGCCGGCGAGAAGGGCACTTCCGGCCTTCTCTCCCGCGATGCCATCGATAACCTGCAGGTCAAGCACACTAACGTCCACTGCGGGCGCTGCTCCAACAACTGCCTTCTCACCGTCAACGACTTCGGCGGCGGCCGTCGCTTCATCACGGGCAACCGCTGCGAGAAGGGCGCCGGCGGCTCCAAGCGCGCCAAGAACGACGCGCCGAACCTCTTCGAGTACAAGAACAAGCTGCTCTTCGACCGTCCCGCGCTCGCCGAGGACGAGGCCCCGCGCGGCACCGTCGGCATCCCGCGCGCGCTCAACATGTACGAGAACTACCCCTTCTGGCACGCGTTCTTTACCAAGCTCGGCTTCCGCGTGGTCCTCTCCGACCAGACCAACGGCAAGACCTACGAGGCCGGCATCGAGTCCATGCCCTCTGAGTCCGTCTGCTACCCGGCCAAGCTCTCCCACGGCCACATCATGAACCTCATTGCCAAGGACCCGGACTTCATCTGGATGCCCTGCATCCGCTGGGAGCGCAAAGAGGACCAGGCGGCCACGAACCACTACAACTGCCCAATCGTCATGAGCTACCCGCAGGCGCTCGAGCTCAACGTCGACGAGCTCGGCGAGGGCACCAAGGTCGAGTTCCTCGACCCCTTCATCCCCTACGACAAGAAGGGCGAGCTCAAGCGCCGTCTGTATGAGCTTATCTCCGAGCAGCGCGAGCGCGACGCCGCCGAGGGCCGCGGCCGCGTGCGCGGCGCCCACATCACGCGCGCCGAGATCGACGAGGCCGTCAACGTCGCGTGGGAGGCCGACGTCGAGTTCCACAACGCGATGCACCGCAAGGGCGACGAGGCCCTGCGCTGGATCGAGGAGAACAACGGCCACGGCATCGTGCTGGCCGGCCGCCCGTACCACAACGACCCCGAGATCAACCACGCCATCCCCGAGCTTGTGCACTCCTTCGGCTTCGCGATCCTCACCGAGGACTCCGTGGCGCACAAGATGTGCCCCGAGCGCCCGATTCGCGTGGTCGACCAGTGGATGTACCACAGCCGCCTTTACCGCGCGGCGCGCTTCGTGGCCTCCCGCAACGACCTCGACCTCATCCAGCTCTTCTCGTTCGGCTGCGGCCTCGACGCCCTTACGACCGACCAGGTCCAGGAGATCCTCGAGGGGTCGGGCAAGATCTACACCATGCTCAAGGTTGACCAGGTGAGCAACCTCGGCGCCGCCCGCATCCGCATCCGCTCGCTCATGGCCGCCCTCAAGGAGCAGCGAGAAGCCCTCGAGGCCCGCGCCGCCGCCGGTGAGCTCACCGAGGTCGAGCCCGGCCAGCACCGCCTGGCCGACGGCACCGTCGAGGCCGCCGAGGTGCGCCTGGCCGACGGCTCGCTCGAGCGTCGCCGCGCCGACAACGGTTCCGTGCCCGTGTACCGCGAGGCTGCGAGCTCCGTGTTCAAGAAGGTCCGCTACACCAAGGAGATGCAGGACGCGGGCTACACCATCCTCGCGCCGCAGATGAGCCCGATTCACTTCGAGCTCGTCGAGGTCCTTCTTAAGAACGAGGGCTACAACGCCGTCCTCATGCCGTCCGTCGACCAGGGCGCCGTGGACATGGGCCTCAAGTACGTGAACAACGACATCTGCTACCCGTCCATCCTGGTCACGGGCCAGATCATGGAGGCCGTCCTCTCGGGCAAGTACGACCTCAGCCGCACGGCCGTCCTCATCACTCAGACGGGTGGCGGCTGCCGAGCGACGAACTACATCGCGCTTATTCGCAAGGCGCTCAAGGACTCCGGCCATCCCGAGGTCCCCGTCATCAGCCTGACCGCCGCGTCCGGCCTCGACGAGGACAACCCCGGCTTCAAGATCTTCAAGCCCGCGCTGCTGGTCAAGGCCCTCTATGCGCTTCTTTACGGCGACCTCATCATGCAGCTGCTCTATCGCGTGCGCCCCTACGAGGAGAAGCCCGGCGCGGCCGACGAGCTTTACGACCGTATGATGGCCGAGGCCAAGGGCGAGCTGCTGCACGCCTCCCGCTCGAGCTTCTATAAGCTCTGCCAGCGCACCGTCGACGCCTTCGAGGCGCTGCCGCTCGTCAACGACCGCTCCAAGCCGCGCGTCGGCGTCGTCGGCGAGATCCTCGTCAAGTTCCACCCCACGGCCAACAACCAGGTCGTGCGCGTCATCGAGCAGGAGGGCTGCGAGGCCAACGTCCCCGGCCTCGTCGACTTCTTCCTCTTTGGCATGACCAACGCCGTGAACATGAAGGACGAGCTGGGCACCAAGGCAACGAGCCGCTTCACGCACAAGGCGGGCATCAAGCTGGTCGAGGGCTTCCGCGAGCCCATCAACAAGATGCTCGAGGCCTCCACGCGCTTTGAGCCGTACCCGAGCGTTTGGGAGCTCGCCGAGAAGGCCGGCCAGGTTCTCTCGCTGTGCAACACGATGGGCGAGGGCTGGCTGCTCACGGCCGAGATGTGCGACCTCATCGAGACCGGCACGCCCAACATCGTGTGCTGCTCGCCGTTCGCGTGCCTGCCTAACCACGTGGTGGGCAAGGCCGTCATCAAGCGCCTGCGCGAGATGCACCCCGAGAGCAACATCGTGGCCGTGGACTACGACCCCGGCGCTTCCGAGGTCAACCAGCTCAACCGCATCAAGCTGATGATTTCGGTGGCCAAGGAGAACTACCGCAACAACCGCGGCGAGGGCTTCAAACTGGTGAACGACGACGACCCGACCGAGGGCGACGATTACGGCATCGGGCTCACCGCCGAGCAGCGCGAGCGTCTGGCCGACATCAAGGCACGCGCCGTGGTCGACTAGCGGGGGATTTTTGATTGGGCGCCGTCCGGGCTCGGGTCCGGGCGGCGCTTCTGTGTGTGGTTGGCGGCCACGGGCTACGGGGTCCGGGCGACGGCCGGTAACGGAAGGGTGTTTGGGGGAGAACATGGTGCCCAAGCTGGTGTTCGTTGATTTGGACGGGACGTTCGTGGACTCGCAGAAGCGCGTGTGCGAGCGCAACCTGCGCGTGCTTGAGCGCGCGGCGGAGGTGGGTGTGCAGTTCGTGCCGTGCACGGGGCGCAACGCGAACGGTATCCTGCCCGAGCTCGCCGCCGCGCCGTGCGTGCGCTACGCGGTGTGCGGAAACGGCGCCTCGGTGGTCGACCTGCGCACGAACGAGTTGCTCCACAGCGAGCCTCTGCGGACCGAGCAGGTTCTCGATTTGCATGAGCGCCTGGCCGGGCTTCGCGTGACCTTCGACGTCTTCATGGACGGCAAGGTCTACCTTGCGCGCGACCGCTGGGGCGTGCTGCATGACGCGGCGGCGGGCGACGAGGCACTCGAGAACTTTATTACCGGCCTGCGCACGTCGTATGACTGCTCGCTCGAGGAGCTCATCTCGCGCGGGGAGGTGACCAAGCTGACGATGCTGCATCCTGGTAACACCGACGCCCCGGCTGTGCGCGAGGCGATCGGCAAGGTGGACGGTTTGGAGTGGACCTGGTCTTTGCCCATGAACACCGAGGTTATGCGCGCGGGCGTGAATAAGGGCTCGGCCCTGCGCTGGCTTTGCGGCTACCTGGGCGTGGACACGGCCGACACGATGGCCTTCGGCGACGGCGATAACGACATCGCGATGATTCGGGCCGCCGGCGACGGCGTCGCGATGGGCAACGCCATTCCCGAGGTCCTCGCAGCGGCCGACCATGTGACCGCCACCTGCGACGAGGCCGGCGTCGCTGCCTACCTGGAGCCGATTCTGGCCGAGCTCTAGGCCTGACGTGGCGCCCGGGCTGCAAGGTTTTGCGCCAAGTGCGACGTAAAGGCCGATCCCTTGCAAGGTTTTGCGCCAAGTGCGACGTGATTTCTCGCTCGGTGGTGCCCTAAGGGTGCCTAAACAGGGTTTTTGGAGCCCGTTTAGGGCTTTCGGGCTCGAATTAACGTCGCACTTGGAGCAAAACTTTGCAGCGAAGTGCCCGCTGCGTCGCACTTGGCGCAAAACCTTGCAAACGCGAAGGCCCGCGAGGCCAACGGAGTGCCCGCCCCGCCGCTCGACGGGCTGCGACACCCATCGCCTGCGCCTCGACGCGGTGGCGGTAGAATCGAGGGCGTCAAAACTTCTTCGAAAGGTGCGAACGTGAGCGATGTTCTTGAGCGGTTCCTGCGTTATGTGCAGGTCGATTCCCAGTCGGACCCCGATAACGAGCAGGTCACGCCTTCGACGCCGCGTCAGCTCGAGATGGCGCGCGTCCTTGGCGAGGAGCTCCGCGAGCTCGGGCTCGACGACGTCTCCGTGGATGACCATGCTTATGTGACGGCAACGCTTCCCGCGTCGGCCGGCGCCGAGTCCGCGCCGGCGCTCATGCTCTGCGCCCACATCGACACCGCGCCGGACGCGCCTGCCTCGGGCGTCAACCCGCGCGTCGTGCGCTACGAAGGCGGCCCGCTCGTGGCCGGCGTCGTCGACGGCGTGCCCGTGCAGACCACGCCTGAACAGGTTCCCGACCTGGCCAAATTCGTCGGTCAGGACATCGTGGTCACCGACGGCACGACCCTGCTCGGCGCCGACGACAAGGCCGGCGTGGCCGAGATCTGCGCGCTTCTCGCCAGGCTCGTCGCCGATTCCTCGCTCGCGCGCCCGACCCTTAAGATCGCCTTCGTGCCCGACGAGGAAATCGGCCACGGCGCGAGCCTGCTCGACCTCGACGCGCTTGGCGCGGCCTACGGCTACACCGTCGACGGCGAGACCCTGGGCGAGTTCAACTACGAGTGCTTCAGCGCCTGCGAGGCCACGGTCCGCGTGCGCGGCGTGATGGTCCACCCCGGCAGCGCCAAGGACGTCATGGTCAACGCCATCACGGTCGCTTCCGAGTTCGAGAGCCTCGTGCCGGCTTGGGAGCGCCCGGAGCACACCTGCGGTCGCGAAGGCTTCTATCACCCCACGGATATCCAGGGCTCCGCGTCCGAGCTCACCCTCAAGTACATCCTGCGCGACTTCGACGCCGACAAGTTCGCCGCGCGCGAAGCCTGCCTGCGCGGCATCGCGGCGCTGCTCAATGAGCGCTACGGCGAGGGGACCGTCACCGTCGAGGTGCGCCAGCAGTATAGCAACATGGCCGAGCACTTCGCCGGCAAGGAGTTCCTGGTCGACTACGCCATGGAGGCCAACCGCGAGGCGGGCATCGAGCCCTCCATCGTGGCGGTGCGCGGCGGCACGGACGGCGCTCAGCTCACGTTCCGCGGCCTGCCGTGCCCCAACCTGGCCACCGGCGGCTACAACGCGCACTCGGTCCGCGAGTTCATCCCCGTGCCGAGCATGGAGGCCACGGTAAACATGCTCGAGCGCCTCGTCGCCAAGTTCGCGACGGTCGACCCTGACGCCGCGCCCGCGCCCGGGGCGGGGGAGTAACCCGTGCTCACGGCGTTTCTTTCCATCGCGGCGGTGCTTCCCGGGGCCGTGGCCACGTTCCTGGAGCACTTCGGCGGGCCCCTGCGCCTCGCCGAGCGCCATCACTCCCATCACGACACGTATGTGGTGCCGCCCGATTTCACGCGGGCGCTCGTCGTTGCCATGCTGGTCATGGGCTGCACGGGCGTGCTTCTCGGCGTGTTTTGCCTCGTGGGGCTCTTTGACACGAGCCAAGAAGTCGTGCTGTCCTTTACCGTCGGCTTTGTCGTCACCATGTTCGCGCTTTGGGCCATGCTGTGTCGCTACAAGATTGCCCTGTACGAGGATCGCGCTGTTCTCACGCCGTTTTTGGGCCACGACCAGTTCTTTTTTTATTGCGACGTCACGGCGATGGACTGGAGCGGCATTCGTCGCAACTCCGGGTACCGCGACCTGGTCGTGAGCCTCAAGGACGGCCGTAAGCTGCGTATCTGGGGCATCATCGATATCGAGCAGATTCTGCTGCACGCCGACCGCTTCGACGTGCTCTCGCCGCTCATGTTCGATCTGGGGACGGACGTGCCCACGATCTGGCTTCGCGCCGGCATGTGGCAGCCGTTCGAGCGTGCCGAGGGCAAAGAGAAAGACCCGCTGCCCGGGAAGGATAAATAAATGATTAAGCTTGCCCTGTCCGACATGGACAACACCATCGTTCCGCTCGGCGCGCGCTGCATCAGCGAGCGCATGCAGGAGGCCATCCACGCAGCTACCGAGGCCGGCGTGCTCTTCGGGCCGTCGACCGGCCGCGACACAGTGGAGCTCTTCCGCCTATTTCGTTCCGACGAGGCGTGCTACAAGACGGGCGTCATGTCCAACGGCAAGCGCGTGATGGCGGACGGCAAGACGGTCTCGCTCACCTTGATACCGCACGACGGCCTGGTGGCCATCGTCGATGCCCTGCGCGGCCGCGAGATGTTCGTCAACTGCTATCCCTGCGATTCGAACCTGCTGAACCCCGCGTATGCCGTCGACGCGCCTTCGGAAGAGTCGATGAACCACTTCGAGGCGCGGATGCGTTTCGTGGGCGGCCGCGTGGACGAGGTCCCGGATATCGACTTCATCGCGGCGACCATCGCGTGTCCGGGGCACGCGGAGCCGGTGGAGCAGCAGATGGACGACGTGAGGGAAATCGCCGAGAAAGCCGCTCCCGACCTGCGCGTCGTTGCGCCGCACGTCGGCTGGTTCGACATCATGCCCAAGGGTGTGAGCAAGGCCGAAGGGCTCGACGCGCTGCTTGCGGCCACGGGGATCCGCGAGGACGAGGTGGTCGTGTTCGGCGACGCGGAGAACGACCTCGAGATCCTGCGAAAGGTAAAGTATTCCGTGGCCGTGGCCAATGCGACGCCCGAGGTCGCGGAGGCGGCGAACTACCACATCGGCGCGTGCCCGGACGATGCCGTGGCGGACGCCCTGTTCGAGCTCGCCCACTCCGCCCGCGAGGGCCGCATGCCCAGGTTCCTTGAGGGCTAGGTCGAGGGGCTGATGAGGGTGGCTAAGTTCGCGGCATCTCGCATGACCAGGCGGTCGTTTATCGTCGGGGGCTGCGTGGCGGTGGCCGCCGCTGCGGGCGGCGTTGCCGTGGGCATGGTCAGCTGCTCCGGAGGCGAGGAGGACGTGCCCGCCGAGCCGACGGCGTCCGAGGACGCCTCGAGCGATAAGCTCGGCGGCAAGCTCACGCTCTATACCTGCTGCGATGAGGCGCTGATCAACGCTTTTGTGCCTGCGTTTATGCAGGAAACGGGCGTTGTCGTCGAGGTTGTGCAAAGAAGCGCCGCGCAATGCCGGGACGAGGTCGCGGCTGAGGTGGCCGCCGGAAGCCCCGTGGCGGACGCGGTCTGGGGCGGCGACGCGAGCTGGTTCGCGGCGGGGGAGACCTCGTTCGAAAAGTACATCTCGGGCGAGAACTCCGGGGTTATTGCGGAGTGTCGCAACATCGGCGGGTATGCGACGCCTGCGACGCGCGAGCTTTGTGTGATTGCGGTCAACGCCGAGGCGGCGAAGGCCCTCGGGCTCAAGATCGACGGTTTCGAGTCGCTGACGGACGCGAGGCTGTCCGGGCTTCTTGCCGTCGCGGATTCCGCGACGGACGCGATGGCCAAGTCCGCGGCCGAGGCGCTGCGTGCGGTCGGCGATACGCTCCCGGCCTACGCATCGACGGACGAAGAAGGAAGCGTGACGCCGGGCGGCGAGGCGTTTCTCTCCGCTGTCTGGGCGCAAGCGGCGGGAAACGTGTGTGCTACCAGCGCAGATGCGTTGCAGGATGTGGTTGATGGCGCGGCCGTCGCGACCATCGTCTACGAGCAGGCCGCTCGTGCGATGGAGACCGAGACCGGTCGGGTGGAGATCGCGTATCCAAAGGAGGGGTGCGTGCAGACGTTGGGCTGCACGGCCGTCGTGCGCGGAGCGAGGAACCTTGAGCAGGCCCGCGCATGGGTCGATTTCGTCTGTAGCGAGGCGGGGCAAAAAGCCGCGGCCGAGAAGGTGGCGCTCCGCAGCGTGCGTGAGGGCGTTGGCGAGACGGGCTCGGTGCCTGAGGTTGGGTAGGTCACGGCTGCGGGGAATGCTGCGGCGTGAGCGTTGCCCGGGCTCGCGAGCCCTGTGTGTGCGCCATCCAGTAACGGCGCTGGGCGATGAGCCCTGGAAGCGCGTCGCCCAGTAATTGGACGTGCCCGCGAGCCCCTGAACCGCGCCGCCCAGTAATTGGACGCGCCCGCGAGCCCCTGAATGCACGCCGCCCAGCAATGTTAGATTGCTGGGCGGCGTGCATTCAGGGCGAATCCCGGCCGCGCATTACTGTGAGGCGAGATTCCAGGGCTGATCTGCGCCGGCAGTTGCTGGGCCCTGTGTTTTCAGGGCTCAATGCGCGCGAGGCGAGAATCCATTTATGAAGTTCTCTTCACATTGTTGACCACAAAGAAAGAAGTGCGTATAGTTCTTTCTTGCGCAAACGAGCGCACAACATATTGCGGGGTGGAGCAGTCTGGTAGCTCGTCGGGCTCATAACCCGAAGGTCGTAGGTTCAAATCCTGCCCCCGCGACCATAAATTGCCTGGTAGAGGCCCGAGAGGGTCTCTACTTTTTTGTTTAAGGTACTAATTTATGGGCAAAAGTCATTGAAGCCCTGCCGCTTACTGGCTAACGCTAGCGTGGTCGCGCGCGCAATCACTCGCAAGGGTGACCTGTGCAGATGGGCCACCCCTTTTCCTAGGGCCACCTCTGAGTGTCCGGCTGCATCTCCTTGCCGCTCATGCCCTAAATCCCAGCCATTCGTGAACCTGAAGTGTTCACAAACACGTATCCGGCAATAAGAGCTCTTGGTGCCGGAGCGGCGCCCCTATACAAAGGAGGAGACAGCATGTTCGACATCAATGGAAAGACTGCGGTCATCACGGGCGGTACTTCGGGCATCGGCTTGGCCACCGCCGAGGCGTTCCTCAAGAAGGGCGCCAAGGTTGTTATTGCGGGACGCAATGCCGATCGCGGCGCCGCTGCGGAGGCCGAGCTCAAGAAGGTCTCGCCCGATGTCGTTTTTCTCCAGACCGACACGAGCAGCGAGGACGGCGTTAAGGCCCTCGTCGACTTCGCGGTCGAGAGGTTCGGTTCGCTCGACATCATGTTCAACAATGCTGGCATCGGCGATATGGCCCCGGTCGACCAGATGACCGGCGAGAACTTCCGTAAGCTCATCGACATCAACCTCACTGGTGTCTTCTACGGCATCAAATACGCCGCGCTGCAGATGGAGAAGCAGGGTACGGGCGGCGCCATCGTGAACACTTCTTCCATCGAGGGCTGCGTTGGCGATCCGATGCTGCCGAGCTACAACGCGGCCAAGGGCGGCGTGAACCTCCTTACCAAGTCCTCGGCGCTTTCGCTCGCCAAGCACAGCATCCGAGTGAACACCGTGAACCCTGGATATATAGAGACGGGCATGGTCAACGAGGAGACTATGGGCAAGGAGGGCATTGAGCGCCTCGTTGGCCTGCACCCGCTTGGCCGTCTTGGCCACGCCGACGAGATCGCCCATGGCGTTGTCTTCCTGGTCGAGAACGAGTTCACGACCGGTCATAACCTCTACATCGACGGCGGCTATACCGCGCAGTAAGCCGACAGAAGCATTTGGAATGCATCGAGTGGCGCCCCGGAGCGATCCGCCCGGGGCGCCATTTTCAAACCGGGCCAGTGTACGCACTAAGACGAAGCAGCGGAACAACCTATATATAGAGAGAAGGAACGCTGCTCTCTCCCCGATTTGTGCAGGGGATGTGGAGAAGGGCGCGCCCCCTT
>CAVIBB010000045.1:0-14272 GCA_963640745.1 Paludibacteraceae bacterium
GGCTTAGACGGCGGCGAGAGCCTGGTCGAGGTCGGCGATGATGTCGTCGGCGTTCTCGATGCCCACGGAGAGACGGATGAGGTCCTCGGAGAGGTGCGCGGCCTCGAGCTGCTCGGCGGTGAGCTGGGAGTGCGTGGTGGAGGCCGGGTGGATGATCAGAGACTTGGCATCGCCCACGTTGGCGAGGTGGGTGAAGAGCTTGACGTTGTCGACGACCTTCAGGCCGGCGTCACGGCCGCCCTTGACGCCGAAGACCACGACGCCGCCGAAGCCGTTCTTGAGGACGCGAGACGCGACCTCGTGGCTCGGGTCGTTCTCCAGGCCGGAGTAGCGGACCCAGCTGACCTTCGGGTGGCTCTCGAGGAACTTGGCCACGGCAAGGGCGTTGTCGGAGTGGCGCTGGACGCGCAGGGAGAGGGTCTCGATGCCGAGGCCGATGAGCTGGGCGGCGTACGGAGAGAGGGTCGGGCCGAAGTCGCGGAGCTTGTTGGCCAGGACGCGGGTTGAGAAGGGCGCGGCGGGGGCGGCGTCGGCAAAAACGGCGCCGTGGTAGGAGGGGTCGGGCTCGGTGATGGTCGGGAACTTGCCGGGGGTCTTCTTCCAGTCGAACTTGCCCGTGTCGACGACCGCGCCGCCGAGGGTCACGCCGTGGCCGGCGATCCACTTGGTGAGGGACTCGATGACGACCGCGGCGCCGTCGTCGGCCGGACGGTACAGGTACGGGGTCGCGAAGGTGTTGTCCACGAACACGGGGACGGGCTCGGGCAGGGAGTTGGCGGCGTCGACGATCGCGGGGACGTCGGCCACGTCGACCAGCGGGTTGCCGATGGTCTCGACGTACCAGAGCTTGGTGTTCTCCTTGGTGGCGGCCACGAAGGCGTCGATGTTGTTGTTCTCGACGAAGGTGGTCTCGACGCCGAGGTCGCCCAGGGTGTGCAGGAAGATGTTCCAGGTGCCGCCGTAGAGGGAGTCGGAGGCGACGATGTGGTCGCCGGCGCCCACGATGTTGGTGAGGGCGAGGATCTCGGCGGCGTGGCCGGAGGCGACCGCGACGGCGCCGGTGCCACCCTCGAGCGCGGCGACGCGGGCCGCGATGGAGTCGGTGGTGGTGTTGGTCAGGCGGCCGTAGACGTTGCCGGGCTTGGCCAGGGCGAACTTGGCGGCGCCGTCCTCGGCGGAATCGAACTGGAACGCGGCGGAGGCGTAGATGGGCAGCGCCGCGGCGCCGGTGACGGGATCGGGGGCGAGGCCCGCGTGGATCTGAAGGGTGTCGAAGTGCTGGCCGGGGTTCTCGGCGAAGGTGGGGTCAAGCTGGAACGGCATTTTTTGTTTCCTTTCGGTGGCGCCGCTCGGGGCGGCGAGGTTTGTAAGCGTCGGTGGCTTGTTTTGACGGGTTGAATACTAGGCCGCGGCGCGCAACACGCGTAGTCATGCGATTCCGAGGATTTGTTATCGCTCTGGTCGATAACCCGGATAACGTGCGCTTAGATATACACCGGAGCCGGCCGCAGCCTGGAGCAATATTGGGCGTATTTCTTCCTCGGGCGCCTGACAACGCCCCCTCAAATGTGGGGTTGTGCGACGCTCGATTAGGAGCAACATCGCACAACCCCTTGATTTAGGTATTGAATGCCCTGTTTTCCCGGGTTGTGCGGGATACCCTCTCGGCGAAGGTCGCACAACCCGGAATTTCAGGGCTATGGGAGCCAGAGCCCTCCGGACCGGCGGCAGAAGCCCTCCGCAGCCAGCTCAGAAAGGAGCTCAACGGCCAAGGCGCAGTCGAGCTCAACGCCTTCAGCGACCACGGCCTCGACCAGCGCCTCCACGCTCGCCCCTTCCCGGTTGGCCAGGAGCGCCCGCACGAGCGCGGCGCGCTTCTGCCTGCGCGAGCCCTCAAAGCGCGACTGCCGGGCGTGCCCGCTCGAACGGCGGGACGGGTTCGGCACCGTCCGCTTGAGATAGGCTCCGTAGTCGAGCATCGCGTAGTACCAAGAACGCGGGCTATTGGCCGGGTCGCCGGAAAAGTCGCCGTCGGGCGGGCAGGTCGTCTCAACGATCGGTGTGATTTCCCGGTCTGCCACGCCGTCGCGCCCGGCGAAAAGCTCGTGCAGCACCACGGTCCGCACGTTCGTCTCGAGGTAAACGCCGTGCAGGTCAAAGGCGAAGGCGCGGATTCCCGCCGCCGTTGCAGGGCCGATGCCAGGCAATGCCGTGAGGTCGGCGGTCTCGCGTGGGAACACGCCGCCCGCCTCCGCCACGGCCTGAGCCGCTCGATGCACAGAGAGCGCCCGTCGGTTGTACCCGAGCCCTTGCCATTCGTCGAGCACGTCGGCGGCGTCGGCCGCTGCAAGCTCCTCGACCGTGCCAAAACGCGCGACCCAACGCTGCCAGCGACCGTCGACGCGGCTCACCTGCGTCTGCTGCAGCATAACTTCGCTGATCCAAATCTCGTAAGGATCGCGTGTGCGCCGCCAAGGAAGGTCGCGATAGAGCTCGCGCCCCCGCTCGCTCACCTTTGCGCGGAAATCGGCGAGAACCGCCTCATCGGGCAGCGTCGCCTCGGTTTTGTCGTGGGCGCAGCGCTTCTTGGCTTGCGGCACTAGTCGTCCCAGTCCAGGATCTGCCAACCGTGCTTCTTTGCAGCGGACTTGAGGGACTGGCCGGGGCACACCGCGTACGCCGTGCGGGCATGGGAGAGAAGGTCCTCGTCGGAGTGGTGGTCACCGTACGCGTAGGCAAGTTGCCAGGCGCCGGCGCCGTACTTCTTGTCGCACCAATCGGCGACGGCGCGGTATTTCTGCGGGCCGGCGACCACGGTGCCCTCGACGCGGCCCGTGTAGTGGCCGCGCGCGTCGCGCTCCATGCGCGTGGCTATGACGGCATCGACGCCCAGGACCTCGGCCGCGGCATCCGCGATAACGTCGAAGGTCGCCGAGACGAGCAGCGTCACGCAGCCCTCCGCGCGGCGCCGCGCCACCTCTTCGATGGCTTTGCGGCGGTACTTCTTGCCAAGGACCTCGTCGTGGAAGTTGCGCATGACCTCAGCGATGCGCTCGGGCTCCATCTCGCCAAGCGCGCCGAACACGAGCTCGCGGGCCTCGTCCTGGCGATACGGGAGATGCAGCTTGTAGCGTGCGCCCCACCAGCCAAGCCGAAGCGCGCGCGGCAGCGACATCATGCCGTGCGTAAAGAGATACGTCGTGAACAGCGAGCCGGACTGTCCGTCGACGGACGTGCCGTCGTAGTCGAACACGGCGATTTGGGTTGTGGCGGTGCCTGCCTGCATGCGAGGGCCTTGTCTCGTGGCTGCGATACGGCGATATGATACCGCGCCAACATTCGCCGGGCGTAAACAAGCGCGACCGGTCGGTTTCGCGGCATGAAAAAGGACCCTCCGAAGAGGGCCCTTGTCAGTGCAATGGCGGGATGTAAGGGACTCGAACCCTCGACCTCCGACGTGACAGGCCGGCGCTCTAACCAGCTGAGCTAACACCCCGTGCGCCTTGCGCGAGGAATAATATGCCATGAATCCAGAACCCGTGCAACCCCTAAATTGAAAAAAATTCTGAACTGGAGAGAAATACGCTTTCTACCTGCGGTTTCTCTTCAGATTTTTCCAAAAAAGACGCCGTGGGACCGGTGGAACCGGGACCGCGGCGTCCGCTGCAAGGCGACGGGCGTTGATTGGTTACCCCAGCGCGACGGTCGTGGTCGCGCCAGCGGAGTCAGTAACGACGAGGTTCGAGCCGTCGAGCTCGGCAGAGAGGACGGAGCCGGAGCCACCCACCAGGTTGCCGTCAGCGTCGGTCACCTGCATGGGCAACGAGCCGTCGGCGGGCATATAGGCGATGACGTCCCAGCCGCCGTCGAGGTTCTCGGGGACGACGAGCACGCCGTTGCACAGGATGATCGCGGTCGGGGTGCCCGAGAGGCCGAACGCGGCCTCTCCGTCGGCGGTGACCGACCAGGCACCATCCTCGCCCTGCGCGAGCGCATACGAGACGCCGTGGAGCACGACCGAGCCGCTCGCCTCGGCTTCCTGCTGCTGGGCCTCGGCCGGCTGCTCGGCCTGCTGAGTCTGCGCAGGAGCCTCATCGCTCGCCGTCAGCGCGCCGGTCACACACCTGACGAGGAAGAAAAGCACGGCGAGCACGAGGATGGCGCCGCCGACGATGATGAAGATGTTCTTCTTGGTGCGCTCGGGGCCCTCTGCCGCGGGAACGTCGTTGCGGTCAAGGCGCTTGCTGGCGCGGGCGGCGGCGGTCGAGAGCTTGTCAGAGGAGTGACGGCGACGGTGGCGGTCCTCGGCGTTCCTGCGCGCGATGTCTGCGGCGTGCGAGGCGTTCTTGCGCGTGGTCACCTCGGCGCCCTGGCCGGCATGGAGGGTGGTGATGGACCGGGGGTTTACGGGCGCGGGCGTACCCGCGGAATCGAAGTCGCTGTCGCGGAGGCTGGCCATAAAAGGTCCTCTCTATATGCGCCGGCGGATGGCACGGCGCTGGGTGTGTTTAAGCTGCGTTTGCTCGAGATTATAGGTCGCGACGTGCCTCGATGGCGCGACCAAGCGTGACCTCGTCGGCATACTCAAGGTCTCCACCGACGGGAAGGCCGCTGGCCAGACGGGTCACGCGGACCCCGAGCGGGCGGATCTGGCGCGCGAGGTAGGTCGCGGTCGTCTCGCCCTCGACGTCGGGGTTCGTGGCAAGAATGACCTCGCCGACCTCGTCGGACGCCAGGCGGGAGAGAAGCTCGCGCACATGAAGCTGGTCCGGGCCGATCTTGTCCATGGGGCTGATGACGCCGCCGAGGACGTGATACAGGCCCCGGTAGCTGCCGGTCCGCTCGATGGCCTGGACGTCGCGCGGCTCCGAGACGACGCAGATGCTCGTGCGGTCGCGCGAGGAGTCGGAACAGATGTCGCAGCGCTCGCGCGTGGCATAAGAGAAGCACACGGGGCAGAAGTGGACCTGCTGCTTGACCTCGAGGATCGCGTGCGCGAGGCGGCGGGCCTCCTCGGCGTCGGCCTCCAACAGGTAATAAGCGATGCGCTGGGCCGACTTCGGGCCAATGCCCGGAAGCCTGCCCAGCTCATCGAGAAGCCGCTGGAGGGCATGTCCGTCGTTAGACTGGAAATCCATTTGGTTTTGACCTGGTTCGGTGGTTTACCTGGGGCTTATTTGCGTCGCGGGCGGGTGGCCAGCAACTAGAAGAGGCCCGGGATGTTGAGGCCGCCGGTCACGGCGCTCATCTGCTGGCTGGCCATCGACTCGGCGGAGGAGAGCGCGTCGTTGACGGCGGCGAGGACCATGTCCTGCAGCATCTCGACGTCCTCGGGGTCGACCGCCTCGGGATCGATGGTGAGCGAGGTGAGGCGCATGTCGCCCGTGGCGGTGACCTTGACCATGCCGCCGCCGGCGCTCGCGGAGACCTCGGTCTCGGAGGCCTTCTGCTGGGCAGCGAGGAGCTGCTCCTGCATCTTGCGGGCCTGCTGCATCATCTGGTTGCGGTTCATGCCGCCCATGTTGAATCCCTTAGCCATGGTGATTCCTCTCGTTTTTGCGCGCGGGGCGCGCTGCTTGCGATTCGCGGTGGTGCTTCTCTTTTGGCGCTTGCCCGCCTTCGAGGGGCGATAAGCACCTCTTGCCGGGGCTTACTCCTCGTCGTCGGCGTCGTCCGTCGGCTCGTCGGCGAACTCGCCGGGCCCGTCGGCCGGGTCGGCGCCCCCGTCATCATACGGGACGTCGTCGGGCGCGTCGTCGGCGACGGGCTTCTCTACAGAAACGGCGGTCGGCGCGCCGAAGACGGCGGTGAGGCCGTCCAGGATGTCGCTGAACTCGGGGGTGAGGTCCTCGGGTGCGACCTGGGTCGCGGCGGGAGCGGGAGAGGGTGCCGGTGCGGGGGCGGGGGTCGCAGCGGGCTCCGCGCCCGCGGCAGGGGCCGGAGCAGAGGCGGGCGCATCCCACGGCATGGGAAAGTCTTCTGCCGCCGGAGGCTCCGCGGCAAAGTCGCCGTAGGCGTCGGCGGGCACGGACTCGGACACCGGCTCGGGAGCGGGGGCCTGGCGGGCCGGGGGCTGCGGGACCTGCGGGGCCGGGGCGGGCGAGCTATAGCTCGGGGCCGCCTCCTGGCGAGGCGCGGGAGCCTCCGGACGAGGCTGCGAGGCCGCGGCGGGTTGCGCGGGCCGAGTTGAGGCGGCGGGGACGGCGGCAGCGCGCGGAGAGGCTGATGGCGCAGCACCCTGCTCGGAGAAGACGAGCTTGCGAGGGCCAAAGACGGCCTGCGCGGCGGGATCGACCACGGCGCGGACATCGGCGCGGTCGAGCATCTTGAGGGCGAACCTGGAGCCGGCAGGCAGGCCGATGCTCAGGGTCTCCCCGTCATCGGACACCGGGAAGGTGCTGAGCAGCAGAGAGCCCTTGGGCGGCGCGGTCTTGACGAGGCCGTCGACGACCTGCTTCCAGGCGCGCTGCAAGGCCGCAGGGGCAACCGGGGCGGACGCCTTCGGGGCTGCTGCCGGCGCGGGCGCGGTGGCCTGCGCAGCGGTTCGCTGAGGTGCGGGGGTAGGACGAGACTGCTGGGCCGAGGTCGCGTGCGGGACCGGCGCGCTTGTCGGTCTCGGGGCCGGTGCGGCAGCCGTCGTCGGCGCGGCTTGGGCCTGCGTCGCCGCAACGGGCGCGGCCTGGGCCTGCGGCGCGGCCTGAGCCTGCGGCGCAACCGCTGCTGCGGGCGCAACCGCGGCCGCAGGCGCAGCGGCAATCTGCCCCGAAGCAATCTTCTGCTCGAGGATCGCCAGCCTGTCGGCAAGGGACTCAAGCGTGAGGTCCGTCTCTGGCCGCGCGATTCTCGTAAAGGCGATCTCGAGAACAAGTCGCTGGTTGGTGGCGGTGCGCATCTCGCTGGAAGCGTCACCCAGGACCGTGAGCGCACGCGCCACGCGGTCGGGCGAGCCGAACGCCGCGGCCTCGGAGCGCAGGGCCTCGAGATCCTCGCCGCTGGCCGACACGACGCCCGGCGCGTCGGGGGCGACGGCCACCACGTACACGTTGCGGATATGGCCTGCGAGCTCGCGCGTGAACTGCAGCAGGTCGCGGCCAGAACCGACGAGCTTCTCGACCTCAGAAAAGAGGGTGGGCACGTCTCGCTGCGCGAGCGCCATCGCCGTCGTCCCCAGGACGGAGCCCGCGACCTCGCCGAGGAAGTCCTGCGCCGCCTTGAGGCCGATGTGCCCGTCACCGAAGACGGAGAGCTGCTCGAGCGAGGTCAGGGCGTCGCGCATGCCGCCGCGGGCGTGACGGACCACAAGCTCGAGGGCGGCGTCATCGAAGGTAAAACCCTCGCGCCCGCAGACGTAGGCGAGGTGCGCCTGCATCTCGTCGGGGGCGATGGAGTGGAAATCGAAGCGCTGAACACGCGAGAGAATAGTGGGCAGGACCTTTTGCGGGTCAGTCGTGCACATAATGAAGACGACGTGCTCAGGCGGCTCCTCAAGAGTCTTGAGCAGCGCGTTAAACGCCGCCGTGGTGAGCATGTGGACCTCGTCGATGATATAAACCTTGTAACGACCCATCGACGGGGCGTAGTTCACGCGGCTAATGATCTCATCGCGGACATTGTCGACGCCGGTGCGGGACGCGGCGTCGAGCTCGGCCACATCCGGGTGTTCGCCGGCAGCGATGAGGCGGCACTGCTCGCAGGTGCCGTCGGGCATCTCGCCCTCGCCCTTCTCGCACATGAGGGCCTTGGCAAGAAGGCGCGCCATGGTCGTCTTGCCCGTACCGCGCGGGCCGCAGAAGAGATACGCGTGGCTCGTCTTGTGCTCGGCGACGGCGCGCATAAGGGTCTCGACCACGTGTTTCTGGCCTACGACCTGCTCAAATGTCTGCGGACGATACTTTGTGTACAGCGATTCCATGCGGCCTCCGGGCGGGTTTGTTTGCTGACGTTCCAGTATACCCGCGGCACCCCTTACCCTCTGACCGTTTTGAGGACGCGCCCTCCGGAAGCTCTGGAACGCGCCCGACGTCCCCCGCCCGAACGAAAGATGGGCGCCGGAGCCCCCCCCACAGGACAGGCCACCCGCACCCAGTAACGACAAATTTGAACGCCGCGCCATGGCTCCGACACTCATGCCCGACTTATCCCACTTTAAAATCGGATTCGCCGAGTAGCGACTCATCGGCACCCCCTCGCCAACTGGGCAAACGTGATGCGGATAGCCTCGTCTACTCGCAAAGTTGAATTTTAAAATGGGATAAGTCGGACATGGCCCCGTCCCGGGCCTGTCAAGGCCGCGGAAAAGGGCGATACGGCAAATTTCAGCCCCTAAACCGCGTCAAAATCGGGGCACGGATCCGCGCGTCGCCATTAGCCGCCGTACGAGAAGCTCGTTTTACTGTGGCGAGCCCAGAAATAATAGACGGCAATGGACGCGACGCAGGCGAGAGAGACAATCGCCCATGTATGGGCGTAGCCGACCGCCGTGATGAGCACGCCCGCAACGCCGCCGCCGAGTCCGTACCCGATGTCGTAGCCGCACAGGAACGTCGAGTTCGCCGAGCCGCGCGTCTCGTTCGAGGCAGTGTGGACGGCCATCGACTGCAAGGCGGGCTCCAGGCCGCCGAAACCGTATCCGGCAAGTGCCGCAGCGAGGCAGAACGTCACTGAGCTCGGAACGTAGGCGAGCAGAAGAAGCGCCGCGAGCATGGCGAGGTTGCCCGTATAAACAAAGAACGCCTCGCCTTTCTGGTCAACCAAACGACCTAGGAAGACTCGAACAAACAGCAGCATGGCAGCCATAATCACAAAGAAAATCGATGCGGGCGGCAAGTTGTTCATGCTTGCATAGATGGCGACGAAGTTTTCTAGCGCGCCGAAAGTGAACATAAAGATGAGCATGGTGACCGTCGCGGGGAGGGAATCCCGGTTTACCAAGGCCCCAAACGAGAGCGGACGCCTCTCGACCTTGGGCCGGGGCGATCGGACGAACAGGTAGAGAACGAGGGCAACGAGCGAAATCGCGGCAGCCATCCCATAGAGCACGTTAAAGCCGAAACCCATGAGCTCGAGGCCAAGGGCGGGCGCGATGGCCGAGGCCAAAGCCGTCGCCATCCCAAAGAAACCCATGCCCTCAGCAAATCGCTCCTTGCAGATCACGTCGGACGCGACGGTCGCCGTGGTCGAGTTCGAGAAGCTCAGGGCCGCGCCGTGCACCATGCGAAACACGAGCGCCACCGAAAGCATGGGCACTGCGACGTATCCGGCAGGCGCAAGGGCGAGGCCCAGAAGCCCCACGATGAGGACCGCGCGGCGGGCACCGTTGTCCAGCCACCAGCCTATGAAAGGGCGAACCAGCACTGCCACCAGGGAAAACAGCGCGGCGCAAGCACCGGAGACGGCTTCTGTACCGCCTAGCTCCTGAATATAGAACGGAAACGTCGAGAGGCTCATGATGTGGTTCGTGAAGACACAGAGGTTCACGAGGATGATGAGCACGAGGTCGCGGGTCCAGAGCCGCGGACGGCCCGCCGTCGCATGGACTACACCGGCCGTGTTGACCGTGGAGTTCGTCGATGCGGGGGCATTTGTCTTCGCCATGAGGTTCCTTTCGGACGGCAACATAATCCGGCCACCCGAAAAGAGGCGATTCACGTCGAGCGGCCCATCAATTGGACTTACACCGCGATGGGCCACTCATTGACGCGTTGGATTGTAGCAAAGCAGCCGAGGCGAGGCCTTAAACGTAACAAAGACGCTTCGGCCCCGAACATGCCGCAATTGGGCCGGGACCTCGGGACGAACGGCCCTTTACGCCGAACGCCGCACGGCGTCGAGAAGCTCCGCGTTGCGGATCGTGGCCGCAAGGGGCATGACCGGGCTCTCTTTGGCACCTGCGCGGAGAAGGTCGCAGAAATGGGCGATCTCTCCGTGGAAGTCGTCAGGATTGTGCGGGGCCTCGAGCACTTCGTCCTCGCGGCCCGGGCGCCGCACAACGGCTCGCTCCGGACGATGTGCTCGCTCAACCGTGACGCTGCCGTTTTCGCAGGTAATCAGCGCGGAACAGTCGTATTCGGCGGCGTCTCCCGCCCAGCTCACCGTTGCCTCGACACCGCTGCCGAACGCGAATTCGGCGCGGCCGGCCCAGTCCACCCGGCCGCCCGGGACGTCGCGCCACCGAACTTCCGACCCAACGCGCACCGGCTCGCCCGACGTCAGCTCCTCCACCCAGCTCATGGGGTAGCAGCCGAGGTCGAGGAGCGCTCCGCCGCCAATAACGTCCTCGAGATAACGTAGGTTTTCCGTACCGTAGTCAACATACTGAACGCAATCAATTCGATGAACGCAACCCAGCTCGCCAGCATCGAGAAGAGCGCGAACCTGCGCATGAAGCGGCATGAATCGGCACTTCATGGCCTCAACGAACATCACGTTTGTCTCACGTGAAACCCTCGCGAGCTCGCGAGCCTCGGTGGCGTCGAGAACCGCGGGCTTCTCGCAGAGCACCGGTTTTCCCGCGCGCAGAGCGGCCTCGGCCCAGCGCAGATGCATGGCATGCGGCAGCGCGAGGTAGATGGCGTCGACCTCCGCGTCGGCAAGAAGCGCCTCATGCGCGGCGGCGCCATCCGCCCCGTCGGCATAGGCCCGCGCCGGTGCGAATACCGAGAGCTTCTCCGCGGATCGACCGGAAACCGCGACAAGCTCGGCGCCGTCAACGTGCTCCAAGCTCGCGGCAAACCGCCGGGCGATGCCGCCCGCGCCGAGGATGCCCCACCGAATCGTGCCGTCCGTTGCTGCCATGCGCCGTCCCTTCTCAACCCCTGTCAATCGGTAGTGCCCATACTATCCCGAACTACCAAACCGACGTCCGCGCCGCCGGTTTGATAAGAAGGCAATTAGTAAATAGGACAAGCAAACCAAAGCACAAAACCGCAGGCAGGCAACGTGCGCCCACCTGCGGTTTACCGGATTTGTTATTGAGCGGCAAGTAATAACGCTAGCCTAGCGCCGCGTAACACCCATCGCCGAGGACACTATTGCCGCGGCGGAATCGTCGGCGGAGCTGCCGCGCCTGACGCCTTGAACAGCAATTCAAGCCCGGGGACGCTTCCCGCCTCGGCCCAGTCGCCCATGCCTTCCCGCCATACCAGTGAATCCTCAGATAAAGTGCCCGAAGAAGCCATCGAGCGCAGCGCGGTTTTATCAAACGGTCCGACGGCTTCCCCATCGATCGCGACGAAGTACTTGGCCACTGGAATCGGCGGCGGGGTCACAGCACTCGCTGCCGCCGAACCTCCAATGCCCACGCCGCCCAGAGCCGATTCCATCACACCGGCAACATTCCGGCCAACAGCTCCTCCGAGCGCCATCCCCGCAGCAAGCCCGGCGAGGTCGAGACCCCCGCCGTCACCGAGACCAACGGCGGACGCGCCGTTCTCGCCCATATGTCCGAGCGCTTCGGCGCCCGCGATGCCCACTGCCGTCTGCTGCTCGACTTGGAACGCGGGGAGGTTGCCGCCCTGGGTTTTCTTGTGCATGGCGTACTGGCTCTCTTCTCGTTCAATGCGTAACTGCTCAGAGAGGTTCTCCATCTGAATCTGTTGAATCTCGTGAATGTTCTTGAGGTTGGCCTCAGTCCGCGCGCGGATGGTCGCCTCAGTTACATCCTGGGTCATGGCCTTAAGCTGGCGGTACCCCACGCTTTCCTTGTCGACGTCGATTGCGTTGACGTCGATCGTGCTCAGCTCGACGCCGTACGTTTGACCCAGCGTTTCGCCGAGCACCTCGAACGCCGCCTCGGACACGGCGTCCGTCTGGCCGGAAAGCTGCGGCAACGGGATCTGCTGTTTGGACAGCAGATCAGCGACGATAGACTTAACCCTACGCGAGACGGCGTCGCGCACCCGAAGCCGGAAGTCCTCAGGCGAGAACTCGTCGAGCCGATGACACTCGATAAACCGCCGGTAATCGGCAATATGGAATGTAATGGTCCCACGCACGGCAACAGGCACACCGAAATCCGGGAAGCGAGGATCGAAGACGTCGAAATACCGCACCGCAAAGCGCGACTGAACCACCTTGGCCATGTTGATGAAGTACACCTCGGCCTGCCACGGAGTCCCTCCGGCATATGCGAGCGATACGATATTCGCAATAATGGGCAGGTTGGAGGTCTCAAGTGTGTCCTGAAAAGGACCCTCGATGAATTCCTGAACAGCGGGCTGGCCCTTGCGACGATACACAAAGACCGCCACCGACCCGTCGCGCACCGAGAGCGACGACCCCCAACGAATTGCGTTTTCTCGCCGAGAGCCGCCTTCCGGCCGCCACTTCCAGATCAGGAAGTCCTTCTCATCGCAGCGGATCTCGTCCATAAGGCCTGGCTTGTTAAACACGCTTATCACCAACCGTCATCTTACCGTCGCTTTAATAGAAGTTATCTGCCTCGTTTTCTCTTGTAGAAACAGATCCCCAGGCCGGCAACCACCAGCGCCAATAGAACCCAGACGTATTGCGGTCTTAACGATAGGAAGCCTAAAAGTTTTATTACAATTCCCATCGCTAGGATTACGACGTAGAACGCAATGAACTTGATGAGACATCCGCCATTCTTAACGGCTTCGGCCGTCGATACGGCTCCTCTAAAAACGTTATTACGATTTGCAATCGCCTTAATGCTCCGGTAAGCCGTGTCAATGTCGTTGAACTCGGGAGCATCCGAGAACTTGAGCTGAGCAACATCGTACGCATACTGAGCCTTGGCAACCCATGCCTGGGAAACAGCATCCTTAGCCGTCCATCCCTGCCCATAGTCCCTTGCTGCGGTAATAAGTCGGCTCTTTGCAAATATCAGGAACGTAAGTATTCCATTTGCAGTTGTTGGAATGACGAAGTTATCGATTTCTTTAACGACCTGTGCGTAACCAGCCGCCTTATCCGATGCATCCGCCTCAACCTTGCTTAAACTCTGTATAAGCTCATTAACCGCTTTTGAGGCTGTCATGCTCGGAACCGGATAGGAGCACGCCGGGCAAACCCACACGTCATCATCCAGCGGCTCGCCGCATGCCGGGCATTTTTGCAACCGACAGGATTCAACCCGGTCACGGTCATGGTCATACGCAGAAGGTTCCGCAGAGCCTTCTTGCGGTCCCTCACTCGGCTGTGCAGCTTGCCCGATCGAAGCACCGCAGCGGCCGCAAAACATATCTCCCTCTATCAGCTCTTCTCCGCAGCATGAGCAGAACGCCATGAGCCTATCCCCCAGTTAATCCAAAAGCATTTCAAAGAAGCGGCTTGCCAGCCGACTACATAATCAGCTGGCAAGCCCTTGGCTACACGCCCAACTTGGCTACACGCTTAGCCCGACAATGCGCCGCCCTACTGAACCTCGGCGAGCTTCTGAAGGACACGGCCTTGGACCTCAAGGTAATACGCGGCGTCCGCATCAGAAAGAGAGTCGCTATCGACGTCGTCAAACTTCGCAGTCCACTCCGCATAGCTCGCCATCATCTTTCCGTAGTCGGCAAGCATCGAAGCGGTGTTGTCGGAGTCCTGATACTTCTTCATGAACTCGACGTACTCGTTCATAAACTTCTCGTAGCCGTCCATAGTTTGCTTGAAGCTCGGGGTGACCTCGGTCGAGTCGCCGGCGCTCTCGGCAGACGAAGACTCCGTCTTCGAGCTATCGACAGACGACTTCTCCTCCTTGGACTCGGAAGACGTACTTTCGGACTTGGTCGTCTGCCCCTGCGTTGCCGACGAAGAGTCCGATTCGCTCTTCTTCGATGACGAGGACCCACAAGCCCCCAAGGTAAGCGCGAGCACCATAGAAAGAACGATAGCTGCCGTTTTCTTCATCTTGAACTCCAATCAGTTGTGCGTTATTTGCTCGCAGGTCCATTCTGAAAACCAACAGAAAGCAATTCATCAGCTGACAACTGAATTCCAGCCCCATTTCCGCAAGCAAAGCAATCGGCACGGGCAACAAAAAACCACGCGGAAGCCTAAGCTGCCTTTGCTGCCTTCTTCTTGCCGTGCTTCACGATAAAGAACCAAATTCCGGCGGCGGCAAGGACGGCGGCGGAGCCAAGCATAACCACTCGCCCAAACGACCAGACGCTCGCCGCGCCGCTCGACACCGGACCATACTCCTCGAAGTAGTAGCAGATGAAGGAAACCAGCCCCAGGCAAGCCAAGGCGAACAGAGTCATCGGTATTGCCTTACGGAGAAGCGCGAACAGCAGCGAGAGGACCGCGGCCGCGGCCGCAATCACAA
>CAVIBB010000046.1:0-14152 GCA_963640745.1 Paludibacteraceae bacterium
AACGGAAGACGCACCCGTGTTCACACCTCATATGCGCCTTGTTACCCTCGGCCAGGAAACGTGAACGGTGCTACGCACCTGTTCACGAGGCGCAGTCGGCGGGGCCGCCGCGAAGGATGCGCAGGCCGTGGGCTATCGGGTCGATGACGGCCTCGATGTTCTCGCGCGCCGCCTTGGGGCTGCCCGGCAGGTTGACGATGAGGGTTCGGCCGCGGATACCGGCCGCCTCGCGCGAGAGGCAGGCCCGCGGGGTGATGGCCATCGAGGCCGCGCGCATGGCCTCGGGGATGCCGGGCGCCATGCGCTCGCAGACGGCCGCCGTGGCCTCGGGCGTGACATCGCGCGGCGAGAAGCCCGTACCGCCGGTCGTGAGGACGAGCGCCGTGTCCGCAGCGGCAGCCTCGACGAGCGCGTCTTCAATAACGCCCCGCTCGTCGGGCACGATGCGGGTGCCGACGACCTCGTATCCACACGCGCGGAGAAGCTCGACGAGCACCGGGCCCGAGCCGTCCTCACGCTCCCCTCTCGCTGACCGGTCGCTCACGGTGATGACCTCTGCGGTGTACTTCTCGCCAGTCATGGCTGCTCTCCTTACGCGCGGGCGCGGGGGCAACGTAAGCCCACCGACCCTGTTTTACCTTCTTTACCTGGGCGCGATTGGCCTGCACCCTACTTGCCGAACGGGCAGACGGGGAAGGTGCAGGGCTTGCAGCCAAGGCACAGCCCGCCCTCGCCCATAACAACGAAGTCGCGCTTAGAGAGAGGCACGCCCGCCGCCACGCGAGGGAGCACGAGGTCGAGCACGGTCGCCTTGTTGTACATGGCGCAGCCGGGGACGCCGAGCACGGGCACGGGGGCCTCGAGGCTCTGGCCGCCCACGCCCTCGTCGAAATAGCCGACGAGCAGCATGGCGCCCGGCAGCACGGGGCTGCCGTAGGTGACGATGCGGGCGCCGGCGCGCTTGATGGCGCCGGGGGTGTTGTCGTCGGGGTCCACGCTCATGCCGCCCGTGCACAGCACGAGGTCGACGCCCGAGGCGCGGGCCTCGTTAATGGCGTCCACGACCGCGTCCATCTCGTCGCCAGGAGTCGCGGTATAGGTGACCTCGATGCCGTATGCAGCGAGTTTCTGCACCATAACGGGGGTAAAGGCGTCCTCAATGAGCCCGGAGGCGACCTCGGAGCCCGTGGCGATCACGGCCGCGCGACGCAGGCGGAAGGGGCGCACCTCGAGCAGGAACTCGCCGCCCGCCGCGCGCTCGGCCTCCTCAAGCACCGTCTCTCGAACCACGAGCGGAATCACGCGCGTTCCGGCGAGCGCGTCGCCCTCATGCACCGCGAACCCGCCTTTGCGCGTGGCCACCATGACCTCGTCGGTGGCGTTGACGGCGTTGAGCTTCTCGGTATTCACGAGCAGGCACCCGTCGTGCGCCGCGCTGATGCCGATCTTACCCTCGGATGGTTCGCCGGCCGCCACCGTACCGGGGCCCAGACAAAGCGCGGCCAGCCGATGCGCCGCGTCGTTCTCGTGAACCATGCCCTGCTCAAGCTCCCAGACATAAAGGTTCACCTTGCCCATAGAGAGCAGGACGGGGATGTCCTCCTCCTTAACCACGTGGCCTTTCTTAAAGCGCGGGCCCTTTGCCTTGCCGGGGATGATCTGCGTCATGTCTTGGCAGAGCACCTGCCCTACGGCGTCCTCCGTGCGAATGAGCTTCATGCCGGGTCCTCTCCCTTGCGAACATCAACCTTATAAAGAAGCGAAGGGGCGTCCCCTTCGCATCAATCAAACTTGCGATAAGACAAAGGGGTCGTCCCCTTACCTCATTCCCCTCGCGCCACGCGGTCGCCGGGACGGACGACGCCGCCGCGGGTGACCACGGCGAAGACCCCGTCCGTGGGCATGACGCAGCTGCCGGTAAGGCGACGAATCTCGCAGTCGTTGTGGCAGGTCTTGCCGATCTGCGTGATGACCAGCTCGGCTTCCCCCACCTCGAGTTTCGTGCCCACAGGCAGCGACTTGAGATCGATGCCTCGTGTGAGGATGTTCTCCGCGAAGTCGCCGGCGGCGAGCGACGGCAGCTTCTCGCGCATGCGGTCGACGGACTCCTCGGGAAGAAGGCTCACCTGACGATGCCAGTTGCCGGCATGTGCGTCTCCCGCCACGCCGGAGCCGGTCACGAGCTCGATCGCGTCCTGGGGGACCTTGCGGGTGCCCTTCTTCGCGCTGACGGAGACGGCGACGACGGTGGCAAGAGGCTCCTCGTCCATCGACGCCTCGTCCACCTGCGACTCGCCCGTGCCGCGACCCTCGTCCCGAACGAAGTGGCCGGACTTGCCGCCGGTCTTCTCCAGAAGGCGAACCTGCTCAATGACCATATCGCGCTGGACGGCCTTGAGCATGTCGTAGATGGTGAGGCCGGCGACGGAAGCGGCGGTGAGTGCCTCCATCTCGACGCCCGTCTCGCCGCAGCAGCGGCACTCGGCCTCGATGGCGACGCCGCAGCGGCCCGACCCCTCGACGAGCTCGAAGCGCACGTCGACGCCCGTGAGCTGGATAGGGTGGCACATGGGCACGAGTTCCCAGCAGCGCTTGGCCGCCATGATGCCAGCCACCTGCGCCACGGCGAGCACGTCGCCCTTCTTGCAGCCGCCCGTGCGCACGAGCGCGAGCGTCTCGGGCGCCATGGCAACGAAACCGCCGGCGCGCGCGGCTCGGCGGGTCTTCTCCTTGGCCGAGACGTCGACCATGCGCGCCCGCCCCTGCTCGTTGATGTGCGTGAGGTCCTCCGTCGTCAAAGCCTAGCCCCCGATCTCGTTCATGTCGCGCGCCGAATCGCTCGCGCGCCCCTCGTCCATGTGATGATACTTCGGCTTGGCGGCGATGCCGTCCCGCAACGCGGCGAGAAGCCCCTCGTGGTCGAGCCCGCGCAGGTTTATCTCGGCCGCGGAATGCAGGCACGGCTTGAGCTTGCCGTCCGCCGTGACGCGGATGCGGCTGCATCCGTCGCAGAACTTGTGGCTCATGGGGCGGATAAGGCCGACGTGACCAGCCCAGCCGGGCATGCGGTAGAGCTCGGCCACGCCGTCGCGGCCAAGAAGCTCGAGCCCCGGCAGCGCGTCGAGCACGGCGTCGGCGGCAACGAAGCTCGCACGCGGCCAGCAAGCTGCGGGGCCGATGGGCATGAGCTCAATGAAGCGCACGTCGACGGCCTCGTTTCTTGCCAAGGCCGCGACGTCGGCGAGCTCGTCGTCGTTGACGCCGCCCATGAGGACGCAGTTGATTTTGGTTCCGGTGAAGCCCGCCTCGCGTGCGGCGGCGATACCCGCGAGCGCATCGTCGAGCCGCCCTCCGCGAGTGATCTGCGCGTAACGGCCGGGGCGCAGAGAGTCCAGGCTCACGTTGAGTCGCGTGAGGCCGGCCTCCCGCAAGGATTCGGCCACAGGCGCGAGCAGCGTCGCGTTCGTCGTCATGGCGACTTCCTCGATGCCGGGCACCGCCGCGACCATACCCACGAGGTCGACGACCCCGCGACGCGCCAAGGGCTCCCCGCCGGTGAGGCGCACCTTGCGCACGCCGAGCTCGGCCGCCGCGCGGACCACGCAGGCGAGCTCCTCGAAGCTCAGGATGTCGCTGTGCGCAAGCATGGGCACGCCGCCTTCCGGCATGCAGTAGGCGCACCGGCAGTTGCAGCGGTCCGTGACGGAGAGGCGCAGGTACTCGATGCGGCGTCCCTCGCCGTCGATCATGCGCGCTCGCCCACCAGCGGCATGACGAACTCAGGGGCAATGCCGACGCTGACCTGCGCGGGATTGCCCAGCGCAGCCCACGCGTCCTTCTCGCACTCGTAGCGCAGCTGGGCGCCGCCGGGGGTGCCGAGCATCGCGATGGTCGAGAACGTGTTGTCGATGACGCGGTCCACCGTGCAGACGAAGCGGTTCTCGCCGCCCTTTCCGGCGTCGCCGCATGAGGCGTCAGCGGCCCCTGCGGCCTCGACGCGGAAGTAATGCGCGCGGATGCCCGCATGGTCGCAGCCCTCGGGCACCGGCAGCGAGGTGCGCAGCTCGACGCCCCAGTCCGAGCACTCGAGCACGCCCCCTTCCCGCGCCGTTGCCGCGCTCACGTTCTTGCAGCCGGAGATGAGCGCCGCCGCGACGGTCGAGGGCGTGGCGAAGAGCTCCGGAACGCTGAGCTTCTCTTCCGAGTGCCCGCGCGACACGACGCAGACGGTGTCGCACATGCGGTAGACCTCGTCGCGGTTGTGGCTCACGTAGACCGAGCCCCCGGGGAACTGGCGCAGCGTGTCGGTGAGCTCGAGCTCGAGCTGCCAGCGAAGGTAGCCGTCGAGCGCCGAGAAGGGCTCGTCGAGCAGCAGCAGCTCGGGCCGCGACGCCATGATGCGCGCGAGCGCCACGCGCTGCTGCTGGCCGCCGGAAAGCTGGGCGGGGCGCTTCTTCTCGAGCCCCTCGAGACGGAAGGCCGCGACCTGCTCGGCCACGCGACTCGCGCGCTCCTCCTTGCCCACTCCGAGGACGCCGGCCGCGATGTTCTGCTCGACCGTCATATTCGGGAAGAGGGCGTAGTTCTGGAAGAGATAGCCCACGCCTCGCTCCTGCGGGCGCAGGTTCACGCGCTTCTCGCTGTCGAAGAGCACGCGGTCGTTGAGCACGATGCGCCCCTCGTCCGGCGTCACGATGCCGGCGATGCACTTGAGCGTCATCGACTTGCCGCAGCCCGAGGGGCCGAGCAGCGCGAGGGTCTCGTCGGCTCGCTCGACCTCGAAGGACACGTCAAGGCTGAAGGCGCCGAGCTTCTTGTGGACGTCGACGAAAAGGCTCATCGAGTGCCTCCCTTCGCCGCGGCGCGTCCGCCGCGAGGCTCCTTGGAGCGGGCCTCGAACCAGTTCATGGCAAGAAGCACAACGGCAGAGATGGCGAGGTTCACCATGACCCACGAGAGCGCGCCCGCGTCGTCGCCCGTGCGCCAGAGCTGGTAGACGGTGGTCGAGACGGTGGCGGTGGACCCGGGCGTGTAGCCGCAGATCATCGCCGTGGCGCCGTACTCGCCGAGCGCGCGGGCGAAGGCGAGCACCGCGCCGGCCACGATGCCCTGCAGGCAGTAGGGCATCTTGACGCGCCAGAAGATCCAGAGCTCAGAGCGACCGAGGGTGCGGGCCGCGTCGGCGAGGTTCTCGTCGAAGGACTCGAAGGCGCCGCGGGCGGTGCGGTACATGAGCGGGAAGCTCACCACGACGGTGGCGAGGATGGCCGCGTACCAGACCATGGTCATCTTGATGCTGAAGGTCTCGAGCAGCCAGGCGCCGAGCGGTCGGCGCGGGCCGAAGAGAATGAGCAGCAGGTAGCCCACGACCGTCGGCGGCAGAACGAGCGGCAGGGTGAGGATGACGTCGAGGACGCCCTTGACGAGCCTGGGCGCCCGGGCCACCACGTTGGCCAGCCAGATGCCCAAGAAGTACACGATCACCGTTGATACCAAGGCGATGCGCACCGAGTTATAGAGCGGATACCAATCCATTGTCATCCTCACGAGCAAATCAAGCGTCGAATGATGTAAAGGGACAGCCCCCTTCGTATCGCTCGGATAAGGGGGCTGTCCCGTTGACTCGCTTACGCGTTGGCGAGCGGGGTGAAGCCGACCTCCTCGAAGTCAGCGGAGGCCTCGGAGCCCTTAAGGAACTCGAGGAAGGCCTTGGCGCCCTCGGGCTGCGGCGCGTTCTTGGTCACAGCGGCGGGGTAGACGACCTGGCCGCACATCTCCTTGGTCGCCTCGTCGATGCACTCGAGCTCGGCGGAGTAGGCGTCGGTCTTGTAGATGATGCCGCAGTCGACGGCGCCCTCCTTGACCTGGGAGGTGACCTCCTTGACGTTGGTGCCGTAGGTGATGCAGCCGGAAGAGGCGAGCTCCTCCTCGTTCAGCTCGTAGTAGGCCAGGATCTTCTGGGTGTACTGGCCCACGGGAACGTCGGAGTTGCCCATGCAAAGAAGCACGTCGCCGGCCTTGAGGTGAGCGGCGAGGTCGTTGAAGTCGACGATGCCCTTGGGGTTGCCGTCGGGCACGCAGAGGGTGACCTTGTTCTCGAGGATGTTGAAGCGGGTGGAGTGGTCGATGAAGTCGAGGCCGTCCTCGTGGTCCTTCTCGGCCTCGGCGTCGAGCTGGTTCATCTGCTTCTGGCCGGCGGAGATGAAGACGTCGCAGTCCGCGCCCTCCTGGATCTGGGTCTTCAGGGTGCCCGACGAATCGAAGTTGAAGGAGAGGTCGTAGTCGGGGTTGGCGGCCTTGAACTGGTCGCCGGCCTTGGTGAGGGACTCCGTCATGGACGCCGCGGCAAAGACGGTGACGGTGGCCGCGTCGGCGCTGGTGGAGGCGGAGGAGCTGGAGGAATCGCTGGTGCTGCTGGAGCTGCTGGAGCCGGAGCCGCAGGCCGCGAGGCCGAGGGTGGCGACGGCGGCGGTGGCGCCGCCGATGAACTGCCTTCTGTCGAGCATGGTTTCTTCCCTTCTGTTGAGCCCTGTCTTGGCCTTGCGGCCTGGATCGTTGGCGCTTAACGGCAATAAAAGATGCAACGGGCAAGAAGCCCGGTCATCACGAATGGGGTCTGCGCGGCCGGAGCTCCGCGCGGCAACGGATGATCTGCGCCGCGATGGAGACCGCTATCTCGGCCGGGGTGACGGCGAGGATGTCCTCACCGATGGGCAGGTGCACGGAATCCGCGAGCTCGGCAGGAATGCCATGCTCCTTGAGGAGATCGCGGACGAAACCGGCCTTTCGGCGGCTGCCGATGCAGCCCACGTAGGCCGGGTGCCGCGGCAACGCCCCCTCAAGCGCGGCGGCGTCGCCCAGGTGCCCGTGGGTGAGCACGACCACGTAGTCGCGCGGGGTGATGCGCTCGTAGAGCGATGTATCTTCGAACGCGCCGCAGGTCACACGACGTGCGGCGGGGAACTTCGCGGGGTCGCAGATGCCCTCGCGGTCGTCGATGACCTCGACCACGAAGCCCACCGAGGCGAGGACGGGCACGAGTGCCTGGCCCACGTGGCCCCCGCCGAAGACGTAGCAGACGGGCTCGGCGCCCACCGGCTCGCTGTAGCGGCGCGCCGCCTCGTCCCAGGTGGGGACGTCGCAGCCGTCGCCTTCGCGAGCGACCTCCGTGCGCGGGCAGGCCGGGTCCGACCAGTCCTCGGTAAGCCATGCGGCGGAATCCGCCGAGACGCAGGCCGCGAGCTCGGCCAGCCATGCGGCGTCCGCAGGGCCGAGTGCCCGCACGGCAAGAAGCGCGTCCCCGCCGCAGGCCATTGCGTTCTTCTCGTGGGTCATCCACTCAAGGGATGCAGGCGCGGCCTCATCGGCGGCCGAGGCGGCAAGAAGCTCCCCGCAGCGCTTCTGGGCGATGAACTCGATGTTGCCGCCGCCAACGGTGCCCAGGTAGGAGCCGTCGGCGAGCGCAAGCATGCGCGCCCCCTCGTGACGAGGCATCGAGCCTTGGGTGGCGAGCAGGCTCGCGAGCGCGACCGGGCGCCCGGCGGCGACCTCGGCTTGCGCGGCCTCGATGATCCTCGGGTCGTTTATGGTTCCGGCGACGTCGTTCATGCGAACTCCTCCATACCGTCCAGGTCGAGCCCCTCGGCTGCGGCGGCGGCCACATGCGCGGACGGGCCGCCCGACGCGCGCCCGTCGCGGAGCACACCCGAGAGATGGAGGATGGCCTCCAGGACTCCCCCGCCCACGGCGCTCGCCTTGTCGGAGGTCGTGCGGATGTAGTCGGGGCAGCAGCGCGGGTCGACGTCCCCGGACTTGAGGCCGCGGCGGACCTCGACGCCCTCCTGGAGCAGGCCGCGCACGACGCCGTCGATGGTCGCGACCATGGGCTTGCCCGCGACCATGCCGCAGACGTCGCCCGCATGGACCTCGTCGCCTATCTGTACGCACGGCTCGAAAACGCCGTCGGCGGGGGCGCGCAGCACGCGCTCGCCCGCGTAGCCGCCGATAAGGCCCGGGATGGCCGTGTTCGCGATGGGCGAGCCCTGGTAATAAACGCGCCCCAGGTAGTGGCCGCGCATCGTCTCGACGGCGGCGTCGACGTCCGCCTGCGCGGTGAATCCGGGGCCGACGCCGATGACGATCGGGGCCATGCCGCGCGTCGTGCCGAGGTTCTTCTTGGCGAGGATGGCGTCGACGAGCACATCAGGCGCGAGCTCGGGCGCGAGGGCGGCGTTCGGGTCGACGACGACCGCGACGTCGCCGGCGGCGACGGCCGCTCGAGCAGCCGCGGCGTCGGCGCAGAGCACGCCGCGCACGTCCTCGACGCGCGTCTCGCCGAGGCGGATGGCCTCGGAGAAGCAGACGGTGCGGCGAATCGACGTTGGCACGGCGAGGTCTGCCATCACGACCTGCATACCGCAGCGATGCAGGCGCAGCGCGATGCCCGTGGCGATGTCTCCCGCCCCGCGGACGTAAACCAGCATGTTGCCCCTCCTTGCGTTGATCGGCCCGGCGTTACAATCTGTTTTGTAATGGTACCAGCATGAAGTTTAGGCGTTGTATCGGAATTACAGCAACGCTTACCTGGGCAAATGATAATACAACACCTGTTTTACCGGTGGTTTTCTCACTAATTGTTAGGTTAGCAGATGAATTTACAGGCAGCGCTTGAGGTCGGGCCCGGGATTACCGCCGTCATCGGAAGCGGCGGCAAGACGACGCTGCTGCGCGAGCTGGCGCGCGAGCTCCGCGCAAACGGCTCCACGGTCGTGCTGGCCACGAGCACGCGGATTCTCCCCTTTTCGGACATTCCCACCATCGGAGGGGCGGACGAAGCTTGCGTCGCGCAGGCTTTGGCGACCCATGGCGTTGTTTGCCTGGGCGAGCCGGACGAGAAGGGCAAGCTCGCCGCCCCGGAAATAGGCTTCGCGTGCCTCGCGGAGCTCGCCGATTGCGTGCTCGTCGAGGCCGACGGCAGCCGTCGCCTGCCGCTCAAGGCCCACGAGGCCTGGGAGCCCGTCATCCCGGCCGAGGCCGCGCGGGCCATCCTCGTCGTCGGCGCGAGCGGGTTCGGACGGCCGATTCGCGAGGTCGCGCACCGGCCCGAGCTGTTCTGCGACATCTCCGCATGCGCGGCAGACGGCCTCGCAACACCCGAAGCGATCGCCCGCGTCATCGCGCATGAGGCGCTCGCCGACCTCGTCGTGGTCAACCAGTGCGAGACCCCCGAGGCGCTCGCGGGCGCGCGCGAGCTCGCAGCGCGCCTCTCTCCCCTGCCCACCTTCGCGGGCAGCATTCGGGAGCACGGGCTCGCGCGTCTTTAAGCGCCTCTTTCCCCTGGGATTCTTGCCCCGCCGCCTGCGCGCCGCGAGCTCTCGAGGTGGTACCACCTCGGCATGACACACCTCGAAGTGGTACCGCCTCGACAAGAAACGCCTCGAGGTGGCGCGAAGCGGGCAGTTGATGCGCTCCAAGTGGCGCCCAACGTACCATCTCGCCGATAAACACGCCCCAAGCAGCAGAATCGCCGCGCCATCCGCTACATTTGAATCCCATTCAAAACCACTGTACCGACACACGAAGAAAGGCCCGCCCATGCAGAAGCCCACAGACCGCTACGCCCTCGTCAACGGTTTCCTGCTCGACGGAACCGAGCAGATGAAGCCCACGGGTGGTCTCGCCGTGGTCGTCTCTGACGGCCGCTTCGAGGCGATTCTCCCCGACGGCGACCCCGCGCTCGCCGGCATCGAGCGCATCGACCTCGGAGGCGCCTATCTCGCGCCCGGCCTCATAAACATGCATGTCCACCTGGCCGCCGCCGGCAAGCCGCCGCGCGAGGACACCGGCAAGAAGCCCGTCGACTACAAGGGCCTCATGGATAAGCTCGGCAAGTGGAGGCTCGTGCGCCGCCTGTTCTACCGCATGGCGCAGGGCTACGCGAAGACCGAGCTCCTCGGCGGCGTGACCACCATGCGCGCCGTGGGCGGCCTGTGGGACCTCGACGGCCGTGTCCGCGACGACATCGAGGCGGGGCGCCTGCAGGGACCGCGCATCCTCGCCGCGAACACGGCGGTCTCGGTGCCGGGCGGGCACTTCGCGGGCTCACTCGCCACGGAGGCGCGCACACCCGAGGAGGCCGCCGAGCACGTGCGCCAAATCGCCGCGACCAACCCCGACCTCATCAAGATCATGATCACCGGCGGCGTGATGGACGCGACCGCCGAGGGCGAGCCGGGCGCGCTGCGCATGCCGCCCGAGATGGTGCGCGCCGCCTGCGACGAGGCCCACAAGCTGGGCTTTATTGTCGCCGCCCACGTGGAGAGCACCGAGGGCGTCCGCGTGGCGCTCGAGGGCGGCGTCGACACCGTCGAGCACGGCGGCGCGCCCACGCCCGAGGTCATGGAGCTCTTCCGCAAGACCGGCTCGGCGCTTATCTCCACCTTCTCCCCGGTCGTGCCGTACACGTTCTTCCCGCTTGAGGTGGCCAAGTGCGGCGAGCTCGGGCGCAAGAACGGGCGCATCGTCTTCGAAAGCATGCGCGAGATGGCGAACGCCTGCCTTGAGCAGGGCATTCCCGTGGGTCTCGGTACCGACACCGGCTGCCCCTTCATCACGCACTACAACATGTGGCGAGAAGTGCGCTACTTCGCCCACTTCTGCGGCGTGAGCAACGCGTTCGCGCTCCACACGGCCACGCTCGGCAACGCGCGGATCGCGGGCCTCGAGAACGAATGCGGCTCGATCGAGGCGGGCAAGCGCGCCGACTTCATCGTGTGCGAGGCGAACCCGCTCGAGGACCTCTCGGCCCTGCGGCGCCTCAAGATGGTCGCCCATGACGGCCGCGTCATCCGCGATCCGCGCCCGCGCCCCATTCCCGGCGTGGACGAGCCCCTCGACGCCGCCGAGAAGGAGCTCGGGCTTTAGGGAGATCCGACCATCCGGAAGCACCCTTTCAGCCTGAGGCGGCGAGAATTACCCTCGCTGCTCAGCGCTCACTACGTTCGCTCGCTACGCGAATCGCGCGAGAGCAATTCTCACCGCCTCAGGCTGAAAGGGGCTCGCCGCGGGTCGAAATCAATTCCTTCCGCTATCCTTGCACCGCAATACAGCGCAGCCAGGAAAGGGGTACTTGTGAAGAAGCTGCTCAAGGAGTTCGAGGAGTTCATTAACCGCGGAAACGTGATGGATATGGCCGTCGGCGTCATCATCGGCGGCGCCTTCACCTCGATCGTCACGTCGCTCACGGACAACATCATCAACCCGCTGATCAAGGCTATCTCGGGCGGCAGCGTCGGCGAGGTCTCCGGCCTCGTCGTGCCGGGGACCGAGATAGACTTCGGCAAGTTCATCAGCGCGTGTATCAACTTCCTCATCGTCGCCGCCATCGTGTTCGCCCTCATCAAGGCCGTGAACAAGGCCCACGAGCTTGCCGGAAAGGCCATGGGTCGCACGGACGAGGCAGCTGCGGAGCCCGAGCCGGAGCCGACCTGCCCCTACTGCCTCGAGAAGGTCCACGTCGGCGCGTCCAAGTGCTGCCACTGCGGCAGTGACCTTCTTTCCAAGGCCGAGTAGCCGGCAAGAAGCCCCGGGCGAGCCCCGGATTCACGGCATCCAGTAACGGGGCAGCCAACTGAGCCCCGAATGCGTGCCACCCAGTAACGAGAAACGATGCCGAGCCCCAAAACCGCGTCTCCCAGTAACGCCCGGTTACTGGATGGCGAGGTTTTGGGGCTCTTCTCGTCAAAGTGTTACTGGCCGACGGCTTTCCGGGGCTCTTCCCGTCGCGTCATTACTGGGCGGCGCGTTCTCGGGGCGCGGCTCCGACGCCAGGTCTTCTGCCTGCGGGAACTACAGGTACGCGACGGCCTTGATCTCGACCTTGGCGGCCTTAGGCAGCGCGGCGACCTGGAAGCAGGCGCGGGCGGGGAACGGCTCGGCAAAGAAGCCGGCGTAGACCTCGTTCACGGCGGCGAAGTCGGCAAGGTCGGTAAGAAGCACGGTGGTCTCGGCGACATTGGACATGTCGGCGCCGGCGGCGGCCAGGATGTTCTTCACGTTGGTGAGGCTCTGGCGCGCCTGGTCGACCGCGGACTCGCCCGCGAACTCGCCGGTCTCGGGCACGACGCCGAGCTGACCGGACACGTGGATCACGTTGCCGGAGACGACGCCGGCGGAGTAGGGGCCGAGGGCAGCGGGGGCCTTATCGGTAACGATTGCCTGGTTGGACATAGTGTTTCTCCTTTACAGATCGGATATACGAGCCGCCGGATCCCGGCGGCAAGTCGACGTTGAATGGGGTGAGCAGCCCCGGGGCAGTAATCAGCGAGAGACGAACTCGCCGGGCTTGGCGCCCGTGGGCTCGCCGCCCTCGGCCACGAGCTCGCCGCCCACGTAGACGAGGCGGGCGCGGCCGCGACACTGAAATCCCTCGTAGGGCGTGTGGTCCACGGCCTGGTGCTGCGTGGCGGCGTGGATGGTCCAGCGCGCCTCAGGGTCCCAGACGCAGACGTCGGCGTCCGCGCCCTCAGCCAGGCGCCCCTTGCGCGGCCACATGCCGAAGACGCGCGCGGGGTTCTCGCTCATGAGGCGGCAGAGCCCCTCAGGGCCGAGCTGGCCCGCGAAGCTCGTGGCGATGAGCGCCGGGCGGTGCTCGATGCCCGCGCCGCCATTCGGTATCTTTCGGAAGTCCCCGCGGCCACGCTCCTTCTGCCCATGCAGGTTGAAGCTGCAGTGGTCGGTGGCGATGGTGTCAATCTCGCCGGCAAGAAGCGCCTCGCGAAGCGCCGCCACGTCGGCAGGCTTGCGCAGGGGCGGGCTCATCACGTACTTGGCGCCCGCGAAGCCGTCGTCGCCCTCCTCCTCGTAACGCGAGTCGTCGAGCAGCAGGTACTGCGGGCAGGTCTCCACGAAGATGTTCTTCTGGCCGCGGGCCTTCGCGTCGCGTATGGCCTCGAGACCGAGCTTGGTGGAGAGATGCACGACGTTCACGCGCGCGTCGCCGGCCAGGTGCGCGATGTAGAGCAGACGGCTGATGGCCTCGGCCTCGCAGACGTCCGGGCGGCTCATCGGGTGCCCCTCCGGCCCCGTAACGCCCAGGTCGAAGACGCGCTGCTGCAGGCGGTTGACAAGCGTGCCGTTCTCGCAGTGGACGCAGAGCGTGGCGCCGAGGGGCTTCAAGGCCTCGAGGACCTCGAGCGTCTCGGCGTCGTCCAGGCGCAGGTGGTCGTAGGCGAAGTACGTCTTGAAGGAACAGACACCCTGCTCGCGCATGACGGCGAGGTCGGCGCGGTTCTTCTCGTTCCACTCGGCGAGCGCCATGTGGAAGGCGTAGTTGGCCGTGCAGGTTCCGTCGGCGCGGGAATGCCACTCGGCCAGGGCGTCGGGCATGGTCACGCCGCGATCGGCCGTGGCGTAGTCGACCACCGTCGTGGTGCCGCCGCAGGCCGCGGCCCGCGTGCCCGTCTCGAAGCTATCGGCCGTCCAGTCCATGCCCGTCCAGCACTGCAAGTGCGTATGCGCGTCTATGAAGCCCGGGAAGACCCAGCAGCCCGAGACGTCGGTGACCTCGTCTCCGGGCGCGGGCTCGATGCGCTCCGCCACGCGCGCGATCTTCTTGCCGTCGAGCGCGACGTCGCCGCGACGCGCTCCCTCCGGCGTGACCAGGGTGCCGTTTGCAAGGATCCTCATAAAAGTTCCTCCTTAAAACCCTAGAGGGCGGCCTCGAGACGCGCGAGGTCCTCCCTTGTGTCGCAATCGCATACCTCGAGCTCGCTTTGCGCCTCCACGACGCGGACGCGCACCCCGAGCTCCTGGCGCTTGGCAAGAAGCGCGCTGCCTCCCGCGTCGCCCTCGAGCGCCGCGAGCGCGGGCAGCTCCTCGCTCGGCCACAGGATCGGGCTCGCCGGCGCGCCGCGCCATCCGAGACGGACGATGCTTCCGGGATGGCGCTGGAAGTCCTCGACGATGGCCCGCACGCTCGCCTCGCGCAGAAGCGGCTGGTCTCCGGGCACAAAAAGGCAGCCCGCGATGCCCGGCAACGCCTTCAATCCCTCGCGCACCGTGTCGGACTGAAGCGGATGGGTATGGCGCACGCAGCGCACGCCGACCGTCTGGCAGAGCTCCTCCACCTCGTTGTGGCGGGTGACCACAACGA
>CAVIBB010000047.1:0-5653 GCA_963640745.1 Paludibacteraceae bacterium
GGCCTGGCGAGGCGCTAAAACTCGGCGAAACGGGGCTCTCCCGGACATGCGAGGTCCTCTCCGTTGGCGAGCTCGCGCACCGCGGCCACAAACGGAGCCTCGGTACCCGACTTGAAAGCGCAGGTGAGCTGCACGTCCTCGAGGAACAGCGAGTCCTTGACCTTGCCGCCGGCATCGGCGATGAGCCTGCTCACCCGGTCATAGAGCGCATACGGTAACTGGACCACCACGGGCGTGACAAGCGCCATCTCGACGATGGCGTCCTGCGCCTCGGCGATCGCGACGGCCTCCTGAGCCGCCGCCGTATAGGCGCGCACCAAGCCGCCGGGGCCGAGCAGGGTCCCCCCGAAGTAGCGTGTGACCACGCAGCAGACATCCGCCAGGCCGGCGCCGCGCAGCACCTCGAGCGTCGGCATGCCCGACGTGCGCGAAGGCTCCCCGTCGTCGGAGCAGCGCTCTCGGCCGTCGGCCAGGATCCAAGCCGGCACGTTGTGGCGGGCATCGTGGTGGCGCGAGCGCACCTCCGCGATGAAGGCGTCCGCCTCGGCCTCGGACCCCACGTGGACGAGCTGCGCGATAAAGCGGCTGCGCCGATCCTCGAACTCGCCTTGGACCTCAACGCCGGCGCGCAGCGTGAGGTAACCGGTCTCCCCCATCAGAGCACCCCCGCAGGCACGCGGACGCCGAGGGCGAGCAGAGGCTCCCCCGCGCGCACGGAGCCTGCGCCCGCAGGCGCGACCGGCCCGACCTCGCCGGGATTCGTCACGGTCACGATGACCGTGTCGTCCAGGCCCGAGTCCCGAACAAGCTTCTCGTCGAAGGAGATGAGCGCCTCGCCCGCGGCAACGCGCCCGCCCTTTGCGGCGAAGCAGGTAAAGCTCTTGCCGCGCAGCCGCACGGTGTCGACGCCCACGTGGAGCAGGACCTCGGCCCCGGCATCCGAGCGAATGGCCACAGCGTGCTTGCTCGCGACGACCGCGGTGACGACGCCGGAGACGGGCGCGTACGCGACGCCGTCCTCGGGCCTCACGGCGACCCCCTCGCCGAGCATGCCGGAAGAGAAAACCGGGTCGGAAACCTGGGAGAGGGGGATTATCTGGCCGCTCGCCGGGGCATAAACCACGCCGGCGGCCGCGCCGGCCGGGACAGGCTCGGGGCGGGACGGGGCAAGAAGAGTATCGAGCAGACCCACGTGGGACACCTTTCGCGAAGCCGACTTGCGGCCCGTCATTAATTCAAACCTACATATTGTAACAATTACGTGAGACCTCAAGGGGTATGCAAAAGCAAACTCAAAAACACGCCGCGAAGATGCTAGAATCGCTCACGCGAGGTGGGCCAGGCGACCGCGGGGCGCGCGAGCAATCGCGCGTCATGAGGAAAGTCCGGGCTCCACAGGGCAGGATGCTGGTTAACGGCCAGGCGGGGTAACCCGACGGAAAGCGCCGCAGAAAAGAAGACTCCCACTGGCGGGTTCGCCCGTTAAGGGAAAAGCTGAAACGGTGGTGTAAGAGACCACCAGCGTCGTGGCAACACGGCGGCTTGGCAAGCCCCATCCGGAGCAAACGCAAATAGGAGCGCCATGGTGTGGCCCGCACCGCGCTCGGGTTGCGCGCTAGAGGGTATCGGCAACGATGCTCGTAGATAAATGGCCGCCCACGACAGAACCCGGCTCATAGGCCCACCTCGCACTTACTCATTCATCAGTACTCATACCAGCGGGGCCTCCCGGTCCCCTCAAAGCTAGTTGAACGAAGAGCTTTGAGGGGACCGGGAGGCCCCGCTGGCATGAGCGCATGCGCTCGCGCGCAAGGTCTCGCCCCTGTCGCCTCGGAACTAGTTGAACGAAGAGTTCCGAGGCGACAGGGGCGAGGCCCAATCAGTACGCAGGAGTTGCGCTTGCGTGCCGCCTGGCTCTCTGAGCAGGGGCCCGAGGTGTGCCGGCGCGGGCAGGATAGACGGTCGGTTAGGCTGAACGGCGCAGGTTACCCTTCTTGACCTGCACGGCCGTATAGATGAGGACCGGGGCATAGGCGATCACGGTGGAGATGAGCATATAGGCCGGGGTCACGGGCGTGGCGTCCACAAAGAAGGCGGCCATGACGACGACGGTTCCCGCCTGGTTAAAGAAGGCGAAGTTCATGAAGTTGTTGACCCAGTGGCACACGCAGCCCGGCATGAGGTCGCCGTAGGCGACGTCGAGGACATACAAAGAAGCCCCGGCGATGAAGTAGGTGGCCAGCGCCATGACGACGTCGGCCGCGCCCGCCTGGGACGTCACCTCGGGGTTCGAGGCGTGGAGCCACATGAAGATGAGGGTGCTGACCACGCCGGCGCCGATGCAGCGCACCGTCGGGGAGATCTTGTTGCCGCAGGCCCAGCGTAGGAAGAGACCGCGGAAGGCGAGTTCTTCCCAGGTAGTCTGCATCCAGGTGAACGCCACGGCGATGAGGAAGCTCACGAGCTTAGGCGCGATGCCGATGGTGTTCACCGAGATATACTGGCCGAACCCCGAGCAGATCAGCACATTGAGGCCGAAGCCGACGAGGTAGAGCAGGGCGATAATGCCGCTCTGGCGCCAATCGACGCTGCCGCCCTCGCCTGCGACGAAGGTCTTCAGGCTCGTCTTGCAGATCACGTGCAGCAGGATCACGGCCATGATGAAGAGCCCGGCGAACGTGAGGAAGTTGCCGAGGACGCTCTCCAGCCAGGCCCACTCGCCCTCGAACGTGACGAACCTGAGCGGGGTGACGAGAACCGCCGCGAGCAGGGACCCGCCGATGTAGTCGGCGACGGCGAGTGCGATCCAGCGCGGGAGCTTAATCTGGTCCAGCTCCAGGTGCTTGGGCCTCTTTGGCTTCTTGGGCTTCTCCTTGATGCAATCGTTTTCGGCCATTGCGGCCCCCTTTCATGGAAAACCCCGGCCCGAACAGATTCCGGACCGGGGAAATTACGCGCTGTGCAGGTTGGAGCCGGCGATTAGTCGAGGTCGCCGAAATCGCCGAAGCCGGAGACGGTGCCCTGGGCAGGAGCCTGCTGCACCGCGACAGGGGCGGCCACCGGCGAAGGAGCGACGACGTCGTTGTGGGTCGTGCCGTTGGAGCCGGAGAGGTTCGTGGTGAAGGAGCCCTGAGCGGGGAAGACGCTCTCGGCGTCGTCCATGAAGTGCTGCAGGAGCTTCTTGTACTCGGCGCGGAACTCCTCGCGGGAGGACTTGAGACGGTCGATCTCGTCGAGCTCGTTCTGCTTCTCGGCGAGGGCCTGGCGGATAACCTCGCGGGCCTTGGCGTCGGCGTCGTTGCGGATGCGCTCGGCGTTCTCGCGCGCGTCCTCGACGAGCTTGTCGGCGGACTGCTGGGCGACGATGAGGACCTGGGAGATCTGGTGCTCGGAGGCCTGCATGCTGTTCTGGGCGGGCTCCGGGGCGGGCGCGGGGGCGACGACCGTGGCGGCCGGGGTCGCGGCGCCGGCGGCGATCTGGTCGCTCAGGGTCTGGGCCTCGGCCTGGGCGGCGGCGAGCTGGGACTCGGTGTTGGTCAGGCGGGCCTTGAGGTCGGCGATCTTCTGAAGCATCGCGTCGACCTCGACGGAAATCTGCTCGAGGAAGTTGTCGACTTCCTCGGTGTCGTAGCCGTGCTTGGAGGGAGAGAAGGTCTGCTGTTCGATGTCTGCGGGTGTGATTGCCATTCTGGATCCCTTTCGTGATTCCTGGAGCCGAGCCAAAAGGGCCCGTTTACGTACACTCCTAAAAAATTATAGACAACAAGAAGCGCTCGATGACCTGCAGCGCGAAGATAGCCACAATCGGCGAGAAATCTATACCGCTGAAGGGCGGGATGAAGCGCCTGAAAATCTCGAGGTACGGGCACACGATCATGCCGAGCGCGTCGCGGAAGGCGTCGACGCCGCCCTTGCCGGTCCCGCGCGGGACCCAGCTCATGAGGCACCAGACGACGATCATGAACTCATAGACGTTGAAGAGCCTGACGATGAGGCTGTAGATGCTGTAGGCGTTCACGAAACTCCCCTACTTGCCGGCGAGCTCGGCCGCGCGCGCCAAGGCGGCGTCGACGGCGGCGAAGGAGCCCTCGAACAGCATGGGCTCCAGCTCATAGAGGCCGGCCGCGGTGGTGCCGCCGGGGCTCGTGACCTTCTCGGCGTAGGCGCGCGGGTGCTCGCCGCCCTCGAGGAGCTGGGTCGCGGTCCCGCGCATGGTGGCGAGGAGAAGCTCGCGGCAGGCGGCCGCGGGCATGCCCGCCTTGACGCCCGCGCGGGTCAGCGTGTCGATGAAGACCGCGAAGAAGGCCGGAGCGGTGCCGACGACGGCCCCCTCGACCTCAAGCTGGTCCTCGCGCATGACGAAGGCGCGGCCCAGGGCCCCGAAGATATCGCAGGCGAGCTGGGCGTCGGCGTCGGTCGCGGTCGGCCCCATGGCGACGGCCGAGGCGCCCGAGAGCACCTGGACGCAGAGGTTGGGCATGACGCGGACGACGCGGGCGCCGGGAAGCGCCGCCTCGATGGTCTGGATGGGGACGCCGGCCGCGATGGAGATGCAGAGCCTGCCCGCGCACGCCGCGGCGGCCTCGGACATGACCGCGAGGAGCACCTGCGGCTTCACCGCGAAGACGACGACGTCGGGTTCGCAGGCGAGCATCGCGGCGGCGTCATCGAAGGTTTGGATGCCCTTCTCGGCAAGAGGCGCGCAGCCGTGGCCGTTGTGGCCGGCGACGAGCACCGACGAGGCCTCCCAGGCGCCGGACTCAACGAGGCCCGAGGCGATGGCGCCGCCCATGGACCCCGCGCCGATGATGCCGATCTTCACATCGTTCCTAGCCAAGAGAAACGCTCCTTAGCGGTCCAGGTCGCCGTCGGCGACGAGCTTGTTGATATCGGTGGCCGAGAGCTTGACGCCGGCGGGCAGCACCGCGAAGCAGCGGTCACCGAGCTCGGAGACCTCACCGTCGATGCCCATGGAGAAGCCGAACGAGAAGTCGAGGATGCGCTTGGCGACCTCGATGTTGGTGTTGCGGAACACGAGCACGACGGGCTGGTTGGTCTTGACGCGGCGCACGACGGTCTGCACGTCGTCGTAAGCGACGGGACGCAGCACGTAGGGCGGCAGCTGGCCAGAGCCGCCGACGCGGCGGGCGGCGCCGCCGAACTCGGCGCGCGAGGGGACGGGCGCGGGCGCGGTGGGGCTCTGGTAGCCGCCGCGCGGGATGGAGCTCGTCTCCTGGGTGTCGTAGCCGCCCTGGGCCGGGTTCGGGAGGTTCATCGGCACCTGCGCCGCGACGGGGCGGCCGGAGCGGGTGTAGACCGAAACGCTCTCGGCCTCGGGGCGCGGGGTGTTGCCGAGCAGGTGCGAGGCCGAGCCGGTGTCGCGGCGACGGTCCGCGTAGCCGGCGGTCTCGTCCTCGTAGTACTCGTCGTCATCGTAGTAATCGTCGCCGGCGTTTCCGGAGAAGCGGTCCCTGATGGAGTCGAGAAAGCCCATGTTGTTCTCTCTTTCACGCGGCGCCCGCGCGGGGCGCAGCCGTCAGATGCAGATAAACCCGCTACGACAGGTCGTAGCCGGGGTCGAACGCGACGCGCCCGAGGCGCACGAGCGTGGAGCCCTCCTCGACGGCTATCTGGAAGTCGTCGCTCATGCCGC
>CAVIBB010000047.1:5663-6210 GCA_963640745.1 Paludibacteraceae bacterium
GCCGCAGGAGAGCGTCGGCAGCGGAAGGCCGGTGCGCACGCGCAGCTCGCACGCGAGCTCGCGCAGGCCCGAGAAGGTCCGCCGCGCCGCGCCCGCGTCGCCGCGCGGGGCCATGGTCATGAGGCCGAGGACCTCGATGCCGGGAAGGCCGCAGATTTCCTCGGCGGCCGCGCGCGCGCCGTCGGGCGTGAACCCGGACTTGGACTCCTCGCCCGAGACGTTGACCTCGAGCAGGCAGGCCTGGCGGATGCCGCGGACCTCGCACCGGGACGAGACAGCCTGCGCGAGCTCGAGCGAGCTCACGGAATGGATGAGCTCCACACAGCCGATGACCTGGTTGATCTTGTTCTTCTGAAGATTGCCGATAAGGTCGAAGCGCGCCGAGGACATCTCGGGGAGCGCCTCTTGCCCGACGAAGTCGAGCTTGCGGCCGAGCTCCTGCGGGCGGTTCTCGGCGAAGGAGCGCCAGCCCGCGCGCCAGGCGCACAGAACCGCCTCGGGCTCGACCGTCTTGGAGACGGCGAGAAGCCCGATCTCGCTCGCGTCA
>CAVIBB010000047.1:6220-9678 GCA_963640745.1 Paludibacteraceae bacterium
CGCTCGCACGCCGCGGCGAGCCGAGCAACGATCGCTCGGCGACGCTCAGCGAGGAAGACGCCGTAGGCCTCGTCGGGCACAATGTCGAGTTTTGGTGCGGGCACGTCCTGATCCTCCTTAGGCGGGGTCGACGGGCTCCCAGGCGGGAGCGGGCGATGTGGACATGACGGCGACGGCGGCATGGCGGCCGCAGGTGCCGCCCTCGGCGCGGTAGCTGTAAAAACGGTCGGTGGCCGTGGCGGTGGAGACGCCGGCGAAGGCGAGGTTGTCCCTCGTCACGCCCGCGTCGGTGAGCGCGCAGGCAACGGCGTAGGGCAGGTTGAGCTTGCGCCGCTCAGGCACGCCCACGCAGACGCCCTCGCCGAACTCGCGGATAAAGTCGCGGATGAGCTGGGCAGACACCTCGTAGTCGACGCCCCCGATGCAGGGCCCCACGTAGGCGGAGAGGTCGCTCGGCGAGCAGCCGGTCTCGGAGACGAGGACGCCGGCCGCCTTCTGGGCGATGCGGGCGATGGTCCCGCGCCAGCCGGAGTGCGCCACGGCGAAGCCGCCGGGGGCGCAGATGACGACCGGGACGCAGTCGGCGAAGCACATGAGGACGGGCACGTCGAGGGCCGTGCAGACGACGGCGTCGGCGCCCGACCTGGCCTCATAGACGGCGCGGGCGTGGTCGGGCCCCTTCGCCTCGCGCACGACGACGACGTTGTCGCCGTGAACCTGATGAGGGGACACGAGGTTGCCCGCGCAGGCAGACGCGCCGACGGCGGCGAGCGCGCGGCGGCGGTTCTCGGCGACGGCCGCGGGGTCGTCGCCGCAACGGTCGCCGAGGTTCAGCCCGGTGTAGGGGGCCTCACTCACGCCTCCGGCGCGCTCGGTGAATGCGAACGTGACCCCGCCCGCGGCGCACGTGTCCGCGAGCAGGGTCACGCCGCCCTCTGCTCTGTATCGGCTGAGGGATGCCAAGTCTCTTACCTAGATTCTTAGATGCGGCTGCGCTTGAGGAAGTCGGGAATGTCGAACTCGTTGCTCGAGGAGTTGTTCTGGGGACGGCTCACGTTGATGGGCATCGAGGGAGTGCTCGGGGCGGGAGCGGGGCTCGGCGCCGGGGCGGGAGCGGGGCGGGAGGCCGCGCGGGAGCTCTGGGCGGGGCGGGAGGCCGGGATGTTCATCGTCGGGAGCGTCTGCTGGACGTTCGCGTCGTTGAAGCCGGTGGCGATGACGGTCACGCGCACCTGGTCGCCCAAAGACTCGTCGACGACGGTACCAAAGATGATGTTGGCCTCGGGGTCGACGTTCTGGGCCACGAGGTCGGCGGCGTCGTTGATCTCCTGGATGCCGAGGTCCTTGTTGCCGGCGATGGAGAGAAGGACGCGGGTGGAGCCGTCGATGGTGCCCTCGAGCAGGCGGCTCGAGATGGCCTCGGAGGCGGCGTCGGTGGCGCGGTTGTCGCCGGAGGCGGTGCCGATGCCCATCATCGCGGTGCCGGAGGCCTTCATGATGGTGCAGACGTCGGCGAAGTCGAGGTTGATGAGGCCCGGGACCGTGATGAGGTCCGTGATGCCCTGGGTGCCCTGGCACAGCACGTCGTCGGCCATGCGGAAGGCCTCGAGCATGGTGGTCTTCTTCTCGGAGAGGTCGAGCAGGCGGTCGTTCGGGATGACGATCAGGGTGTCGACCATCTCGGAGAGGTTCTTGATGCCCTCGACGGCGGAAGCGGAGCGGCGACGGCCCTCGAAAGTGAAGGGCTTGGTGACGACGCCGACGGTAAGGGCGCCCACGTCGTTCTTGGCGATGTCGGCCACGACCGGGGCAGCGCCGGTGCCGGTGCCGCCGCCCTCACCCGCGGTGATGAAGACCATGTCGGCGCCGGCGAGGGCTGCCTTGATCTCGTCGCGGGAGTCCTCGGCGGCCTCCTTGCCGACCTCGGGGTTGGCGCCGGCACCCAGGCCCTTGGTGATGTCGGAGCCGATGTGGACCTTGATGTCGGCGTCGGAGATGGCGAGCGCCTGCGCATCGGTGTTGACGGCCACGAACTCGACGCCGCGGATACCCTCCTCGATCATGCGGTTGACGGCGTTGTTGCCGCCACCGCCGACGCCGACGACCTTGATCACGGCGAGGTAGTTGTTGAGGGTGTCGGTGTCCTTGATCATCGTTTCCTCCTCTGTGGCCACGAGCCCTTCGGGGCGAGAAGCCGGTTTCTTGAAAGCCCTTCGGGCTTTGTTAGACGTCTTTGACATCATGAGTCCTTGCGGTTGGTGCTGGCTGCCCGAGCGTGGCTAAAGGCTAAACCCTAAAGCTCCAGTTAAACCTTACGCCGCTCTCGAAACGAGGTAGTTTGGCACATCTTCGCGCCGCGAGTCAAACCACGTGGAGATTGCATGAATCGCACAGGTAAAGCACCTCGTTAAGGCGAGTTTAAACCCTTGAGCAACCCTGATGCGTGCCTTCATCCGCAAGCCTCACCCCCTACTCGCCAGACGCCGAGGCGCCTGAGGAGGTGGTCTCGGAATAGTCGGAAGCGAGGTCGGTGGATTCGGCCGATGCGCCTTGGCCGCTCGACACGTCCGTGGACCCGTCCGAGGACCCGTCCGAAGCGGAATCGCCCGAGTCGGAATCACCGGAGCCGTCCGAGGAGGAGGCGGAGACGCCCTCCCCGGAAGTGGCCGAGGAGCCGTCGGCGCCGGAGCCCTGCGTGACGTCGGTGGAGCCCACGCGCCTCACCGAGGCGCTGGACGGGGTGCGCACGTTTATGTAGGTAATCTGGCCCGCGTACTTCTCGAGAAGGGCGGCGGCGACCTGCTCCTTGTAGGAGATGTTCGTCGCCGATCCGAGCGACACCTGCACACCGCTCTCCATGACGCACGAGATCGCGTCGGCGCTCGAGGCGTCGTAGCTCACGATCTTGGACGAGAAATCGGCGGAAAACCCGCTGCGGAAGGAGGCGACCGCGGTGAGCACATCGTCGGTGGCCTCGGACCCCGCCTGCGGGTCCACCGTGGCGGGCACGCCCGTGATGAGAAGCACGCCCTTGGAACGCGCGAGCGCGAGCGCCGCGTCGTTCACCGACTGCCCGTCGGCGGCCGAGATCTTGACCGGCTCGATCCAGACGCCCGACGAGCCCAGGTACCAGCCCATGGACCCCGAGTTCATGACGACGAGCGCGTCGAGCCCCTGCTCCTCGACGGTGATCTTGAGCGTGTGCGGGAACTGGCGCTCGACGGTGACCGACCCCACCCAGGGATCGCGCTTGAGCTGCGCGGCGATTTCGGAGCGGTCGAAGTTAAGCAGCGTCGTCCCGTCCTCGATGTGCAGCAGGTTCGCCACGTCGGACTGCGAGACATGCTCAGTCGGCTCGACGATGACCTCGTCCACCGAGAACACCGACGAGTCGCGCAGGACAAAGAAGACGATGATCGCGATAAGGCCCAGGGCGACAACCGCGGCCACGACGCCGC
>CAVIBB010000047.1:9688-13995 GCA_963640745.1 Paludibacteraceae bacterium
GCCCTTCGCGGCGCCGGCGAGGAAGGCCGGGACGGCGGTCGGCGAGGCCGTGCGGGGCGAATCGCTGCGGGACTGGCTCTTTCCGCTGGACCCGAGGCCGCCGAGCAGCGGCTTCTTCGTGGCCTTCGGCACCTTGGCGGGAGCAAGCGCCCTGTCGGCGCGAGGCGCGCGGGAAGCTCTCGCGCCAAGCTGGCCCGGACGGCTCGAGCCCCGCGACTGGGAACGGGGGCGAGAGGAGCGCGGGGCGCCGGAGCGTCCCGACGACGGGCGAGCAGAGCCCATCGGCGACGCCTTGCGGGGCGTCGCCTTGCGGGGGGTGCCTTTTTTGGAGAAGTCGGCGGCCATTCGTTCCCTAGTCGCCGAACCCGAGGAGCTTGACCTCGCACTTGAGGTCGACGCCGTGGTTGGCCAGGACGGTGTCGTGCATGAGCTGAATGAGCGAGATGACGTCGGAGGCCGTGGCGCCGCCGTTGTTCACGATGAAGTTGGCGTGCTCGGTCGAGACCTGGGCACGCCCGGACGAGAGCCCCTTGCAGCCGCAGCTGTCGATGAGGATGCCCGCCGAGCGGTCGGGCGGGTTGCGGAAGACCGAGCCGCAGGTAGGCTTGCCCATGGGCTGCGTGCGGCGGCGGCGAGCGAGGCGCGACTCCATATCGGCCGAGATGGCCGAGCGATCGCCGTGCGTGAGCTCGAGCGTCGCTTCGAGGATGATCTCGCTCGTGGGGATGGACGTGCAGCGATAGCCCCAGTCGATCTCGTGGCCCTCGTAACGGTGCAGGCCCTCACCCGGACGGTAGACGACGAGGTCGCGCACGCACTGGCCGATCCACTCGCGGCGGGTGCCGGCGTCCATCGAGACGGCGCCGCCAACGGTGCCGGGGATGCCGACGCAGAACTCGAGCCCGGAGAGCTCCGCCTTGGCGGCGTCGGCGACCACCTTGGAGAGAAGCGCCCCCGCGCCCGCGCAGATGAGGCCCTCCTCGGCGTTCACGCTCACGCGGGCGAACTCGTCGTCGAGGATGATGACGGCGCCCTCATAGCCCGCGTCGGAGGCGAGGACGTTGCTGCCCTTGCCGAGGATGACCCAATCGACGTTCTCGGCGGCGAGGACGTCGACGACCTTCCCCAGGGCAGCATAGCTGTGGACGAGGATGAGCAGGCGCGCGGGCCCGCCGATGCGATAGGACGTGCGGCGCGAGAGCTTCTCGTCGCGCAGCACGTCGGCGTCGACGGCGCCCGACAGGCTCATGTAGGCGTTGAACAGGCTCACGGGCTGCTACTCCTTAGCGGCGGCGCGCTCGCGCATGGCCTCGATGAAGAGCGGGCCGATCTGGGTGACGTCGCCCGCGCCCTGGGTAATGAGAAGGTCGCCGGGGCGCACGGTCTCGACGAGGTTCTCGATGAGCTTACGGCTGTTGGGCACGAACTCGACGTCGGCCACGTCGCCGACCTCGGCCACGCCGGTCGCGATCGTCTTGCCCGAGACGCCGGGGATGGGGAGCTCGCCGGCCGAGAAGACGTCCATCACGCGCAGGACGTCGACGTCGCCGAAGGCATGCGCGAAATCGCCGGCGAGCGCCTGGGTACGGCTGTAGCGGTGCGGCTGGAAGACGCAGACGATGCGGCTGAACTGCAGGTCCTTTGCCGCTGCGAGGGTGGCCGCGACCTCAGTGGGGTGGTGGCCGTAGTCGTCTACGACGGTCACGCCCTCGACGTCGCCCACGTGGGTGAAGCGGCGGCGGGCGCCCTTGAACTGCGAGAGGGCGGCGACGGCGTCGTTGACGTCGCAGCCGAGGACATCGGCCACGGCGAGCGCGGCGGTGGCGTTGCCCATGTTGTGGCGGCCGGGGTTGGCGGCGATGGTCACGTGGACGCGCCCGTGCTCGGGGGTGTCGACGAAGAAGTTCGAGGCGATCTGGTGGTGGGTGTCCTCAGGCAGGCACACGTAGTCGCAGGACTCGTCGAAGCCGTAGGTGACCACGCGACGGCCCGTGGAGCGGGCGAGCTCGACGTAGTGGGGCACGTCGCCGTTGATGATGACGGTGCCATCCTCGCCCACGAGGTCCATGAACTTGCAGAAGGTCTTCTCGATGTTCTCGAGGGTGCCGTAGTGGTCGAGGTGGTCGGCCTCGATGTTGGTGACCACGACCACGTTGGGGTTGAGGTAAAGGAAGGAGCCGTCGGACTCGTCCGCCTCGCAGACGAAGTAGCCGCCGTCGCCGTTCTTGCCGTTGGTGCCGTAGCCCTCGACGATGCCGCCGATGAGGAACGACGGGTCGAGCCCGAGCTTGTCGAGCATCGTGGCGACCATGGAGGAGGTGGTCGTCTTGCCGTGGGTGCCCGCGACGGCGACGGTCACGGCGTCGTTGGACAGGTAGGACAGCATCTTTGCGCGCGGCCAGATGGGGATGCCCAGCTCGCGGGCGCGAACGACCTCGGGGTTCGTCTCGGGGATGGCGGTGGAGGTGACGACGACCTCGGGCTCGACGGCGTCGATGGTCGCGGCCTCGTGGCCGACGTGCACCTCGACGCCCGCGGCCTCGAGCTCGCGGACGTAGTGAGAGGCCTTGAGGTCGCTTCCCGTGACCTTGCAGCCGCGCTCGTGCAGGACGAGGGCGATGCCGCTCATGCCGGCGCCGCCGATTCCGATGAAGTGCGCGCTCTTGACCTTGGAAGAAACCGAGGACTCGCTCATGTATGCCCCTCTCAACAGAGCCTATAAAAGCGGCGGGAGACCCCGCCGCCGGTGTTCATAAACACCTACTCTAACCCAAAGAGGGGCGCGTCTTTAGGCTCGGGCGCAGCTCTCCACTTGGTCTGCGAGAGCGGAGGCGGCGGAGTCCTGGCCCAGGCGGCGGGCCGCGGCGCGCATGACGGCGCGAGTCCCCTGCTGGTCGAGGAGCTCGACGAGCTTGTCGCCGAAAGCAGGCGAGGAGACCTCGTCGTCGGCGAAGAGGACCGCCGCGCCGGCGTCGACCAGGAACTTCGCGTTGGTCGTCTGGTGGTCGGCCGTGGCGTAGGGATAGGGCACGAGCACCGAGGGCACGCCGACGGCCGCGATCTCGGCGATGGAGGAGGCGCCTGCGCGGGAAAGCACGAGGTCGGCTGCGGCGAGGACGTCGCCCATGTCGTCGATGTAGGGCCTGAGCTCCCAGCGCCTCGACTCCTCCTCGGTGAGCGCGAGCGCCGCCGCGGCCTCGTCGTAGCCGCCCTTGCCGGTGGACTGCACGACGCGCAGGCCGTCGATGGAGAGGAGCCGCTGCTTGAGCGCCGCCATGCCCTCGTTGAGGGTGCGCGCGCCCAGGCTGCCGCCGAAGACGAGCAGGAGCGTCGCGTCGTCGGGCACGCCGAGCGCGGCGCGGCCGCGGGCACGGTCACCCGCGATGACGGAGCGACGCACAGGGTTGCCGGTGAGGACCACGTGGCCGGGCTCCCCCTCGCGCTCGAAGACGGGGCGCGCGGCGGGCACGGAGATGCAGACGCGCGCGGCGTGAGGCGCCATCATCTTGTTTGCGAGGCCGGGAACGGAGTTCTGCTCATGGATGAGATACGGGATGCCGGACTCCTTGCAGAGTCCCAGCAGCGGGACCTCGACGTAGGCGCCGAACCCGATGGCCGCGTCGGGCGCGCCCTTCACGCCGAAGCGGCGCTTGAGGGCCTTCTTGGCGCAATGGACGCGCCACAGGGAGGTGAGCGCCGTCCAGGGGCGGGAGCGGTCGAAGCCCGTGACCTCGACGTCGACAAGCTCGAAGCCGGCGGCCGGCACGAGCGTTCCCTCGAGCTTGGAGGGCCTTCCGTAGAAGGTGACCTCGTGGCCGCGGTCGCGGAGCTCCTCGGCGAGGGCGAGAGCGGGGTTGATGTGTCCGGCGGTGCCGCCGGCGGCGATGGCGATGTTCATGAGTAGGACCCTTATCACTCGATGGCGTGCGACCCGTGGCGTTTCTTGCCTATCCTACGCGCCCGTGCGCCCGCTGCGGGCGCGAATGGGGCCGGAAGCTCAGCGGCGTCCCCGGCGACCGCGGCGGTCGCGCCCCGTGCCCGAGGGGCGCCCGGGGCCGGACGGCCGGCCGGAGCCGGAGCCGGAAACGCGTCCCTGACCGGATACCCTGGGCTGGCCGGATCCGCGCCCGCGAAGGCGAGACGCGGCGTCGGCGTTGAGGTCGATGCGCCCGTAGCCGCGGCCTGCGGCGCCCCGCCCCGCGGCTCCCCGCGGCGAGGATCCCCGGTTCGCGCCGGGTCGCGCACGGCCCGAGCTCTGGGCCTCTCGGCCGCCGTCCACGACGGTGAAGCCCGCGGAGGAGCGAGAG
>CAVIBB010000048.1:0-13837 GCA_963640745.1 Paludibacteraceae bacterium
GCTTCAGGCCGTGCATGAACGTGGAGTAGCTCATGTCGTTGAGGCGGGCGGCAGCGTTGATGCGCTGGATCCAGAGACGACGGACGTCGCGCTTCTTGTTGCGGCGATCGCGGTACTGGTACTGCAGGGAGTGCTGGACCTGCTCCTTCATGCCGCGGAAGGTGCGGGAGGAAGTGCCGTAGTAGCCCTTGGAGAGCTCCTTCAGGGTATTGCGCTTCTTACGACCGGCGACGGCGCGCTTGACTCGTGCCATGTGTGATCAACTCCTAGTAAAGAAAAGACAGGACAGGCGCGAGTGCGCTACTTGCCCATGCGGGACGAAACGACCTTGACGTCGGCCGGAGCAAGCTCGGTCTCCTGGCGGAAGCCACGGATGCGCTTGGGCGACTTCTTGGTGAGGATGTGGCTCTTGAAAGCCTTGGCGCGCATGATCTTGCCGGTGCCGGTCTTGCGGAAGCGCTTGGCGGTACCCTTGTGCGTCTTCATCTTGGGCATGCTAGTTCTCCTTCTCGTTCTGGTCATCGTCAGAGGGCTTCTCGTCGAAAGCGCCCTTGATGGGGACGATGAGCATGTGCATGTTGCGGCCTTCCATCTGAGGCTTCGACTCGACCGTCGCGACGTCCTTGAGGTCCTCTGCGAGGCGGTCGAGCACAATCCGACCCTGCTCCGGGTGGGCCATCTCGCGCCCGCGGAACATGATGGTGATCTTGACACGGGCGCCCTTCTTGAGGAAGCGCACCACGTGGGCCTTCTTGGTCTCGTAATCGCCGACGTCGATCTTGGGACGGAACTTCATCTCCTTGATCTCGACCTTGGCCTGGTTCTTACGGGCCGCCTTGGCCTTACGGTCCTGCTCGTACTTGTACTTCTTGTAGTCGAGCACCTTGCAGACCGGGGGCTCGGCGTTGGGAGCGATCTCCACCAGGTCGAGACCCTGGTCGTTGGCGATGCGCAGGGCGTCGCGAACGCCAAAAAGGCCGAGCTGGGAACCGTCGACGCCGATGAGGCGACACGTACGCGAAGTGATCTCCCCGTTAATGCGAGGACCGTCGTTTCTGGCTATCGTACACACCTTCCCTTCGTGGAGGCCCTCAAGGTCTCCATAGCAAATCTCCCGGAGCCATAACAGCACCCGGGAGACATACATCCGCCATATGCGGAATCAATTCTTAGTCTGACCAGACAGCTGCTCGCGGCGCCGTGTAGGTGGGGCCTTTTGCGGCCCGCTTTTCCAAACGAGAATACTAAGGCAAGAAACCCGCGTCGGCAAGGAGAAATTGCGCGATACTGCCCGGAGTTCCACAATTGCTCCAAGAACAGCGGAAAAGAAGGGCTCCGCAGCGCAACGCGGCGACCTCAGCATCCCGCGTCGCGTTTCTTATCTGCTACACTGTACCAGCGCAACAAGCGCCCGAGTGGCGGAATGGCAGACGCGGCGGTCTCAAAAACCGCTGGGAGACCGTGTGGGTTCGAGTCCCACCTCGGGCACCAGAATTAGACAAGGCCCCTTAACGGGGCCTTTTTTGTGCCGAGACTCGGGGGGGGGGTCGAACCACGGGGCCGGAAAACGCATACGGGCCGTGCTGGCCCTCGGACGGCGCAAGCCCCAAAACCTCGTCGCGCAGCAACGGGGGCCTGCGTCGAGCCCCAGAATCGCGCCGCACAGCAACCGCCCGGCGCGATCCGCCCTAAAACGTCGCCGCGCAGTAACCGTCAAGCGCCATCCGCCCTGAAAGAACGCCGCGCAGTAATGGCTTATTACTGCGCGGCGATGTTATAGGGCAAGAAGCGGCCGACGATTACTGCGCGGCGCGATTCCGGGGCTAAATGGGCCCCACGATTACTGGGTGGCGACGTTTTAGGGCGAGGTGGGGCGTGAAGTTACTACGCGACGCGATTACGGGGCGAGAAGCGGCCGACGTTTACTGCGCGGCGCGATTACGGGGCGCGCGACGGGCGTTGCGCCTAGGCGCGAATGAACGGGTTGTGGGCGAGCTCGGCGGCCATGGTGGTCGACGCGCCGTGGCCGCAGAAAAGCTGCGTCGAGGGCGGGATACGTCCCGCGAGCCTGCTCAAGGTCGCCATGATGGTCGCCTCGTCGCCGCCGTCCAGGTCGGTGCGCCCGTGGCTTCCGGGAAAGATCGTGTCCCCCACGAAGGCGACGCCCTCCGCGCTGCCGCCGCCGAGAAGCACGACGCCGCCCGGCGTGTGCCCGGGGGCGCCCAGGACCTCGAAGGTCGCCGACCCGATGCGGAGCACGTCTCCCTCGGCGAGCTCACGGTCGGGCATCGGCGCGTCGTCGTCATAGGCTATCCCGATCTCGGAGACCTCGCCCGCGCGCGTCGCGCGCTCGGCGTCGGCGGCATGGATGGCATAGGGGGCGCCGGTCGCCTCCTTGAGCTTGGCGACGCCGCCGACGTGGTCGCCGTGGCCGTGGGTCGCCGCGATGAGCTCCACCCGGACATCGGCGAGCGCGCCCGCGACCTCGACGCCGTTGCCGCCGGGGTCGACGACCATGCAGGCGCCGTCGCTCACATAGGCATAGCAATTGGTCTGGATCGGCCCCACCACGAAACAGCGGAGCTCGTCTTTATTGGTCGGCATGCCGGCCCCCTATCGTTTCTTGCCGGGTTGTTGGGCGCCCTCGCCGGGCATGAGGCGGCGCGCGTCGTAGACGGACGGCACACGGCTCACGATGGCAAGGAGCGAATCGAGCAGGCTCGCGTCGGAGATGGAGACGAGGAAGCGCAGGCGCGCGATGCCCTGCGAGGAGGTCGAGGTCGCGGCGGACATGATGTTTCCGCCGGCGTCGCCGATGGCGATGGTGATGTCCTTAAGAAGCCCCATGCGGTCGGTGGCCTCGACCACGATCTCCACGCGGAACTCGGTCGCGCCGGAGGTGTCCCAGGCGACGTCGATCATGCGCTCGGGGTTGTTCATGAGGTCCGAGACGTTCGGGCAGTTGGCCCGGTGGACGGAGACGCCGCGCCCGCGGGTGATGAAGCCCACGATCTCGTCGCCGGCGACCGGGTTGCAGCAGTGCGCGAGGTGGACGAGCAGGTCCGCGTCGCCCTTGACGACGACGCCGCAGTTGGAGCGCTTCTTCTTGCCCTTCGCGGTCTGGGTGATGGCGTAGGACTTCATGACCGGGGTGTCGCCGGCGAGCGCGCGGGCGCGGGCCGCCTTGGCCTCGGCCTCCTTGGCCGCCGCGGCGAGCTGCTCGGGCGAGCCCTCGTTCAGGATCTCCTCGATGCGGTTCGCCGCGAGGTTCGCCGTGACCTTGCCCGTGTGGACGGCGGCAAAGAGGTCGTCGGCGTCCTTGACGTTGAGCCCCGCGCAGGCGCGGTCGATGGCCTTCATGGTGCGCTTGGCGCCGATGCCGTAGCCACGGCGGCGCAGCTCGCGGGCGAGCTCATTTCTTCCCTGCTCGGCGTCGTCGCTCTTGGACTCGACCGAGAAGTACTTGCGGATCTTTGCCCGGGCCGACGGGGTGACGACGATGTTCATCCAGTCGTGGCTTGGGCGAGCGTTCTTGTTGGTGAGGATCTCGACGCGGTCGCCCATGTTGAGCTTATAGGTAAGAGGCACGACCGAGCCGTTGACCTTGGCGCCGACGCAGTGGTTGCCGACCTCGGTGTGGACGGCGTAGGCGAAGTCGAGCGGCGTCGAGTCGCGCCGCAGGCTCATGACCTCGCCCTTCGGCGTGAAGACGAAGATGTCGCGCTCGAAGAAGTCGACGCGGAGGTTGTCGAGGAACTCGTGGGCGTCCTCGACGTCGTCCTCGACGGCCCAGTCGAGGCTGCGGCGGATCCAATTGATGGTCGAGTCGATGGAGCGGTCCTCGGCGCTCATCTTGCCGCGGGAGTTGCCCGACTTCTTGTAGAGCCAGTGGGCGGCGATGCCGTACTCGGAGGCCTCGTGCATCTCGACCGTGCGGATCTGGATCTCGATGGGGCGGCCGTCGGGCCCGACGACCGTGGTGTGGAGCGACTGGTAGAGGTTGGCCTTCGGGGTGGCGATGTAGTCCTTGAAGCGGCCCGGCAGCGGGTGCCAGAGCGTGTGGACGGCGCCGAGGGCCGAATAGCAGTCCCCCACCGTCTGCGTGATGACGCGCAGCGCGATAAGGTCGTAGATCTCGGAGAAGTCGCGCCCCTTGCGCGTCATCTTGAGGTAGATGGACCAGAGGTGCTTCGGGCGGCCCGTGATCTGGAAGTCCTTGAGACCGACGCGCTTGAGCTCGTCGGAGAGGGTCTTCATGGCCACCTCGGCGTCGTCCTCGCGCTGGGCGCGGGAATCCTGGACCATGCGTGCGACGCGCTGGTACTCCTCGGGCTCGAGCCAGAAGAAGGCCAGGTCCTCGAGCTCCCACTTGACGGAGCTCATGCCCAGGCGGTCGGCGAGCGGCGCGTAGACGTCCATGGTCTCGCGCGCCTTGAAGATGCGGCGGTCGGGAGGCAGGGCCGCCAGGGTGCGCATGTTGTGCAGGCGGTCGGCGAGCTTGATGATGACGACGCGGATGTCGTGGCTCATGGCGAGGAACATCTTGCGCAGGTTCCAGGCCTGCTTCTCGTCCATGGAGGCGACCTTGACGCTCGTGAGCTTGGTCACGCCGTCGACGAGGTCGGCCACGGTCTCGCCGTAGAGGCCCTTGAGCTGGTCGAGGGTGGCCGAGGTGTCCTCCACGGTGTCGTGGAGAAGGGCGGCGCAGATGGTGTCCTCGTCCATGCGCAGGTCCTTGGCGAGGATGAGCGCGACCTCGACGGGGTGGTTGATGTAGGGCTCGCCGGAGCGCCTGCGCTGGTCGCGATGGTAGTCCGCGGCGAAGCGATAGGCGCTCTCGATCTTCTGGAGCCCCTCGTCGTCCATATACGTCTTGCACGCCTGCTCGAGCAGGCGGAAATTCGCGGCCCCGGGGGCCTGCTTGATAGTCGGCTTGTGCGCCGCGCTCTTCTCGGCGTCGTCCATGGCTCGTCCTTTGCTACACGACCGTTCCGAAGCTGGGTGAGATGGGGCGGGCGATGGTACTAGCCAGCTCCTCTTCAGAACAATGTAGCACCCAATCGTAGAACTGGCCGAAGTCTTCCCTGCACTGTAACCCTTCGAGGTAGCGGGCCGAGAGCTCGAGGTCCATGTGCTCGGGGCTGGGGGCCATGCGCACGCGGCGGGCCTCCCCGAAGCCCTCGACCGCGAGGAACCCGAGCTCCGAGAAGACGCCGAGGCCGCCCTCGACCTCGGATGCGCTCAAAGGCCGCGAGGGGTCGCAGCGCTCGGCCATGGCGACGACGCCGGCGACGTCGAGGTCGAAGGCCTCGCCCGCGGCCGCGCGCGACAGCGAGACGAGCGCCCGCCACAGCACGACGAGCTCAGGCCGGCCCGGGGCCGAGGCCGAGAGGATCTGCTCGTTAAGGCGCACGTCGCGGCCGCCGAAGAGCAGGTGGATATGGGCGGGCAGCCCGTCGCGGCCGGCGCGGCCGCTCATCTGGTTTAACTCGACGCGGCCGAAGGGCAGCGTGTAGAGCACCACGTCGCGCACGTCGGGGAGATTCACGCCCTCGCCGAACGCCGAGGTGGAGACGATGCAGGAAAGTGAGCCCGCGCGGAAGGCCTCCTCGACGCGGGAGCGCACGGGGCGCGGGAGCCCCGCGTTGTAGAAGGCGACCTTGCCGGCGAGGTCCGGAAGGCGATGGCGCAGCAGCCTCACCACCTCGATGGACTGCTGGCGGCTCGTCACGTAGACGATGGTCTTCTCGCCGCCGGAGACGAGGCTCACGAGGGCGCTCTCGCGGTCATGGAGATTGCGGCGGTCGACGACGGCGAGGTTCTCGCGCAGGGCGTCGTCGACCACGACGTCGACGGCCTCGATGCCCAGAAGCGCGCACACCTCGCGCGCGGCGGCGTCGGAGGCCGTGGCGGTGACGGCGAGGCAGACGGGGTCGCCGAGCTGCTCGCGGATGCGGGGAAGCTCCTGGTAGGCGCTTCGGTGGCCCGACTTCGACGCGCCGGCGTGGTGGGCCTCGTCGACGACGAGGAAGCGCACGCGGCCGGACTCGGCGAAGCGCCCGGCGTGAATGGAGAGAAACTCCGGCGTGGTGAGGACGATGTCGACGGAGCCGTCGCCGAGGCCGCGGAATGCCTCGGCGCGCTTGGGTTCGGGGGTCTCGCCGGTGAGGACGCGGGCACCGAGCCCGAGCTCGGCGAGGCCGCGGCGAAGATGGAACGCCTGGTCGGCGACGAGTGCCCGCAGCGGGTAGACGAAGACCGACGCATCGCCGGCAAGAAGGGCGCGCCGGGCGGCGTGGACCTGGAAAATGAGCGACTTGCCGCGGCCCGTCGCCATGACGGCGAGGGCGGAGCGGCCGCGCGAGAGGCGGTCGAGCGCGGCGCCCTGCGCCTCGAGCAGCGGGGATTCGCCGATCATCCTGCGCACGAGCTCGCGCGTGAGCTCCGGCTCGGCGAGGCCCTCGAGAGCGGGCGCATCCGCGCGAGGACGGCCGGCGTCCGGGGCGGCGTCCCCGCACTCGCCCGCCCCGTCGCCCTTCTTGGCAAGAAGAGACTCCTCCGCGAGCCCCGCGACCTCGGACGCTATGCCGCCGTCGCCTTCGGACGCGTCGCCGGTGCGGACGATGACGTCCTTGACCATGAGCTTGGCCTTCGTGCGCCCCTGCCAGGTCTCGTTCACGGCCTCGAAGACGAGGTCGACGGCGCCGTCGCACTCCACGAGCCGCTCCGGCTCGGGAGCCCGGAACATGATGGCGGGGACGGTCCCCACGCCGTCGGTCGCAAAGAAGCGCAGGTGGCTGCCCTCGGCGCCCACACGCGAGCGGTTGCGCATGCTCACGCCGCGGGCGGCGAAGAGGGGCTTCTTGTTGCCCTGGCCGAACGGCTGGAGCGCCTCGAGCGAGTCGATGGTCTCGACCGAGAGCTCGTCGAGACCGATGACGGCGGTGACCTCCTCGGTCGAGACGAACTGGTCGGCGGGAAGCTCCGCGAGCACCCCCTCGAGCCGGTCGCGGAACTCGTCCAGGCGCGAGGCCTCGCAGGTCACGCCGACGGCGCCCGCATGCCCGCCGAAACGGATGAGGCAATCCGAGCACTGCTCGACGGCGTGGAAGAGGTCGACCGAGCCGACCGAGCGCCCGCTTCCGCGCGCGACGCCGTCGACGATGGAAAAGAGGATCGCGGGGACATGGAAACGGTTGACGATCCGCGAGGCGACGATGCCCTTCACGCCCTCGTGCCAGCCCTCCCCGCCCACGACGATGGCGTGGGCGCCCTCGTGGGGCAGCTCCTCGATGGCGGCCATGGCGGAGTCGGTGAGCTGGGACTCGATGGCGCGTCGCTCGGTGTTGGTCTCCTCAAGCCTCGTGGCGAGGAGCTGGGCCTCATGCGCGTCCTCGACCATGAGCAGGTCGAAGGCCACGTCGGTCGTGCCCATGCGCCCGGCGGCGTTGAGGCGCGGGATGATGGAGAACGGCAGCGAGTCGGCCGTGGCCTGGGAGATCTCGATGTTCGCGGTGGCGGCGAGGGCGGCGATGCCCGGGCGCGGGCTCGCCTTCATGCGCGCGATGCCGTCGGCGACGAGGGCGCGGTTCTCGCCTTGCAGCAACATCATGTCCGAGAGCGTGCCGAGCATGGCCACGTCGGTGTACTCGCGCCACAGGTTCCCCTCGCCGCGCCGCCGGCCGAGCTCGTGGACGAGCTTGAGGGCGACGCCGGCGCCGGCAAGCTCGCGGCTGGGGCAGTCGGACGAGAGCTTGGGGTCGGTCACCGGCACGCCGCGCGGAACGAGGTCCGCCGGCTCGTGGTGGTCGGTCACGACGGCGTCGATGCCGCGGGCGAGGATCCCCTCGACCTCGGCGGCGGCGGCGATGCCGTTGTCGACCGTGACGATGAGCGAAGGCTCGCAATTGGCGAGCACGCGCTCGACGGCGGCCTCGGACAGGCCGTAGCCCTCGCCGAAGCGATGGGGAATGAACGGGTGGACCTCCGCGCCGAAACGGCGCAGCGCGAGCGTGAGCAGGCAGGTGGAGCTCATGCCGTCGACGTCGAAGTCGCCGAACACAGCGATGACCTCGTGGTTGTTTATTGCCAACTCGACGCGGTCGGCCGCCTCGCGCATCCCGGGGATGACCAGGGGGTCGGCCCAGTCACGCTCTAGAGAGGGCGAGAGGAACGCGCGCGCCTCGTCCACGTCGGTGAGGCCGCGAGCCGAGAGCACGCGCGCGACCAGCGACGAGACGCCGAGCTCGCGGCCAATCTTAAGCTCTGCGGCGGGGTCGGGCGGAAGAACCGACCATCGGCGGCTCTCCGCGAGGCCGGCCACTACTCCCCACTCTCGGGCGAGGCGGTCTCCTCGGCGACAGGGGCGTTGGCGGAGTCGAGGGAGCCCTTGACGCCCCAAAGCGCGGGGTTCTTGCTGGCGGCGCCGAGGCCGAGCACGCGCAGGGCGGGGACGACGAGCAGCAGGACGGACGCGCCGTCGGCGCAGACGCCGAAGGCGAGGGAAAGGGCGATGCCTTGGATGTTGCTCGTGGGAACGAAAAGCAGGACGCAGCCGATAACGAGCGCAGCGGCGAAGACGCTCGCGGCGGGCTTGACGGCGGAGTCGGCGACCTTGAGCGCTGCGGTGCGGACGGTGCTGCCCGCGGCGACGGACGAGCGGAAGCGCGCGAGCATGACGGCCGCGGCGACAAGGGCGCCCGCGGAGGCGGCGAGCACCGCGACGAGTCCGCCGAGGTTCATGACGAACGAGCCGCCCGCGGCCGCGGCGACGCCGAGGCAGCCCATGGCGAGGGCACAGGCGAGCGCCGGGGCGCCAGCGAGGACGAGGCCGGAAAGACGGAAGACGGCGAGGCCGGCGACGAGCACGACGGCGAGGGCGACGCCGAAGCCGATGAAGGCGCGGCGAAGCGAGAGAACAGGCGTGGCCTCGCGGGTCTCGGAGAGCGTGAGGGTAACGGGCAGGCTGCCGGAATCGAGCACGCTCTTGAGCTGGCGAGCCTCGTCATAAGTGAAGTTGCCGGAGATGGAGACTTGGCCGCCGTCGATCTCCTCGGAGACGGACGGGGCGGACTCGACGACGCCGTCGACCACGATGGCGATCTGCCCGGAGCTCTCCGCGAGCTCCTTGGTCACCTCGGCGAAGGTGCTGGCGCCCTCATCGTCGAACTCGACCACGACGAGGTAGGTGATGGAGCTGGAGGCCGTGCTGGAAGAGGCGGAAGAGGTGGAGTAGGAGACCTTCGCGCTCTTGATGTGGGTCTCGTCGAGGAAGGCGGTGTAGGTGCCGTCCTCGAGCTCGACGTCCTCGGTGCCGTTCTGGATCTTGGCCATGGCCTCCGCGTCGCCGATCTCGTCGACGCGCACGAACTCGACCTTGCCGGTCTGGCCGATGGAGCCGAGGGAGTCGGCGTCGGCAGAGACGGGCAGGTCGACGAGGACCTGGCCGTCGGACTGCTTGACGTTGGCGCCGAGCACGCCCTTCTCGGTGAGGCGGCTCTCGATGATGCCGACGGCTTTGGAGAGCTCGTCGGAGCTGGCCTCGGAGGAGTCGGGCTTGCTCACCGTGTAGGCGAGCTCGGTGCCGCCCGTGAGGTCGACGGAGCGGTTGAGCGAGCCGAGGAAGGCATAGCAGCAGCCCAGGGCGGCGACGCACAGCACGACGGCCACCGCGAGCAGGCGCGTGTTCGTCTTTGCGACGTTGTTCTTGTTCTTCTTTGCGCGGGAAGCGCCGGAGACCTCGGTATGGGTGGCGGCGCGCCAACGGTCAACGCCGGTCTTGGGCGCGTCGGACTCGACCTTCTTGGCCATAAGGGAACCTCTTAAGTTGTAGGGGCCATCGGCCCTCGCTGTTTAGACCCGATGAGTATAGACCAGCGGGCGCGTCGGCGCTCTTGGGGCGCAGGGCCCGCCCCCACGTGAAAGCGGCCCTCTTCGCACGAAGGCCACAATAAAAGAGCGAAGGGGCCACGAGAAGGGCGAAGGGGCCGCGCCTTCGCGTCGGCGCCCCTTCGCCCGCTTCATCCCTTAGTCCCCTTCGGCCCCTCTTCCCTTTGCCTTCCCCGACCGCCTAGTAGTCGCGGGAAGCGGGGGAACTCATCCAGTCTGAGACGAAATCCGAGTAGGTGCCGGCGATGATGGCCTCGCGCGCGCGGCGCATGAGGTCGAGCAGGTACCAGATGTTGTGCTGGGAGATAAGGATGCCGCCGAGCATCTCTTTCTGGCGAATGAGATGGTGGATATACGCCCGGCTGAAGCCGCCGGCGCACGACGGGCAGCCGCACCCGACGTCGAGCGGGCGCTCGTCGTCGCGGAAGCGCGCGTTCTTGAGGTTGATGCGGCCCTCGTTGGAGAACGCCGTGCCGGTGCGGGCGGTGCGGGTGGGAAGGACGCAGTCGAACATGTCGACGCCGCAGGCGACGCCGCGCACGAGGGTGGTCGGGTTGCCGACGCCCATGAGGTAGCGCGGCTTGCCCTTGGGCATGTGCTCGGCGCAGAGGGGCTCCAGGCTCTCGAACATGGTCTCGTGGTCCTCCCCCACCGAGTAGCCGCCGATGCCGTAGCCGGGGAAGTCGCCGGCGTCCTCGAGGTGCTGCAGGCTGCGCAGGCGAAGGTCGAGGTGCATACCGCCCTGGACGATGCCGAAGAGCGCCTGGTCCTTGCGCGTGTGCGCGGCGAAGCAGCGGTCGGCCCACATGCTGGAGAGCTCGACCGAGCGCGCGACCTTCGCGCGGCTCGCCGGGTAGCCCACGCACTGGTCGAGCTGCATGGTGATGTCGCTGCCGAGCTTCTCGGCGATGGCCATGTTCTCCTCGGGCGTCCACTCGACCCAGCGGCCGTCGTAGTCGACCGCGCGGAACTTGACCCCGCGGTTGGACAGCTTGAAGAACTCCTCGTGGCTGAAGACCTGGAAGCCGCCCGAGTCCGTGAGGATGGGGCCGCCCCAGCGCATGAAGCCGTGCACGTCGCCGAGCTGCGCCACGAGGTCGGCGCCCGGACGCTGCGACAGATGGTAGAGGTTGTTGAGCAGGATCTTTGTCCCCATGTCCTCGAGCGTCGCGGGGAGGATGCCCTTCACCGTGGCCTTCGTGCCCACCGGCATGAAGATGGGCGTGGGGATGTCGCCGTGCGGGGTATGGAAGACGCCCGCGCGCGCGTGGGTCTTGGGATCCTCGGCGACGATGTCGTAGGTGAACCAGCGGCTCTCGTCGACGACCTCGCCCGCGCCGGCGAGCCTCGCGGCCCCGTCCTTGCGGCATCCGTTTTCGCACATAGATGAACGCTCCTGTTCCGGGCGCAGCCGCCCCTTCGCACAAAGAAAGCCCGGCGCCATGCTGCGCCGGGCTTATCAGTTTAGCCTTATTCGGCCTTGCGGCTACTCGCCGAAGCGGGAGTCGATGAGGGCGATGAGGGCGTCGAGGGCGGCCTGCTCGTCCTCGCCGTCGCAAGCGACCTCAACGGTGGTGCCGGTGCCGAGGCCGGCGGCCAGGATCATCATGATGGACTTGGCGTTGACGGGAGCAGAGTCCTTGTCGACGTTCTTGATGGTGACGTTGGACTGGTACTTCTTGGCCTCGGTGACGAAGAGCGAGGCGGGACGGGCGTGAAGGCCGGTGGCGTTGGTGATGCTGGTCTGCTTAGAAACCATGATGGGGACTCCCTTTCCGATGTACTGATGGGGGAAACCGTCCCCCCAACCTGTGGGACATATTAGCAAACGTGGAGAAAAATAAAACCGAGGATATCGGCAACGTCCGAAACTCGGGCGCTCACCGCCGCCGGATGCACGCTCACCCGTGTTTGCGGCAAAATAGCATCGGTGAACGGCAAGAACCACCGAGGCGGGATAGGTTGCCGGGCCCGACGCATCGCGGCCCCCTCCACCTGGCCTTTCTTCATTGAGAAAACGCAGCGAGAAACGAGGACGCACATGTTGGACGAGGAGCTCGAGCCGGCAAACGACGAAAACGAGGCGCAGGTAGCAGCCGATGCGCTGAAGGCCGGTGACGCAGACGTCGATAACGCCGCGCTCCCCCGGGAGGAGCCCGACGGCGTGGAGACAGAGCTCGCCGGCAAGGCGGAAGACGAACCCGCGAGCGTGGGCGCGGGCGCGGCGAACAAGGCCGCCGGCATGGCGCTCGGAGTGGCCAGAGGCGCCGCGGACACGCTCAAGGCCGGCGCCTTCGCCGTGCGCGACGTCCACAAGGCATCGCGTCAAAGCGCGGGGGCGCGCGCCCAGGCCCGGACGATCCAGGAGGCCCTCGAGGCAGACCGGAAGACCTTGGAGCATCGTCGCGAGATCGAGTCCTCCTTCGACAGCATCATCTCGGAGCAGTCCGGCATCGTCGCGAGGAACCAGGCGACGATCGACTCGGACCAACAGAAGATCGACGGACTCTCCGAGGAGCATTCCGCGCTTACGTCCGACCTCGACGAGCTCAAGGCGTCCAACGCCTCCGCCATTCGGCCCTATAAGCGCCTCGTGGAGACCTCGAAGGAGGAGCTCGACGACGCCCAACGCATGCTCGCCGAGGCCAAGCGGGCCGTGAAGGTCGCCGAGACGCAGCTCAACGACGCGAAAGAGCGCCGGGATTCTTCCTTTATGTCGGCCAGCCGCAGCTTCGACAACTCGCAGGCAAGGCAGCGCCGCGTCCAGGATGAGCTTAAGAAGCTGCAGGCGTCGGGCGGGGCGCCGGCCGCGATCTCGCAGATGCAGTCCGACAACGTGGCGGCGCTCGCGAGCGTGGACAGCGCCAAGGCCGAGGTCGCGCGCGCCACGAAGGATGGGCAGAACGCGGTCGACAACGCCCAGACGCACCTGTGGACCCAGAACCAGTCGCTGGCAAGCGCCCAGTCCAAGTACGACGCGGCGCTCGCCAAGCACAAGGCCCACAAGGCCGAACACGACAAGATGTCCGACGACGCCGCGGCCCAGGAAAAGGAGCTCCAGGAGCGCATCGACGGCAAGAAGCGAAGCCTCGACGCGCTCCGCGCCGAGCTTGAGGACGCGCAAGGGGCGCTCGACGAGGCGCACGGGCTTATCGACGAGGCGAACCTGATCCACTCGACGCCCGAGGAGACGGAGAGGCTCGAGCGGGCAATAGCCGACCAGCAAGCCGACCTTGACGAGGCGAACTCCGAGGTCGAGCACCTCGCCGCCACCGAGAAGCAGCTGAGGCGGGCCACGCGGGGATCGCGCGTCGCGCTTATCGCCGCGGCGGTCGTGGTCTTGATCGTGGTCGCGGTGATCGTCGCGAGCTGCACGGCGAAGTAGCGGGCGACGAAAACCGCCTGCGCGAAGGACGGCGGGCCCCGAGGAAGGGGCCCGCTCTTTTCTTGCCGCGGGCCGTGACGCAGGCCGGCGCCCCCACGCCCCGAAACCGCGCCGCGCAGCAATGGCCGCGTCCCTCCCGCCCTGGGATGGCGCCGCGCAGTAAAGCCAGGGGCGCATCCGCCCCAAAACGTCGCCGCGCAGTAACGTTGGGCCCTCGCCCGCCCTAAAGCAGCGCCGCGCAGTAACGGCGGGTTACTGCGCGGCGCGATTCCGGGGCTGATTGGGCAAGCAGCTTACTGCGCGGCGCGATTCCGGGGCTTGCGCAGCCGCCGAGGGCGATGCCGGCGCGCCGGCCCGCCCATCGAAGCGCGTTACTTGATGAGCATCGCGTCGCCGAAGCTGAGGAAGCGATAGCGCTCGTCAATCGCGGCCTGGTAGGCGGCCATGACCTGCTCGCGGGTGGCGAACGCGGAGACGAGCATCATGAGGGTGCTTCTCGGCACATGGAAGTTCGTAATCATGGCGTCGACCACATGGAAAGAAGAACCCGGCATGAGATAGAGG
>CAVIBB010000049.1:0-5760 GCA_963640745.1 Paludibacteraceae bacterium
GCTCGTCGTGCCGCCGCGCTCGCCGCGTGGGCCGGCGAGCAGAACGTCGGGTTCGTTCAGGTCACCTGGATTGCCGAGGACGCAAACGGCGCGGTGCGCATGGTCGTGCGCTTTGCCTGTTCCGTTACGGTTACGACCGGCTCCGAGCGGGTGCTTCTTTCCGCGGCGGCGGGTTACGCCATCAGCGGAAACGCGTATGCAGGCCTTGGCGATGATCCGGGATTTGCTCAGTCTGCGGGCGAGACCCCGGTACTACCCGACGCCGCCGAGGTCGCCGTCGTGGCGAACAAGACCGCTGACGGCGAGGCCCTCGAGGCGACCAAGACGACCAACCGCGTTGTCGACCAGAACGGTGACGAGGTCTCGTCCAAGTCCTCGAACGCCGATGACGGGCGGCAGGGCGGCTCCACTTCGCGCCGGGATGACACCATAACCGTGAGCATCACGGTCGATGGTTCGTCTGCGGGTGCGGGCAGCAGCTCCGCCACGATCTCGCTGCCTGCGGGCGCCACGGTCTACGACGCCCTTGCCAGCTGCGGTGTTTCCTTTAATGCCCAGGTCACCGGGTACGGCATGTACGTGAGCTCCATCGGTGGCCTTGCCGAGAAAGATCACGGCGGCATGAGCGGCTGGATGTACTCGGTCGACGGCGTGACTCCGAACGTGGCGTGCTCGAGCTACACGCTTTCCGGCGGCGAGAGCATCTACTGGTGGTACGCGAACGTCGAGTATTAGCGACGGACCGCCCCGCGGCGGCCTAGCAGCTGTGCATTGAGCGGGCGTCGGCTCATCGCCGGCGCCCGCGCGCACATATAATGGCCTTCGCGTGGGCGCCCGGCTGGCGTTTGCGATGGTTGTGGAAGCAAAGTCTGACTTTTGCACGACTTAATTTAGGTTGGGTGAGTAGCAGAGGCGATTTTGGGGTCAAATGGCCAGGATTCGGTCGGTTGATACTCGCCGAATCGAATTAAGTCGTGCAAAAGTCAGAGTTGAAATTCAGGGGGCGGGTGAACGCGCCATATGAGACGTAAAGAGCGGCCGAAGGCGTTCTCCGCGTGTCATGCGAGCGTGCCGGCGATGCTATTCGCGGGCATCCTCGCGCTGACGATGTTCTGCGTGCATCCGGTGCTCGTGGCCGTCTCGCTTGCGGGTGCGTTCGCGTTCTCTGCGCTGGCACGCGGTGCCCGTGCCACGCTGCGAGGCCTTGCCTGGCAGCTTCCGATGCTTTTGCTCGTGTGCCTGGCGAACCCGTTCTTTTCCGCGTCCGGCTCAACGCTGCTGCTGCGCCTTGGGCCTGTGGCCATCTACCTGGAAAGCCTTGCGTACGGCGCCGTGATGGGCGCGCTTATGGTTGCCGTTATCCTGTGGTTCGAGGGGGCGGCCGCGGTGCTCACGCAAGACCGCCTGCTCGGCCTCGCCCAAGGCCGAGCGGCGTCCGTTTCGCTCGTGATTTCAATGGCGGCGCAGCTCATGCCCCAGATGCTTCGTCGCGCGCGCGGCGTCGAGGCGTCGCTTTGCGCGTGCACGGCGGCGGGCGCGCGCCCCGGCCTGCGAGATCGACTCACGCGCGAGTCTGGGCAGCTCATGGGCTGGGCGCTTGAGGACTCGCTCGAGCGCGCGGACGCCATGAGGGCGCGCGGCTGGGACTCGGGGTCGCGGCGCACGAGCTATCGGCCCGATGTCCTTCGCGAGTCCGACGTGGCGGCGCTTTGCGGCATCGTGCTTGCGCTCGCGGTATGTGCGTTTCTCGCCGTCGCGGCATGCTCGCAGTGGCGCTTCTATCCGAAGATGCCGTCGCTTCTTGCCTGGTGGGGATACGTACCCTACGCTGCGATGATGTTCGTGCCGGCCGGCGCTGCGCTGGTTGAGCGGCTACGTTGGAGGGGGCTGCGATGAGCGCGGCGCTTGAGTTTAATGCGGTGAGCTTCGGGTACGCGGGCGGCGGCGCGCACGTGCTTAATGATGTGGAATTCTCGGTGCCCGAGGGCGCGTTCGCCCTGCTTTGCGGCGCCACGGGGTCAGGGAAGTCGACGCTGCTGCGCCTCGCTAAGCCGGAGATCCGACCGGCGGGGGAGCTCTCGGGCACGGTGCGAGTCTTCGGCGAGGACGTCGCGGGCCTCTCGCCCGTCGCTTCCGCGCAGGCGGTCGGCTACGTGTTCCAGAGCCCCGACGCGCAGATCGTGTGCGACACGGTGTGGCACGAGATGGCCTTCGGGCTCGAGAACCTCGGCGTGCCCGAGCCCGAGATGCGTCGCCGTGTGGCCGAGACCTGCAATTTCTTTGGCATGGAGCCGTGGTTCCGCGCACAGACGGCCGAGCTCTCCGGTGGGCAGCGGCAGACGCTCGCCCTTGCGGCGGCGCTCGCTATGCGGCCGCGGCTGCTGCTGCTGGACGAGCCGACGAGCATGCTCGACCCCATTGCCGAGAAGGCCTTTCTCGGCCTGCTTTTCCGTGCGAACCGCGAGCTCGGCATCACGGTCGTCGTGGCCACGCACGCGCCGCGCGCGATGGCGGAGTACGCGACGTGCTCGTTTACCGTCGAGGCGGGCGCGGTACGCGAGGTTCCGGTGAGCAGGGCCTGCGCTCCGCGCTCCATTGCGGTGGACAAGGGAACGGCTCCTTTGCCTTCTTCCGCGGCGGTGGAGGTGCGTGAGGCCTGGTACCGGCATGCTCGCGACTGCGATTGGGTGCTTCGCGGCCTTGACCTGCGGCTTGTTCAAGGAGAAGTGCGCGCGCTCGTGGGCGGCAACGGCTGCGGAAAGACGACTCTACTCTCGGTGCTGGCCGGGGTGGCCAAGCCGCAGAAGGGCCGCGTGAAGAACGCGCTCGCGGCTTCGCAGGCGCTTCTGCCGCAGTCGCCGAAGGCCATTCTTGCGTGCGAGACGGTGCGCGACGAGCTTTCCGAGTGGGGGAGCGGCGCTGGTTACGGTGCGGCTGAGGTTGACGCGGCGCTTGCGGAGCTGGGGCTCGCTGAGGCGGCTGACCGACACCCGTATGACCTCTCCGGTGGTCAGCAGCAGTTGCTTGCGCTTAAGAAGTTGATGCTCTGTCGCCCCCGGCTGCTCCTTCTTGACGAGCCGACCAAGGGTCTTGACGCCGCGGCGCGGGAGCACGTGGCATGCGCGGTCGTCGCCGCGCGTGAGGCTGGCGCGACGGTGCTTCTGGCCACGCACGACATGGCCTTCGTCGAGGCAGTCGCCGACCGCGTGAGCCTCATGTTCGACGGGTGCGTTACGGCCACGCAGCCGACGGCGGACTTCTTTGCCGACTCGTGGCTGTACCGGCCGTGAGGAGGTGTGTGTGATGCAGCAAAGAGAGTCGACGTTTCCCTGGTCACGCGTTCTGGCGGCGCTTGAGATCCCAGCCCTGCTCGCGGTGCCTGCGGTCATGGTCGCCACAGCCGCCGTCGGCTTCGACGTCACCGCCGGCCTCACGCTGCTGGTCGCCGTGCTCGCCGTCGGACTGCTCTTCGCGAGCTTCGAGGCGTCGCGTCCCCCGCTGCGTCAGCTCATGCCCACGGCAGTGTTGGGGGCGACGGCCGCCGCGGGGCGCGTGCTCTTTGCGCCGATTCCGGACGTCAAGCCCGTGAGCGCCATCGCTATCGTGGCTGGGGCGGCGCTCGGGCGGCGCTCCGGCTTTGTCGTGGGCGCCGTCGCGGCCCTGGTCTCGAACTTCTTTTTTGGTCAGGGATCGTGGACGCCCTGGCAGATGTATGCGTGGGGGCTCGTCGGCTACCTCGGTGGGGTACTCGCCGACCACGGCGCGCTCGAGCGTCGCGGGGTGCTCTATGCTTGGGGCTTCGTGAGCGCACTTATGTATGGCGCCATTCTCAACGGCTACTACGTGCTCGGCTTCGTGCGCCCGCTGAGCCTGCCCGCGATTGTGGCGGCTTACGCCGCCGGCGCTCCGCTCGATGTCGTGCATGGAGTCGCCACCACCGGCTTCCTCGCCGTGATTTGGCGCCCTTGGGGTCGCTCGATCCGTCGCGTTGTCGCCAAATACGACCTCTCGACGCGCGGGTAGGGCCGTGCTGTCTCGAGGCGGAAGCCTCATCGCTCCCAGCGCCCCTGGAATTCGGAGTTGTGCGACACATCTTTGGACGCCAAGTCGCACAACCCCAGAATAGAGGGGTTATTTCCCCGAATTTGGGGATTGTGCATGATGGGCGCCGAACGGAGGGCGCACAACCCCTGTTTTCGGGGCGAGGCCGCGGGCGCCCCCTATGTTTCGCGTCGCCCGAGCGCTCTCACAATGCCGTCTGTTACCGGCGACCTTCCCATAGCGGCAACGGGAAGAGCAGTTTCTCGAAGCGCGACCACTCCTCGACGAGGTCGACCTCGCCCGGTCGCTCCAGCCAGCGCCCTTCCAGCCCATAGATCGTCGCGAGGGCGCACGAGTACGCGTCCGAGGCGTTCACGCCCTCGGGCACGTCCCACTTGAGCTCGTCGTTCCTGTCGAGCATGTGTCGCGTGCGCTCGGTAAAGTACTCGTGCAAGGGGCTGTCCGGCAGGTACGACTCGGTGTTCAGCGTGTGGAAGAGCAACACGAGCTCGCGTCGGCCGCTGTTCTCCTCGATGAGGATGCGGCAATACTCGGGCAGGCTCGGCTTCTCGCCCTCGCGTGCGCCCCCGGGAAGAAACGACGCGACGTAGCCCGTTTGGCGCTCAGCCTTGTCGTAGGCGCGCTTGACGACCTCTTCGAGCAGGCCCTTCTTGCTTCCGACGTAGCGGAGCACCCTCACGTGGCTTATGCCGACCTCGGCCGCGACGGCGGGGAGCGAGAGACCCGCGAGCCCCGACTCGTTGATGACCTTGACCGCCGCGGAGACAATCTGGTCGAGGCGCTCCTGCGCGGCGGCTGTGCGTGCGACGGGAGCCTTGTCCTTTGCGGCCTGCGACTTGTTTTTTGTGGCGGGCTGGGCCTTTGCCGCCGGCACGGCTTTCGCACCCGACTTGGGCCTCGTGCGCGCCCCCGCCGCCGTATCTTAAGCTGAGCTTCGCCGAGATCCCCGCCGAGCTCGCCGCCGACCCGGCCGACTACGACGGCTGGCTCTCCAAGTCGTGGATCCAGGACGAGTACGTGCACCTCGATGTCCTGCCCGCCCGCCTCGAGCTGCCACGCCGCTACAGCTTCCGTTACGTGCGCATCGAGGCCGTCGACACCTCCCTTAAGTGGGCGGCGCACTTCTCGAACCCGCTCGTCATGGCCGAGAGCGCGGTGGATATCGCGGCGCTTACCGTGCCCGACCTGGGCGACCCTGAGCTCGAGGCCATCTGTCGCGTTTCGGCCAAAACGCTCGCCGACTGCATGCAGGAGGTCTTCGAGGACGGCCCCAAGCGCGACCGGCGCCTGTGGCTCGGCGACCTGCGCCTGCGGGCCCTCGCTAACTACGCGACCTTCGACAACGTCGAGCTGGTCAAGCGCTGCCTCTATCTCTTTGCCGGGATGACGGCCGCGGACGGCCGCATCAGCGCGAACGTCTTTACCAAGCCCGCGCCGGTGCCCGACGACACGTTCCTCTTCGAGTACAGCCTTTTCTTCATCAGCGTGCTTTCCGACCTGCACGCGGCGCACCCCGACCTCGACCTCGTGCGCGAGCTCTATCCCGTCTGCAAGAAGCAGATGGACTATACCCTGCGCATGGTCGACGCCGACGGCCGCCTGGCGACGAGCGATTCCTATCCCGTCTTCGTCGACTGGTCCCACGAGTTCAACAAGGACACCTGCGGCCAGGCCGAGACGATCTACGTGCTGCGTCAG
>CAVIBB010000049.1:5791-13744 GCA_963640745.1 Paludibacteraceae bacterium
CGTTGGCGACGCGGACGCCCCGGCCTACGCCGAGACCCTCGATCGTATGGTCGACTATGCCCGTGAGCAGCTCTTCGTTGCCGAGCGCGGCCTCTTTGTGACGACGGGGGAGGAGTACAACATCGCGAGCCAGGTTTGGATGGTGCTCGCTCACGTCCTCGACGACGAGGGCAACCGAGCCCTCATGGAGCGTGCGGTGGCCGAGCTCTTTCCGGTGCGCGGCATCGCGACGCCGTACATGTACCACCATGTGGTCGAGGCGCTCTTTGAGGCGGGGCTTGCCGACGAGGCCACGAGCCTCATGAAGAGCTACTGGGGCAAGATGATCGCCCTCGGCGCCGATACCTTCTGGGAGGCCTTCGACCAGGACAAGCCCGACTTCAGCCCCTACGGCTTGCCCATCGTGAACGGCTATTGCCACGCCTGGAGCTGCACGCCGGTGTACCTTATCCACAAGTACCTGCTTTAACGGGCGGGTTGGCCCGCGCCCCGGCTCTGCGGCGTGTGCTCGCGGCCGCTGCGCCGGGGCCCGTCCCGCGGCCTTTGGCCTTAAGGAGAGAAACGCATGAAGAACTACTTCGGCATCGATATCGGCGGCACGGCCGTCAAGTGGGCGATTCTCAACGAGGAGTTCCACATCGTCACGCGCGGCAGCCTCCCCACGGCGTTCGAGACGGCCGATGAGCTGGTCGCGGTTCTTGCCGACCTCGTGCGCCCGCACCTTGATCGCGTCGAGGCTGTGGGCGTGTCGGTCCCCGGCGGCATCTACGAAGACGACCCCGACGGCACGATTCATCGCGGCGGCGCGTTGCTCTATATGGACGGGTGCCCCCTGGGGCGTCGCCTGCGCGAGGAGCTCGGCCTGCCCGTGGCCGTGAACAACGACGGCAAGTGCTGCGCGCTCGGCGAGTACGCGGCCGGCGCGCTTCGCGGGACGAAGTGCGGCGTCGTGCTCGCCATCGGCACGGGCATCGGCGGCGGGATCGTCATCGACGGACGCGTTCTTCGCGGCGCCCATTGCTTCGCCGGTGAGTTCAGCTTCCTGCGAAACGACGTCCGCGCGGGTTCCGACCTGGGGCTCGATCTGTTTTCCGGCGCCTGCGGCTGGCGAGGCCTCCGCGACATGGTCGCCGCCGAGAAGGGCATCAAGTCTGACGACTCCCTCGATGGGCACAGGATCTTCGAGTGGGTCGAGGCCGGCGACGAGGCGGCGCTGCGGGCGCTTTCCCGCTATGCGCGGGCCTTCGACGCCACGCTCCTTAACCTTCAGTGCGTGATCGACCCCGAGGTGTTCGTCATCTCGGGCGGCATCTCGGCTCGCCCCGAGCTCCTCGCCGCCATGCGTGCGGAGATGCCCGCTGTGGTCGAGGCGTACCAAGTCTTCGGCGGGATTCCGACGCCGCAGGTCAAGGTGGCCGAGCTCGGCAACGACGCGAACCTCGCCGGCGCCGTCCAGGAGGCCATGCGCCTCAGGTGACGCAAACTCTGACTTTTCGCACTTTAAAATTGGGTTCGTTGACTAGACCAAGTGCGGCGACGCTTGCCAACTGGGCAAACGTCGCCGCCTTCTTCATGGATACTCGCCGACTCCAGTTTTAAAGTGCGAAATGTCAGAGTTTCTGCATCCGAGGGCTCAAATTCGGTCGCAAAACGCCCGTTGTTCATCTACCGGTGGCCAGAAAGGCCTCCGTTGCCTCGCTATTCGTCGGCCGGCGGCGGGGCGACGCTCGCGCGCTGCACGATTTCGGGCAGGACGGCGATGCGAACGACCTCGCCTTCCGTCTCGCCATGGATGTGGTCGACGAGTCGCTTGACCGCGAGCGCCCCCATCCGCGACTTCGGCACGCGCATCGTGGTCAGCGGCGGATTGCATGTTGCGGCCGACGTCTCGTCGTCGAAGCCGAGGATAGAGATATCCTCCGGCACGCGGTACCCGTGGTCCTGCAGCGCGCGCATGCAGCTGATGGCGATGACGTCGTTATCCGCGTAGAACGCCGTGGGCAGGTACGGATCGTGGTCGAGGTATTCGCTCATGTCTGAATACGCGCTCTCGAGCGTCGACCCCACGCCCACGATGGAGTGCACCGAGTTCACGTCGTCGTCGAGCCCGCGCGCCGCGGAGAGATACCCCTCGCGCCGCTCGAGGAAGTTGCGGATCTCGGTCGAGCTGTGCAGGTAGCCGATCTCGCGGTGGCCAACGTTGGCGAGGTAGCGCACCGCCGACCAGGCGCCGCGCGTGTTGTCGATGACCACGCTGTCCAGGTGCTTGGTAGGAAACCAGTTGTCCAGCAGCACGATGGGCACGCCGAGCCGCTCGAACTGCGCCACATCGCCCGCGCGCATCTCGGTGGCGAGTAGGATTATGCCCGCGCACTTGACGCTCCGTATGGCCGCGAGCTGCTCTTCTTTGTCCTGCTGCGCGTAGAAATAAGAGATTGACAGCCGGTGGTAGCCGAGCGAGTAGGTCGCGTCGCTCACGCCCTTGATCAGGCTCTCGAAGAACGACGTGTCAGCGAGCACCCGGCCGTGCTGCTTGTAGATGACGAGCAACAGCGTGCTCGTCTTGCGCGGCGCATCGGGCAGTGCGTACTCGAATCCGAGGTCGCGCGCGCATGCGAAGACGCGCTCGCGGGTGTCGTTGCCCACGCCGGGCTTGTTGCGGAACACGAGCGAAACGGTCGCCGGGCTTACCCCGGCCGCCTTCGCAACGTCGCGGGCGGTCACTTTCGCCATTGCGGCCCCTCTCTCCAAATGGCTGATTTGACCAGAGTTTAGTACTAAAGATTTAGTAATCGACCCTCAACTCCGTGAACGGTAGTAGGCGACATTATGATGCGTCACAGCAGGTAGAACGCTATTTGCCAGAGGGCGTCGCCTCGAATCGCCAAATATCAGCCGTTTAGTAAACGATTCGGTGGGCGGCAACAATACACAGAGAGAGGGGTTCCTATGGACCAGATCAAGCTGGGCTTCGTGCCCACGCGCCGAAGCATCTTCAGCGCGCCGGACGCCATCAAGTACCGCGGCCTCACTGCCGACCGTCTGCGCGAGCTCGGCGTGGACTTCGTGGACATCGACGACATCAACGACGAGGGGCTGCTCTTCGACGACTCCCACATCGAGCCCATCGTCAAGAAGTTCCGCGAGGCCGGCGTCGACGGCATCATGCTCTGTCACGCCAACTTCGGCACCGAGTATCTCTGCGCCCGCCTGGCCAAGGAGCTCGGCCTGCCCGTGCTGCTGTGGGGCCCGCGCGACGAGCGCCCCGAGCCCGACGGCACCCGCCTGCGCGACTCCCAGTGCGGCCTCTTTGCCACCGGCAAGGTCCTGCGCCGTTTCCAGGTGCCCTTTACCTACCTGACCAACTGCCGCCTGACCGACCCCGAGTTCGAGCGCGGCGTCTGGGACTTCTTGGCCGTGTGCAACGTGGTCAAGACCTTCCGCCACACCCGCATCCTGCAGATGGCCACCCGCCCGTTCGACTTCTGGTCCACCATGTGCAACGAGGGCGAGCTGCTCGAGAAGTTCAACATCCAGCTCAGCCCCATCCCCATGACTGAGCTCGTGCAGGCCGTCCGCGCCGCCCAGGCCGACGAGGCCGCCATGGAGGCCATGCTCGCCCACATCCGCGAGAGCTTCGAGATCTGCATCCCTGAGGACAAGGTTCCCGAGGTCGCGGGCCTGGCCATCGCCATGAAGAACCTGGTCGACAAGTACGGCTGCAACGCCGGCGCCATTCAGTGCTGGAACGCGCTGCAGGACGAGCTCGGCATCATGCCCTGCGCCGCCAACGCCATCCTCAACGAGATGGGCATCCCCATCGTCTGCGAGACGGACATCCACGGCGCCATCACCGCACTTCTCGTTGAGGCCGCCGACCTCGGACGCCACCGCGGCATGTTTGCCGACTGGACCGTGCGCCACCCGGACAACGAGAACGGCGAGCTGCTCCAGCACTGCGGCCCGTGGCCCTGCTCCGTCGCCTGCTGCAAGCCCAAGCTCACCTACCCGCTCGCCTTCGAGCACCCCGGCGCCCTCACCGCCGAAGCCAAGCACGGCGACCTCACCCTGGCCCGCTTCGACGGCGACAACGGCGAGTACTCGCTGCTGCTGGGCAACGCGCGCGGCATCGACGGCCCGGCCGGGATGGGCACCTACCTGTGGGTCGAGGTCGACAACCTCAAGCGCCTCGAGGCAAAGATCGTCGAGGGCCCCTATATCCACCACTGCGTCGCCATCCACGCCGATGTCGTGCCCGTCCTTTACGAGGCCTGCAAGTACATCGGCATCAAGCCTGACCTTTACGACCCCATCGAGGAGGACGTCAAGGCCTACCTGAGAGGAGAGAACTAATGGCAAGCATCGCTGAGCTCGAGCATCTTCGCTGGCGCCTTCGCCGCGACTGCGTCGACATCATCATGGCGGGCGGCGGCGGCCACATCGGCGGCGACATGTCCGTCATCGACGCCCTGATGGTGCTCTACAAGAACCACCTCAACATCTCCCCGGCCACCGTCGACGACCCGAACCGCGACCGCTTCGTCCTCTCCAAGGGTCACGCCATGGAGGCCTACTACGCGGTTCTCTGCGAGGAGGGCTACCTCGACCTCGACGACGTCAAGGCGCGCTTCTCCAAGTTCGGCAGCCCCTACATCGGCCACCCGAACAACAAGCTCCCCGGCATCGAGATGAACTCCGGCTCGCTCGGCCACGGCCTGCCCGTTGCCGTGGGCATGGCCCTCGCCGCAAAGATGGACGGCCGCGACTACCGCAGCTACGTCTTCATGGGCGACGGCGAGCTCGCCGAGGGCTCCGTCTGGGAGGGCGCCATGTCCGGCGGCAACTACGGCCTGGACAACCTCTGCGCCCTCGTGGACCGCAACCGCCTGCAGATCTCCGGCACCACCGAGGAGGTCATGAAGCAGGACTCCCAGGAGGAGCGCTGGGCCGCCTTCGGCTGGAACGTGCTCTCCGTCCCCGGCAATGACCTCACCGCGCTCGACTCCGCCTTCACCCTGGCGGCCGAGACCAAGGGCAAGCCCACGGTTATCATCGCCAACACGGTCAAGGGCTTCGGCTCCTCTCTCATGGAGAACAAGGCCTCCTGGCACCACCACCTGCCCAACGACGACGAGTACCAGCAGATCGTCGCCGACTTCACCGCCCGAGAGGGGGCCCTCAATGCCTAACAAGATCGCCAACCGCAAGGCCATCTGCGACGTGCTCCTCGAGCACGCGGCCACCGACAAGGACATCGTGGTCCTGTGCTCCGACTCGCGCGGCTCGGCCTCGCTCGCCCCCTTCTTCGAGCAGTTCCCGGAGCAGTCCGTGGAGGTCGGCATCGCCGAGCAGGACCTCGTCTCCATCGCCGCCGGCCTCGCCTCCTGCGGCAAGAAGGCCTTCGCCGCGAGCCCGGCGTCCTTCGTCTCCACCCGCTCCTACGAGCAGGCCAAGGTCGACTGCGCCTACTCCAACACCAACGTGACCCTCATCGGCATCTCGGGCGGCGTCTCCTACGGCGCCCTCGGCATGAGCCACCACTCCGCGCAGGACATCGCCGCCATGAGCGCCATCCCCAACATGCGCGTCTACCTGCCGAGCGACCGCTTCCAGACGGCCAAGCTCATCGAGGCGCTGCTTGAGGACGAGAAGCCCGCCTACGTGCGCGTTGGCCGCAACCCCGTCGAGGACGTCTACGACGAGAACAACTGCCCGTTCGAGATGGACAAGGCCACCGTGCTCTGCAAGGGCACCGACGTGGCGCTCATCGCTTGCGGCGAGATGGTCAAGCCCGCCTATGACGCGGCGGCGCTCCTCGAGCAGCAGGGCATCTCGACCACCGTGCTCGATATGTACTGCGTGAAGCCTCTGGACACCCTCGCCGTGGTCAACGCGGCCAAGAGCGCCCGCGCCGTCCTCACGGTCGAGGAGCACTCGCCCTTCGGCGGCCTCGGCTCCATGGTCGCGCAGGTCGTGGGCGAGAACTGCCCGCGCCCGGTCAAGTGCCTCTCGCTTCCCGACGCGCCCGTGATCACCGGCACCTCGCCTGAGGTCTTCGCGCACTACGGCCTCGACGCCCGCGGCATCGCCGCGTCGGCGCGCGAGTTCCTCGAGAAGGCGGGGGAGTAGGGCATGGCGGCCGTTGTTTCCGGGGTCGCGGGGGGCGGCGGCCGCTCCCTCGTCCTCGCTATCGATCAGTCCACGCAGGGCACCAAGGCGCTTCTCTTCGACGCCGAGGGCAACTTCGTTCAGAAGGCCTCGCGCCCGCATGAGCAGTACGTGAGCGAGGCCGGCTGGGTCGAGCACGACGCCGAGGAGATCATGACCAACGTGCTCGCCTGCGCCCGCGACGTCTGCAAGAAGGCCGGCGTCGCGGCGGGCGAGGTCCGCGCGGTGGGCATCTCCAACCAGCGCGAGACCTGCCTGGCCTGGGACCGCGACCGGCGCGAGCCGCTCGCGCGCGCCATCGTGTGGCAGTGCGGCCGCGCGAAGGACATCTGCGACGAGATGGCCGCCCGCGACGGTGTGGCCGAGCGCGTGGCCGAGCTCTCCGGCATGGCCCTCTCGCCGTACTTCTCGGCGGCCAAGTTCGCGTGGCTCCTGCGCAACGTGCCTGCGGTGGCGGCGGCGAGAGACGCCGGGACCTTGTGCCTGGGCACCATCGACTCCTGGCTCGTCTTCAAGTTGACGGAGGAGCACGCCTTTGCCACCGAGCCGTCGAACGCCTGCCGCACGCAACTGCTGAACATCCGCGAGGGCGCCTGGTCGCGCGCGCTGTGCGACGACTTCGGCGTGCCCATCGCGGCGCTGCCCGAGGTGCGCTGCTCGGACTCCGTCTTTGGCCACACCACGATGGGCGGGCTCTTTGCCGAGCCGGTTCCCATCTGCGGCGTGCTGGGCGACTCGCAGGCCGCCCTTGCCGCGCAGAACTGCCTCGTTCCCGGCGACACCAAGGCCACCTACGGCACCGGCTCGTCGGTCATGATGCAGACGGGGGCCGAGCTCAAGCAGTCCAAGAGCGGCCTTGTGTCGAGCATCGCGTGGGACTTCGGCGGCGAGCGCTCCTACGTGCTCGAGGGCAACCTCAACTACACGGGCGCGACCATCACCTGGCTTAAGGACCAGATGGGGCTTATCTCCAATCCGGCCGAGGTGGAGGGCATCATCGCCGAGGCGAACCCGGCGGACCGCGCGTACTTCGTGCCGGCCTTCACGGGCCTGGGCGCGCCCTGGTGGGACACCGAGGCCACGGGGCTTCTTACCGGCGTGACGCGCACGACGGGCCGCGCCGAGATGGTGCGCGCCTGCGCGGAGTCGATCCCGTACCAGATAGCCGACGTGCTCGATGCCCTGCGCGCCGACACTGGCCTTGCGGTGGGCGAGCTGCGCGCCGACGGCGGCGTGACCGCCAACGGCTACCTCATGCAGTTCCAGGCCGACATGGCGGGCGCCGACGTGGTGGTGTCGAGCTTAAACGAGCTCTCCGCCGCGGGCGCGGGCTTCGTCGCCGGACGCTCCGCGGGTCTCTACGAGGGCAACGCCATCTACGAGAAGGTCTCGCGCCGGATGTTTGAGCCGGCGATGGATGCCGCCGTCGTCGACGCCAAGCGAGCCGGCTGGCACCTTGCGCTGAAGCAGGCCACGACGCACTAGCGCGGGGTGCGGTGAGAAAACCGCCCGCTGGCACCTGCCCGACCGCGCTTCTCGTCAGGAGCTCGTCGAGGTGGTACCACCTCGGCAAGAAATCCGTCGAGGTGGCGCGAAAAAAGCCGATAAAACGCTCCAAGTGGTGCACGAAGTACCACCTGGAGCGTTTTATTGTGCTGAAGAACGAAGGGGCGAGCCCGTCGCATGCGGTCCTTTGTTTTGCTGAACCTATACGAACACGCCTGCGTTCGCATAGGTTCCTTTTTTATGACAAAACCTTAGCCTCAACTGCATATTGCCAAGAAA
>CAVIBB010000050.1:0-13720 GCA_963640745.1 Paludibacteraceae bacterium
CATACGGCACGCTCGAGATCTGGGAGGTGCCCATGCCCGCCTTGGTAATAAACGCGATGCCAATGGAGTTGATCAAGATGCCCAGGCAGAACCAGAAGGTCCTGCGGCCGAGGTTGTTCGTGTTGAAGCCGGTCTCTTCCATCAAATAGTTTCCTTTCCCCTACTTCGTCGGTTGGCTTTCGGCGTTCTTCGCGATTGCCGCCAGAACCCGCTCGCAGGCCGCCAAGTCTTCGGCCGAGACTCCGCGCGTCAGGTCGGTGTCCACGGCAAAGATTGCCTGCTTGACAATAAGCGCCAGCTCACGGCCCCTATCGGTGATCCAAATGAGGCTCGCCCGGCGATCGGTCGGGCTCGCTTCTCGACGCACCAGACCCGCCTTTTCCATGCGCGGGAGAATCGAGGCCATGGTCGACTTGTCAATGGCGAAGCCGCGACAGATGTCGCTTGCCTGCGCGCCGTCGTGCTCGAGCAGGTACTCGAGGACCTTCGGCTGTCCCGGCGTGAGGCCGAGCTCGCTGGTCATAGCCTGGATGCGCCTGCTGGAAACGTTGTGCGCCTTAAGGAGCAGGAAATGCAGCTCGTCGTTGACCATGGGCTCGCTTTCGTGCGGCGTGTTTAGCGTGGCGGTTGATTGCGGTGCCCATATTAGTTTGAATGCAAACGGTTTGCAAGCGAACTATATTCGCTTCACATTAGCGATTTGGAGCTTTCGAGGCCCTTTCTCCGAGACCGCGTAAACAAACTCTGGCTTTTCGCACTTTAAAACTGGATCACTCAGGCATAAGGGGCTATTTTTGCCACGTTTGCCCAGGAAAATTGACCGTCCTACTCAGCCAAACCAGTTTTAAAGTGCGAAAAGTCAGAGCTTGCACGAACTCACGGCGTCAGGCGTCCAGGAACAGCCGCTTAGGCGCGTCGCGGAGGGCCGCCCTTGGCCATGGCTACAATCGGACCTGCACGCATCCCCGCAAACCAGGTCCAGCAAGGAGCCATCATGCGCGGCCTTTCCCCCTACGACCAAAGCGGCAGCAACGGGCAGAATCGCCGGCGCGGCACACGTCGTGCTGACTCCACGACTTCCCGGCCACGCCACCAGGCGGCGCCCCATCCCCAACGGCAGCGCACGCGCAGGTCGCAGCCCCCGCAGAAGGGCCGTCGCCGGGCGACGGTGCGCCGAAAGCCCGCCCTCAACGGAACGATTCCCGCGGTCGCGGCCATGCTCGTCGTCGCAGCCCTCGCCATCGGCGGACTCCTCTCCACATGCGGCTCCCCCGCCGACCAGCCCGCGAACAACACTGAGGCCGAGGCGACCCAGGCCGTCGCCCCGTCCTCCGTCCACTTCGTCGCCGTTGGCGACAACCTGCCCGAAGAGCGCATCGGCGCCTACGCCGACGCGCAGGCCGGCGAGGTCGGCGACGGTAAATACGACTACACAAGCATCTACGAGAACATCAAACCTTATATCGAATCCGCCGACCTCGCCTACGTAAAGGAAGAGACCCACTGCGGCGGAGACGACATCGGCCCCATGGGCTACCCCTCCTTCAACACGACCGACGCCATGGCCGACGCCCTCGTGGACACGGGCTTCGACCTCGTCGGATCCGCCTCAAACCACAGCTACGACTGGGGCTATTTCGGCGCGAACGACCACTCCTGCGAGCTGTGGAAAACCAAGGACGTCGTCTTTACCGGCACCGCCAGCAATGCCGCGGACGCAGCGAAGATCGCAACCGTCGAGCGCAACGGAATCACCTTCGCGCTTCTTGACTACACCTACGGCGTCAACGGTTACGAGCAGTCCGATCTGCCGAGCTACGCCGTCAACTTTATCGACAAGGACCGCATCGCCTCCGACGTGGCCAGCGCCAAGCAGCAGGCCGACGTCGTCCTCGTGGCCATGCACTGGGGCACCGAGAACCTCATGGAGGCCGACGAGACCCAGCTTGAGTACGCCCAATACCTCGCCGACCTGGGCGTCGACGTTGTGCTCGGCTCGCACCCGCACGTCATCGGCCCCATGCGTTGGGTCGAGGGCTCGAGCGGCAAGAAGACCCTCGTGGCCTATTCGTTGGGCAACTTCCTCTCCCGCCACGAGGCCCCGTCGCCCAAAAACGAGCTCGAGGGCATGCTGAGCTGCGATTTCGTGCGCGACGAAAGCGGCCAAGTGAGCGTCCAGAACGTCGTGTGGACGCCGCTCGTCAACCACACCGACGGCGAGACCTACCGCATCTACGCGCTCAAGGACTACACCAACGAGCTCGCCGCCGCCGACGCGACCTTCTCCGAGCTCGACGATCCCTGTGCCTGGCTCAAGGAGACCGCGACCGAAGTTGTGGGCGGGGACTTCGAGATCGACGCCTAGGGCACGAGCTCCGCGCAAGGCGCCCCGCCGCACGACGCCGCATCGCACGGCAAAATTTGAAGGTGGCGGCCACGGCGATGTAGCAGCGAAGCCTTATCCTTGGCTTTGTTGGACTTCTGAATTCTACTGAGCAGTCAGGAGAGCGCATATGGTGGTAAAGAACGTGGTGTGGGACATGGGCAACGTGCTCATGCGCTTCGACGGGCCGTACTTCGCGGCGCAGTTCACCCAGAACGAAGAGGACGCCGCCGCGCTCAACCGCGCTCTCTTTGCCAGCCCGACCTGGGCTTTGTTGGATTCCGGAACCGTAAGCTACGACACGATGCTGCGCGTGGCCCGCGCTCACCTGGACGAGCGTCTCTGGCCGAACCTCGACGCATGCTTCGCCGGCTGGGCCGCCTACTCCTCCCCCATCGAGGAGACAAACACGCTCGCCGCCGAGCTCAAGCGCGAGGGCTACGGCATCTACCTGCTCTCCAACGCCGGGACGCGCATTCACGAGCAGCTCAACCACATGCCCGCATGGGAGCTCATGGACGGCGCGGTGGTTTCGGGCAAGGAACGGATGATGAAGCCCGACCCCGAGATCTACCAGCTGCTTTGTGAGCGGTACGGCCTCGTGCCCGCCGAGTGCCTCTTTGTCGACGACAACGCCGACAACTGCGAGGGCGCGCGCGTCGCGGGGATGCAGGCCGTGCGCTACACGGGCGACGCCGGCGCCATTCGCGCCGCCCTGGGGCAATAACGCGCCGCATCCGTCGGTTTTGGCGAAACACGCCCGCAACCGAACGTAACCAACATCTGTTGCGGGGAGTAAAAGGCCCTTAACAGTTCGCCCCTACGATTCTTCTTGTAAAACGAAGCAGAATCGACCAGGGGACCCATATGGAGACGAGCAGGACCAAGGCGCCGTTCGACCGGCGTGTCCGCAGGACCCGCGCCGCCATCAAAGAGAGCTTTCTTGCGCTGTGCCGCGAGAAGGACCTCGAGCAGATAACCGTTAAAGAGGTCATGTCGCTCGCGAACGTGAACCGCGCAACGTTCTACGCGCACTTCGCGAACCTGGAGGAGCTGGCGGCCGCCATCGAGGCCGACACCGCCTCCGCCATCGCGATTCGCTGCGAAGAGGCGTTCTCCGGCTCGGCCGAAACGGGCGCGGCGGAGGCGTGCGCCATCCTGTGCGACGCCCTTCTCGACGACCGCGAGTCGCTCGCATGGATCGCGGGACCCAAGGCGACCGGCTGCGGCCGCGAACAGCTGCGCGAGCTCGCCCGAACCCACTGGACGCAGGTCGCTTCCGGCCAAAACGTCAACGGCCTGGAGTTCGACCTGCTCTTCGATGGCTGCGTCGGCCTTGCCGGCCAGTGGTGCGAGGACCCCGATTCAATCAATAAAGACGAGGTAAAGGCCGCGATTTGCTCCGTGGCCGAGAAGGTCGCCGCCTAGCACACGCCCGTGGCCCGGAAAGCGGCCACCTACCGTTAAGGGACAGGCCCCATCGTACCGGTCACGTGACCCGTACGATGGGGCCTGCTTTCTAACCGCTCTTGGCCCTAAAGGTCGCGCTTGGTCAGGATCTCCTGCGGGATGAGGCCGCAGCCCTCGATGACGGCGCTCGCGTACTCGGCCGCCTCGGGCGTGAGCCCGTCGCATATGGCCGAGGTGTCCTGCACCTCGATGTTGATCTGACCGGTCTTCTCATTGTCCGCAGGGTCGGGGAAGCGCTCCATCGCCTTGTCGCACATAAGCTGGTAGGCCGGCGTAAAGGCCTTGACCTCGAACTTCCCGTCAAGAAGCGCCTGGAGCTTAATGAGGATATCCAGGCCCGCGCGGTCGATGTCGCCCCAGTACAGAACCTCATAGCTGTCGGCGCCGAGGGTATCGAGCAGCAGGTGCAGGCGGTTCTGCTCGAGCACAGGCATGCCGCCGCCGAGCACGACGGCGTGGATGCGCTCGCCGAGGATCTGCGTGACGCCGTCCTCGTACATGAGATCGTGGACGTCGAGCCACGGGTCGAGGTTCTCGGTAACCAGGACGCGCATGTGCTTGCGGCGGCGCGGCGCATGGAAGACCAGGTCGGCCTTGGGCATCGGGCGGTGGCGAATCAGGTCCTCGACGCCCATGGAGCGCAGCAGCTTGAACCCGTCGGAGCCGTATTCGAAGAACTTCTCGTCGCCGCCCATCTGGTAGGCGAGCTGGCGGCGGGTCACGTCGCCGATCATGGTGCCGCTGACAACGAACTCATTGAGCGCGAGCAGCTCCTTCTCGTAGAGCTGGAAAGCGCCGGGGTGAGAAAGCAGCCAGCCGTTCATCCAGAAGCGCTGGTCGAGCTGGACGATGCGGGCGCGCAGGTCGGCCTCGGTCTGCCCGCCGCGACGGATGTAGGGAACCTCGGCGAGAGTCTTTCCCTGCTGCTTGGGGTTGCCGCCCTGGCCGCGTCCGTTGCCGCCGCGGCGCCCACGTCCGCGGGAGTTGCGCGGACCGGGAGCGGGAGCGGGCTCAGGCTGTGCGGCGACGGGCTGGTCGACGGCAGCGGGCTCGGGCTCGGCGGCAGGCTGGCCGTCGTTTGCGGCGGGCTCGGGCTCGGCGGCAGGCTCGGCCGGAGCTTCGGCAGCGTCGACGACGTCGGCAGGCGCGAAACCGGCCTCGGGCGTGGCTTCCACGGGCGCAGCGTCGCTGGCAAGAGGAGCCTCAACAACCTGGGCGTTCTCCGGTGCGGGGGCAGCCGACGCGGGCGCGGCAGCATCCGGCGCGGGCGACTCCGCCTCGGCCACGGGCGCAGGCTTCTTGCGGGAGCGGCGAGTGCGGCGGCGCTTCTTCTCGGGCGCAGGGGCCTCGGCAGCATCGACGGGCTCGGCGACCGCGGCCTCAGCGGGCGTCTCGGCGACCTCGGCGGCGACCTCGGGCTCGGCCTCTTCCGCAGCCACGGCAACCGCGGGCTGCTCGGTCTCGGCGCCCTCGGACAGCGCGGGCCCCTCGGCAGCAGCCTGAGCCTCGGCCTTCACGCCGCCCCTATCGCCGACGCGACGCCGACGGCGGCGCTTCTTCTCGGGCGCGGGGGCCGGGTCGGCCGCCTCCGCAGGCTCCTCCTCAGGCGCCTCGGCCGCAGCCGCCGCCTCGTCGGCACCGGCGGCCACCTGTCCGTCAGCCTCGGTCACGCCGTCCGCCTCAGCCGGCGCTCCGTCCGGGGCACCCGCGGCAATCTCCGCCGCCTCGCCCGCGTCGGGAATGCGCAGAAGGAACTGATCGCCCGCGCCATCCTCATTCTCGAGCGGCTCCAGCGCCAGCTCGCGGATAACGGCCCTGAGCTCGTCCTTTTGCTTGGGGTTCTCGCCGCAGCGGCCCACGATGCGGTTCACGTCCGCAGGCTTGATAGTCTCGCGCGGGATGCGCACGAGCGAGCTCGCGACGGCGCCCGCCTGGCTGCGCAGGTGCGCCGGCAGCGCCGCAACAAGCGCGGCGGTAAGAAGATTGATATTGTTGCGTTCCTCTTCGGTGAGCTTACGAGCCATAAAGAGGGTCCTTTCATTTATTACTTCAACCAAATTAGTGTACGCTATCGCGCCCGACGGCCCTAATCCGCCATACAAACCGCAGGCAACTACCAAAACGTTCAAATCATCCATTTAAACTGTTTAGGAACGTTTAAGCAGGTCACGCGCCGTTCTCGTTAATCTTCAACACAACGACATAACCGCTTTGATGCGCAACCGACTGCCGACGTTTTCGCGTCGCACGCCAAATCCTTGCCGCCGCGGAAGCTCCTCGCGCCCATACTCGCGCCTAACGCACTCCGCCTATCGCGGCCGCGCGCCGCATATCTCAAAGGGGGATTTTATGAGCAATCCGCAGGTTCAGAAACTCGCCAACGCCTATGAGGCCCTGGCCAACGCCCTCGACGGCTTCGACTGGGGCGAGCCCCAGCGCTGCGTCCTCGGCTCCTTCACCGTCGACGGCCGCCCCGGCGAGGACGTCCACTCCGAGCTCGTCGGCAACGTCTGGATCGACCTTCCCGCCAAGACCCTCGGCCGCAGCCCGGTCGAGGCCGAGGTCTGCCACATCGTCGTTCCCGAGACCCGCCACGAGGGCTTCGTCGCGCTCGCCCCGATGGACATCGATGACGGCGACGGCACCTGGGCCTGGGTCGTCATGGAGTAGCGGAAAGCCGCTTCAAAACCTCGCTCGCCTATGGGACACTTCCGGTAACGGAAGCGTCCCATTTTTATGTGAGGAGAAGTCATGGCCATCAATCTGAGCAGGAGGTCGTTCCTCCGCGGACTCGCTGCCGGTGCCGGCGCATTCAGCCTCGCGGCCTGCAACGCAAAGTCCGCCGACTCCCCTTCCCAGAACTGGACTGCGGTCCAGGACGACGAGCTCGACTGCCTCACCACGCAGGTGGCTGGCGGAAACGTGGTCGCCATGCCGGGCGACGGCTGGGCGCCCCGCGAGGGCTACATCCAGCTCCAGCTCGGCGGAGGCTCCATTCCCGGGCAGGAGATCGAGGCCGTTAGGCAAGAAGGCTCCACCCTCACGGTCACCCTCAAGTCCGACGGCGACGTGAGCACGCTCAACATGCTGCTCACCGAGTACCGGCTTGAGTCCGACCAGGCCAACGTCGATGTCATCGAGGTCGTCAAGGTCGACTACGGCAACGGCGACGTCCAGGAGCTCGAGAAGTCCTACGACTAGCGGCTCGGGCGACCGCCTTGGGACGGGCGTCAACCAGTAGCAAGCTGGCGCCCGTCCCAAAACACCCGCAAGCCGGCGCCCGCGGCGACGCCCCGGGCTAGAAAAGGGTTTCCGGCGCCACTTCGAGAACCGCGAGCACAAAGCGGCCCAGCGCGAGCACAAGAAAGACGGCCACGGCATAGCGGTTGCGCACCACGAGCGCGATGTACTCGCGGAAAAACGCCGCCGGGAAGAAGAACGCCGCGGTGCGCCCGCCCACGCAGCTCGCGTTGAGCCCGACACGACGGGCGTACATGGCCGCGCGCAGGCAGTGGTACGAATTGGTGGCAATGGTGCAGTGCCCCGCCCCGCCGCGCTTCTCCATAATGGCGCGGCTGAAGCGCAGGTTCTCCTCGGTGGTGGTGGACTTGTCCTCAAGGATGATGTCGGCCTCGGGAATCCCCTGCTCAAGCAGATAGTTCGCCATCGCTTGCGCCTCGGAGACGACCTCGTCGGGGCCCTGCCCGCCCGAGCAGATGATCTTTGCCTGGCGCCCGCCGCCCTCATAGGCCGCGATCGCCGCGTCGAGGCGGCCGCGCAGAAGCGGCGTCACGCCGCCGTCCTCGCGGATCCCGCACCCGAGCACGATCACGTACTCGCGCTCGGGCTTCTTGCGCGACCGATAGCAGATCTCGTTGGAAATCCAGGCCCCAAAGAGCGCGAACGGCACGTAGTTAGCAAGGGTCGTGACGGCGACCATGGTCTGGCCGACGATCTCTGGATACGCCGGCATGTCCCCCGCTGCGGGCCCGAGCGTGACCCAATACGCGACGAAGAGCATCACCGCGCCCCAACCGGCGGGCAGCGCGTGCGCAAGCGAGAACCCCTCGCGCCGGGCCACATATATCCCGTTGGCAAGAAGCGCCGCGCCCGTTACCGCGTACAGCACGCCGCGCCCATAGAACACGGCATAATAGACGGCGGTCGCGGGCCCGTCGACGCTGAGGACCCCCGTCTGCACAAGCCACCAGAACACATAGGTCGCGCCAACCAGGACCAGGATAAGCGCGATCTCGAACCCGAACCCGTTCGAGATGAGATTCGGCCGCTTCCGCGCGCGCAGCGCCGTCGCAATAGCCAGCGCGCACCCCAAAACGCAGCAGACAATCCCTCGATCAAGCATCTGGACCCCTTCGATAAGCACGCAACCATACGCGGTAGGGCTACTATATTCCACACCGAACGCACCGAAACCGCAGCAAGAAGGGCACCCCATGAGCAAACTTTTCGGCGGACTCAAGATGAGCTGGCCCGTCGTGATCCTCTTCGCCGTCGTCACCGGCGTCTACACGGGACTCGTCGGCTCTGCCAAATGGCTCGACGACACGTCCTACCGCGATATCGCCGTCATGGTCGAATGGTGGGTCGTCTTCGCGGTCGTGATTGCGACCAACTGCAAAAAGCCGCTTGAGTGCATGTTTAAGATATTTATCTTCTTTGTGATTAGCCAGCCGCTCGTGTACCTGGTTGAGGTCGCCCTGCACGCGACCGACCCGTCGATGGCTTGGCTGTACTACCGAACGATTTGGGGACCGCGTACGCTGCTCACGCTGCCAGGTGGGCTTCTTGCCTTCTACATAAAGAAAGAGAACCCCTTCGGCGGCATCGTGATGGGCATGACGCTCGCGGCGCAGATGCTCATGGGCGTCGCCTACACGTTAATGATGCTGAGCAGCCCGCCCCGCCACGTGCTCAGCGCGATTTTCTGCTTTGCGAGCGGCATCGTCATGCTTGTGTGCATCCAGAGAAAGCCCCGCGAGCGAATCATCGCCGTGGCAACCGCCGCCGTGATCGCCGCAGGCATCGCCGCTTTCTTATTGTTGAGCGGACGCACGCTCGTCTCCTAAACCGAGCGGCCGCCGGCGCTTTGCCGACGGCCGCTCTTCTTGCTGCCCGGGTTCTGCCTTGAGGACCCTGTCTTTGGGAGCGTCTTAAGGCCCGCCCAGAGCCCCGTGCCTGAGGTTTAGGCCATCTGGAGACCCTTGCCCTCCTCGCGGACCCTGTAGCAGACGTAGAGGAACGCGCAGGCAAAGACGGCGGTGACCAGGGAAGAGACGACAGAGCCGTTGTTGGCAAAGCTGAGGACGAGGCCGATCATGCCGACGGCGGCGCTGATGGCGGCGACGACGGTCACGAAGCCCATCTTGCTCGGGTTGTTGGCTCCGCGGATGCCCATGAGGGAGACGAAGAACTCCCACATAAAGTAGAGGGCGAGCACGACACCGGCGCCGATGATTACGGCGAGGGACTCGGCGTGGGTCATGCCGCCGATCGAGGCGACGGACACCGCCTTGAGGGCGCCATCTGGGTTGGCGAAGCCGAGGAAGACGATGAGGGCTCCGAGGACCACGCCGAGAACGCTGAACACGAGGGAGATGATGGAGAGGACCTTGAGGATCTTGCGGTTGATGGACATGGCGATCACTTCTTTCCGTGTTGTGGGTTTCCCCGTCTGTGGGATGCGGTTTGTCCGCTCCCTTGCTTGACGATTCGCATTATTGGACAGGGGGTGTATCAGAAGCGCACCACGGCCGCGCGAGACGCGGCTATTTTTTGTGAGCAGCCCGCTTGTTATGCGAGCAGCTTGTTTGCCGAGAAAACACGGTCCACGGCGGCCGTGTACTCGTCGGCGCGGCGGGCGCGGCGCACCGCGCGGAACACCGCCGCTGGGTCAGCGAACAGGAACTTGGCGTAGGACCACCACTCCTTCATCCGCATGACTGCGTTGCCTCCCATCTCGGCCTCGTACGCGGCAAACAGCGCGTCGTGGAACCGGCGCAGCTCCGCGGCGGTAGCCGGCGCGCCGCCGGAGAGCCGGCGGGCCAGCGCCGGGTCCATAAGCAGGCCTCGGCCGAGCATGACGTGGCGCGTCGCGGGGTATTCCGTCGTAAGCGAATCCATATCGCCGCAGGTAAAGACGTCGCCGTTGTATGCCACGGGGAAGGGCGCCGCCTCGAGCGCACGCCCATAGGCCTCGCGGCGCGGCCGACCCTTGTAGGCGTCGGCCCGCACGCGCGGATGAACGACGAGCTCCGCCAGGGGGCAACGGCAGTAGATGTCGAGGATGCGCTCGAACTCGTCGTCGTCCGCCATGCCGAGGCGCGTCTTGACCGAGACAGGCAGCGGCGAGCGGGAGCAGATGTCCTGCAGGAAGGCCTCGAGCTCGTCGGGATGGGCCAAGAAGCCCGCGCCTTTGCCGTGCGAGACCACCGTGCCCGACGGGCACCCCAGGTTAAGGTTGACCTCGGCGTAGCCCAACTGGGCAAGAAGCCCCGCCGCCCACACGAACTCGTCGGCATCCTTGGTAAGCAGCTGCGGAACGACGTTGAGCCCCTCGTTGATGGCCGGGTCGAGTTCCTTGCAGGCACGCTTGCCAAAGTTCGAGCCCACGCGCGGCGGGCAGACGAACGGCGTGTAGTAGCGCCCCAAGGCGCCGAAGCACTCGGCGTGGGCGCGTCGGAACACGTGCCCGGTGATGCCCTCCATGGGCGCCAGCGACAGAATCATCAAGGCCTTTCTTGCCGATCGAGCGACGAAACCCCCTTACCTTACCGCATGGCCCCAGCCCTACCGGCAACTACCGACAGCAGGAGCAGGCAGCGGGCGCGGCTCGACGGCGGGCACAGAGCTCCATGCCGATCGACAGCGCGCAGACGAGGGCCTCCGTCACGGGAAAAGCCAGCCAAATGCCGGCCGGCTCTTTCAGCCTTCAACTCTTTGGCGATAGGAATCAATAATGTCCTGCAGGCTAATCTGCGACATCTTCGTCTCGGCGGCGGCCTGCACGTCATCGTAGTAATCCTTCAGCGCGAGCTGAATGTTCACGCCGACGCCACACTCCGGGTTCGTGTGGGTATCCAAGTGCAGAAGAGGCTTGCTTCCCTCAACGGCTCTATAGACATCAAGCAGCGAGATCTGTTCCGCCGGCCTGGTCAACGCAGGCTTTACGTGGCCCCTTACGCTTGACATCAGAGCCGCCTTTCGCAGCCACATCATAATTTGCCGTACGTAGCCGGGGTTGGTGCTGACGCTGGTCGCGATGGAAGTGCTGCTAAGGTCGGTGCCCTCCTTGCTGATTGCGATCAGCACGAGCACGTGGACCGCGTCACTGAGCTTTGTTGAATACCTCATGAGCGCCTGTCTCCAATGTTAGTTTTATTTTAACAGCCACTTGACCAAGATGGGGTCAACTGCCATATTTCATTGTTGTAATTAACAGATTAACATCCGCTCAGCAAATGTTCGTTGCAGGAGGCGCCGCAACATATGAAACGAACGGTGAAGATCACGATTCTCAAGGCGAAAGTCGATTCCGAGCTGGCCGAGAAATACGGGATTCCGAACTTCCCGCCTTGCCCCTTCCACACTCCTGGCCAGGTATTTTATAGCGACGGAGATTCCAAGCCGGAAGGCCTATGCGAATACGCATGGCAGCCGATGGCCGAAATGGTCAAGCTGCTCTCCGAAGGCAAGCTGCTCCAGCCAAGAGGAACGTGGATGGCGGACGATGACAAAGGGGTCTTCGCCTGTGTCGACGGCCTGCGCCCCGTGATCATGCTGATCGAACCCGCAAAGTAGAGCTCCGCCGCGCAACGCGCTACTCAGATGACTTCTTACAACGCACGAACTCATTGTCGGACGACGATCTTCGTTTTAGTTAGCATGTCGCCAACTCTTTTAGCATGACGCCAATAGTTTTAGCTTGCGTTAGCTTTTTTAGCGTACGTTAGCAACCCCTAACCCTCGGACCCGTCCCCCGGCAACAGGTTGCTGTAGTACTCGGTGCGGCCGGCGAGGACATCGTCATAGAAGCCCTGCTTCCAGTCGATGTAGTCAATGCTGGCCTGCACCTCGGCGAGCTTGGCCACCAGGCGCTCGCGCTTCTCGGCGAGCATTTCTTTGCGCGCGGGGATGCTCTTCTCGCCTTCCAGGCACAGCTGCAGATACTCGCGCATCTCATCGATGCTCAGACCGCAACGCTTGAGGCACCCCAAGCCCCGGATCCACTCGACGTCGCGCTCGTCGAAGACGCGGCGGTTATTCTTGTCGCGTTTGACGTTGGGAACGAGCCCCTGGTTGCAGTAGAACTTGAGCGTCTGGTAGGTCATGTCCAGCTCGCGGCACACCTGCATCATCGTGTACGTCATGTGAAGAAGTCCCTCTCGCCGCGGTTTGTCTCTTTACCGATAGCAACTATCGGTTGTTATAACCGCATTGTCAAGCAAAAGCCAGCGACGAGAAGGAGCAACCATGGCTTTCGATCCCAGCAGCATGATGTACGTGGAGCTTACGAACGGCCTGAAGATGCCGCAACTTGGCTACGGCGTGTACCAGGTGACCCAGGACGAGTGCGAGCGTTGCGTGCGCGACGCGCTCGAGGTCGGCTACCGCCACATCGACACGGCGCAGAGCTACTTCAACGAGGAGCAGGTCGGCGCGGCCATCGAGGCGTCCGGCGTTGACCGCGGCGACATCTGGCTCACCACCAAGGTCTGGCTCGAGCACTACGGCGAGGGCGCCACGCGCGCTTCCGTCGAGGAGTCGCTCCGCAAGCTCAAGACCGACTACCTGGACCTTGTGCTTCTCCACCAGCCCTTCGGCGACGCCTTCGGTGCATGGCGCGACCTCGTGAAGCTCTACGAGGAGGGCAAGGTCCGCGCCATCGGCATCTCCAACTTCTACGCGGACCGCATGGTCGAGTTCTGCGAGTTCAACGACGTACGCCCCATGGTCAACCAGATGGAGCGCCACCCGCTCAACCAGAACACCGAGCTGCAGGAGTGGGAGGCCAAGTACGGCATCGTGCCCGAGGCCTGGGCGCCCTTCGGCGAGGGTCGCGGTGGCCTGTTCGAGAACCTGGTGCTGGCGACTATCGGCGAGGCGCACGGCAAGTCGGCCGCACAGGTGATGCTGCGCTGGAACCTGCAGCGCGGTGTCGTCGTGATCCCCAAGTCTGTCCATCGCGAGCGCATGGAGCAGAACCTCGATGTCTTCGACTTTGAGCTCACGGCCGAGGAGATGGCGCAGATCGCGCTTCTGGACACCAAGACCTCGAGCTTCTTTAGCCACACCGACCCCACCATGGTGCAGTGGTTCGCCAAGATGGTCGAGGAGCGCAAGCACCGGCACGAAAGCTCCAAGGAAAAGAAGAGCTGGTAGGAGGGGCGGCCATGAGGAACTTCACCCGACGTGACTTTTTGACAATGGCCGGGGCTGCCGCCGCGGGACTCGGCCTTGGCGGTTGCTCAAACGGGACGACCACGAGCGGCGGCACGGCATCGAGCGGGACGGCGGCAGAGACGTCCGGCGCCGACACTTCCGCATCCAACGACGCGCAGGCCAGCGGGGGCAAGGCCCTCGTCGCGTTCTACTCCGCGCAAGGCCACACCAAGCGCGTGGCCGAGGCCGCGGCCGACGAGCTGGGCGCCGACCTCTTCGAGATCGTGCCTCAGGACGTTTACTCCGACGACGACCTCGACTGGACCAACGACCAGAGCCGCGTCACTCGCGAGCACGAGGACGAGAGTCTGCGCGACGTGCCTCTGGCGCAGACGACCCCGGACAACTGGGACGATTACGACACGGTGCTTCTCGGCTATCCCATTTGGTGGGCCATCGCGGCCTGGC
>CAVIBB010000051.1:0-13449 GCA_963640745.1 Paludibacteraceae bacterium
GGCCACGCGACCGTCTACAACGTCATGCCCGGCAAGCCGTGGCCCGCCGAGCCCGACGCGGTTGCCGTGGCTAGCGACCAGGAGCGCCGCGAGGTCGCGGACCAGCTGAGGCACGAGGCCGCCTATCGAGAGGACTCGACATTGGGCGAATGGTGGGCGTGCCTTCAGTCGGTCGCGTGCGGCTGCGACGATTTCCCTGACCCGCGCACCCTGTTCGACCGCCTTGCCGACCTCATCGACCCGGCAGACGGAACGGCCCGCACAACCAACGACTGAAGGAGAAAGCGATGACCAAGAAGGAATTGAAGTCCTGCCCGTTCTGCGGCTCGCCCGCCCGCGTCCGGCTCAACCCGCTCACCGGCGGCATCACGTTCATATGCGAGGATCCGGGCTGCGGGGCAGACGTGATGTTCTACGCCGGCGACCGGCGGAGCCTGAAGAGGAACGTCAAGCTGTGGAACACGAGGGAGGGGCGATGATCGTGATAGAGCAGCATCTCCCGTACCGCGCCACGGGCGACGTGGTGGTGCTCGACGGGGACGGAAGCCGGTGGGTGAGGCACCCCGGCGCCATGGTGCAGGCGGAGCGCCGCGTCATCGCGGCCAACCTGCGTCGCATCGTGGAGAGGAACCGCGACGGCTGCATCTTCGACTACCAGGTGCTGGGCGCCCTGGGGTTCGGCTACGGCCCCGGCGGGCGCGTAGACACGTCTCAGCCCTACGACGTGCTCAGGCTCGCCGACCTGCTGGACGGAGGGCGGAATGCGTAACAGGGACGATTCCATGGGCCTCGTGGCTTGGCTCGCGCTGATCGCGTCCTTCGGCCTCGTGTTCGCGCTCATGGGCTGCTCGCAGGCGGGCACCGAGGAGCAGACGGGCGCGGCCAACGCCCGCATGTGGGGCTACCAGAGCGGCAACACGTTGGCTTGGGTTGGCGGCTCGATGCCCGGCACGGACGCCGCCGTGCTCGTGGACCAGGAGACGGGCGTGGAGTACCTGGTGGTGCGCTACTCCCCCGGCAATCAGGGCGGCATCTCGGTCACGCCGCTGCTCAACGCCGACGGCACGCCGTTCACGGCGGAGGAGTGAGACGATCATGAGTGTATCAACGGATAGGCAGGGCGTCCCCGCGCCCGTCCCGGTGCTCGCCGTCCACAAGCGCGACGGCCGCGTCGTGGCGCGGTTCGAGTCCATCAACAAGGCGGCGCGGTGGGCCTTGACGTCGGCGAGAACCGTCCACCTCGCGTGCAGCAACCTCAGCCTACCGAACGGCCCGTACATGTTCCGCCGCGAGGACAGCTGGAGTGGCCGCGAGACGTTCAAGCCGGGCGCCCCGAACAGGCCGGTGGCGGTCATGAGCAAGAATGAACTCCTCTGGTTCCCGTCCGTGCGCGTGGCGGCCGACGCCCTGGGCGCGAGCACGAGTCATGTGGAAGGGGCCCTCCACAAAGGCTTTAAGATTTTCGGCAAGTACCAGGTCGCGTTCCTCAACTCGACCGACGATTGGCCCAGGCTCAAGGCGCTCGTGGAGGAGCGGCGCGGCGGCTGCGGCCTGCTAAAATGACTCGGTTACGCAAAGGGTTGGCCAAAGGAGGTCGCGTGTGATGTTTCCGGGCATGAGGGCGCTGGACTTCTTCAGCGAGGTCAACCGCCGCGCCTCAGAGGTGGAGAGATATCAGGGGCGCGTGTCGCTCATGGAGCACCGCCGCGAGGTCAGGGCGCAGGGCTACGAGCCGACCTTCGGCGGCGGGCGCGCCGACGTCAACGGCACATCCGCGAGCATCGCGCTCATGGACTTCGAGGAGCGCAAGCGCCGCGAGGTCGAGGAGCACTATCGGTGGATTGAGACGGCGTCCAAGGCCTGCTTCGGCGCCGACGAGCGCGGCGGGGGCGGGCTGTGCGCCCTTCTCGGCTCCACCGTGGCCGAGTCGGTGTATCTGCACTACGCCGAGAACATGACCTGGGCCGCGACCGCGCGGGCCGTGGGGCTGTCCGAGTCCCAGGCCGAGCGCAAGGCGGAGTCGGGCGTCGCGGCGTGCGACCTCATAGGCTACTCGGGCCTTATCGCGCCCTACCGCAGGCCCGCGCCCTGGGACGGCATCGGGGCTGCGGAGCCGATAACGTGCTAGCATGCCCTCCCGCATCGGCGCGGGAGGGCTTTTCTTTTGGGCAGGAATCTAAGAAAGTGCTATACATAACTAGCAAGGTGTTATATAATAGAGATGTCAAGAGGAAGGGGGGTGGTTGAATTGGACGATAAGACATGGGACGTGCTGCTCGTGGTTATCAGCACGATATGCGGCAAGGCGCTCGATATCGCAGTTGAGCGCCTAAAAGAAAAGACCCCGAAGCGGCCTGGAAAGCACTTCAAGAGGTCTTAGCAACAAGGCGGCCCGCTTCCGGGCGGGTCGCTGCTTCGAATATAGGAGGTTTGAGAAATGGTTGCAAGAAGAGTGGCCCTTGCCGTGTCCGCTTTCGTGATCAGCTTCGTCGCGTGCAGGCTTTACCGGAGGTGGAAGTGATGCCCGTCTCGGATGCGCAGAAGCGCGCGGCCGACAAGTACCGCCGCGAGAACGTCAAGCAGATTAGTGTTCGCTTCTACCCGGACACGATGGAAGAGTACGAGTGGGCGCGCTCGCAAGGCAACGCCCAGGCGTACATCCGCGGTCTCATCCGCGCCGACATGGAGGGAAGGCGCGGCGATGCGTAGGAACGTCGGCCGAGCGCCCCTTAAAACCGTGGCCCGCGATGACCCGCGATGACGCGCGGTGAACCGCGATGACGCGCGGTGAACCGCCGCGAGGGCGGTTCCGGCTGCTATAACTACGGTGTGCGAGAAGCACAGACAATCAGCGAGGCCCTGGGAAACCGGGGCCTTTTCGTTTGGACAGGAGCCGCCCATGGTTTCCCACGACGAGCTGCTGCGCATCGCGCGGCGCTACGACACCGTGATGTCGCTCGCGATGCTGCGGGCGCTGGGGCACGTGGGCGGGCCCAGGGGGCATGCGCGAGGGGACGGGCGCGGCACATGCCGCCGCGCGGCAGCGGAGCGCGCCAAGTACAGCGGCGTGGCGCAGTGCTTCCGCAACCGCATCAGCCCGCTCGACTGGCGTCGAAGGCGATGAGCGACCCGCGAAGCACGACGCGCTGGCAGAAGCTGCGCAAGCTCCTGTACCGGCGCGACCGCGCGGCCAACGCCTCGTGCTGGGTGTGCGGCCAGCCCATCGACTACCGTGCCCGCGCCGGGACCCCCGACGCCTGGGAGCCCGACCACGTGAAGGACGTCAAGCGTTGGCCCGAGCTCGCGTTCGAGCCGTCGAACATACGCGCGTGCCACTGCTCGTGCAACCGCTCGCGTGGCACGCGGGACGTGCCGGGCACCGGCGAGCCGTCCCGCGCCTGGTAGGGGTAGGGGAGTCGAAATCTCGGGAGCGGCCCGAGGGAAGAGTCTCCCCGGCCGTCCTTCTTTCCCTCTCCCCGGACGATAGGGGGGGTCACGCGGGAACCATATATATGCTTCGACTTGACGAGGAGGCGCAATATGGCAGTATCGCCCAAGGTAGAGACCGCTTTCAATGCCTCCGTGCGCGAGGCGGTGAAAAACGGCAGAATCGACCGAAAGACGCACGGCGCGGCCATCGCGGCGGCCAGGAAGCTGGCCCGCGCGCTTGACGAGCCAGGGTGGCCCGAGCTGCCGAGCGGCAAGGTCGACAACGTCACCCCCGCGACGTTCCTGCGCTACTGCGAGGCGCTGGGCCTCACGCCCGTGGTCAAGCAGCAGGCCGCGCCGAGCGCCCGGCAGGCGCCCGTGCTCGACCTGCGGCACAAGGTGCAGGCCATGAAGACGGGCTGATATGCCTCTCCACGGCAACGAGGCCCCGCGCGTCCACACGCCGCCGCTGCGCGAGCTCACGCCGGAGACGTCCTGGGGCTACTCCGTCATCGACTTCGCCGAGTCGGTGCTCGGCGTCGGGCTCTTCCCGTGGCAGAAGTGGTTCTACATCCACGCCCTCGAGCGCGGCGAGCAGTCCCTGTTCAGGTTCCGCACGATCGTGCTGCTCGTGGCCCGCCAGAACGGCAAGACTACGGTCATAGCCATCCTCGCCCTCTGGGCGATGTGCGTTTTCGGCATGCCACTCACGCTCGGGACCGCCCAGGACCTCGACACCGCCGAGGAGAGCTGGGAGAGGGCGCTTGAGCTGATAGAGGAGACCCCCGAGCTCGCCGAGATGCTAAAGAAAGTGTCTCGTGTGAACGGGCGCAAGGAGATTCGGCTCAGCAGCGGCGAGCGGTACAAGATCGCGGCCGCGACCCGCCGCGGGGCTCGCGGCAAGACGTGCGACCTCGCCATCCTCGACGAGCTGCGCGAGCACATGAGCTTCGACGCGTGGAGCGCCGTCACCAAGACGACCAACGCGAAGCCGGATGCCCTCGTGGTGTGCATGAGCAACGCCGGAGACTCCTACAGCGTGGTCCTGCGGCACCTGCGCTACCTCGCGCATAAGCGCCTGAGCGACCCGGACGGCTGGTGCAAGGCCGTCGAGGACGCCGAGGCCGGCGAGGAGGACGGCGGCGAGGGGGACGCGCCCGACACGCTCGGAATCTTCGAGTGGAGCGCGCGCCCCGACCGGGACAAGTGGGACCGGGCCGGATGGTGCGAGGCCAACCCGTCGCTCGGGTACGGAACGGTGTCCGAGCGCGTCATCGCGTCCGACTGCGCCACCGACAAGGAGGCCGACTTCCGCACCGAGGACCTGTGCCAATGGGTCGAGACGGTGCGCGAGAAGCCGTTTCCCGAGGGGGCGTGGGAGGCGGGCACCGACGCGTCGAGCGAGATCGCGGCCGACTCGCCGCTCACGTTCGCCTTCGACGTCGCGGCTGACCGGCGCTCGTCGAGCATCGCGGTCGCGGGGCTGCGCGCCGACGGCGAGTGGCACGTGGAGGTCATCGCCCACAGGACCGGCTCCAAGTGGGCCGTCCAATGGGTGGCCGAGCGCGTGGCCAGGTACTCGACCGAGACGCGGCCGATGCGGCTCGCCATACAGGGAAGAGGCGCCCCGGCGTCCTTCTTCGCGGAGGACTTCAAGGCCATCAAGGGTCTGGACGTCTCCGAGGTCTCCGGCTCGGCACTGCCGGGCTGCTGCGGGAGGCTTTGGGACTCCGTCGCCGCGTGCCTTGAGGACTCGGAGTCGGATGCCGTCCCGGTCAGGCACCGCCCGCAGCCCGTGCTCGACGTGGCCGCCGCGACTGCGGCCACCAAGCCCATGGGCGACGCCGCATGGGTGTTCGACCGCACGAGGAGCCCCGAGGACTGCGCGCCGCTCATGGCGTGCGCCCTCGCGCTCGGGGTCGCGACGACCCCTGAGGAACAGCCGCCCGTGTCCTCCTACGAGGACGGCCACGGTGTCGTGTACATCTGATTGGAGGCCAAGCGTGGCCCTTATCCAGACGCTTCTGGAAAGACTCCGCCCGCAGGGCGTCACCCGAGTCGTTTACGCCTCCGACCTGGTCGCGGGCATCGAGGACAAGGGCGCCGACGAGCTGTTCGCCGAGCAGCCGCACCTGCAGACGGTCATCGACTTCATCGCGCAGAACGTCGCGCAGCTGCCGCTCAAGTGCTACATGCGCCGCGCCGACGCCGACCGCGAGCGAGACACGTCCGGCACCCTGCCGGCGCTGCTCGCCGACCCGAACCCCGACATGACGCGCTACGACCTCATCTATGCGACGGTCGCCGAGTACGCGCTCTACGGCCGCGCCATCTGGTACGTCGGCCGCGACGCCTCGAGCGCGTCCGGCTGGCAGATCAGGCTCATCCCCGCCCGATGGGTGACCAACTGGCAGGGCCCGACCGGCTTCTCCTACGACAGCATCCGGCTCACGGACTCCGACGGCATGGGCGGCGCGGCCGAGGTGCCGCTGGCCGACTGCGTGCTGTTCACGCGCTACCGGCCAGGCCACCCCGCGCGCTCGCTGTCCCCCGTCGAGTCGCTGCGCCACACCCTCGCCGAGCAGGTCGAGGCGCAGGCTTTCAGGCGCTCCGTGTGGAGCAACGCCACGCGCATCTCCGGCTACATCTCGCGGCCGGCGAACATGCCGTGGAGCGAGGCCGCCGCGAGCCGCTTCAAGAGCGACGTGCGCGAAAACTGGGGCAAGGGCGGCTCGCGCTCGGGCGGCACGCCCGTTCTCGAGGACGGCATGCGCTACGAGCCCGTGACCTTCAACGCGCACGAGAGCGACTGGGCGAGCGGCGTCAAGCTGTCCCGCGAGGACTGCGCCGCCGCCTACCACATCAACCCCGCCATCATCTGGCCGGGGGACGGGCAGACCTACGCGAGCGCCAAGGACAACGCCCGCGCGCTCTACGCCGACACCCTCGCGCCGATGCTCGCCATGATCCAGGGCCGCATCAACAAGGACCTCGCGCCCATGGTGGGCGCGCCGGCCGACGAGTACGCCGAGTTCGACCTCATGGCGAAGCTCAACGGCAGCTTCGAGGAGCAGGTGCAGGCCATGCAGACCGCCGTCGGCGCCCCGTGGATGTCGCGCCCGGAGGCGCGCAGGCTCATGAACCTGCCGCGCGAGCCGGACGGCGACCTCATAACGCCGCTGAACGTGCTCGTCGGCGGGCTCGCGAGCCCGACCGACACCGCGCCCAAGGCCGACCCCCGCCACCGCGACGCCCGCCATGTCGAGTCGTGCGGGTGTCCCGCGTGCCGCCCGCCCGCCGGGGCCAAGGCCGCGCCGAGGGGCCGCAAGGCCAGGCAGAAGCCGACTGACGACGAGGTCGGCGCGTACCGCTCCGTCCTCGAATCGTTCTACGAGCGCCAGCGGAAGTCGGTCCTCTCCGCCATGGGGGCCAAGTCCGGCACGAAGTCGGACGGCTCCCCCGAGTGGTGGGACGCCGACCGGTGGGACTCCGAGCTCGCAGACGACCTCATGGCCGCGCTGCTCTCGGGCTCGGCCAGGGCCGCCCGCGACGCGCTCGCGCAGCTCGGGCTCGACCCCGAAGCGTACGACGAGGAACAGACCTGCAACTACCTGAAGGCCTGGGCCAGGGCCCGCGCCGAGGCGATAAACGCCAAGACGCTCGGCGCCCTTCGCTCGGCGCTCGCCGGCGAGGCGGGCGAGGGCTCACAAGGCTCGACGCCCGCCGGGGTCTTCGACCTCGCCGCCGGGTACCGCGCCGCGCAGCAGGCGCAGACCATCGCCACCCAGGCCGCGTCGTTCGGCGTGGTCGAGGCGGCCAGGCAGTGCGCCCCGGCGAACACGACAAAGACGTGGATTCACAACCCCAGCCCAGCGCCCCGTGCCGAGCACATGCGCCTGAACGGTGAGACCGTGGGCATCGACGAGAGGTTCAGCAACGGCGCCAGGTGGCCGGGGGACACGAAATCGATGAGCGCAGGCGACGCGGCCAACTGCCATTGCGAAATCGAACTGACCGTCGTTGACGGTGAATATGAATTCAGCGGGGTTAACCGCAGGCCTCCAACGTCGGCTGAGGTGCCAGAATGGGTCTCGTCTAAGGCAAAGCACCTCCGCGAACACTCGGCCGAGTTCGGCCTTGATATCACGTCTGCCGCCGACCGTCTGAAGTACGAAGAATTGCTCTCTGGCGTCATCGATAATTACGAGTACGTCGTATACTCAACAGCAGTAGGCGGGCAGTCTCATGAGGAGTGCGCCATCTTCCTAAAAGGCGATGTTTTCGCTGTAGTGAATCTTGACCGCGGGCTTCGCGTGACGATGTTCAAATACGAAAAAGGAAGGAGTGTTCTTTATGACAGTGTTTGGAATCAGACACGAAAGTGACGAAACCGGCCCATGGGCCGAATATATCGTTGGCTCTGTGAACCTCCTCAACGAGCGTCTCAACCCTCGCGGCAAATACTTCTATTTCGACGAGATCGACGTCGCAACATTGGACATCGGCGGATACAAAGTCTGGGATATGTACGGCTGGGTCATCGACGAGGCCCAACGGAGTCAATTCGAGCCTATGTGGCTTGCCTATATGGATAGGAACGCGGCGCAAGACGGCTCTACCCCACTCGATGAGTTCTGCGACGTGACCGTCAAATGGGAGGACCGGGCCGGCGTGCCTCACGCCAGGATTACGCATTTCGACTCCTTCGACGAGGAGCCGGAGGTCATCCCGTACGACTAGGGGAGGGCGGCAATGGCGCAAGACGATATGCACGTCGTTATGTACAAGATCCTCGCCTACCTCTACTGGTGCGCGCGCAACGGCGCCGAGCCGGAGGAGAAACACTATTCCCATGACGGCGACGTGCTCAGCATCCCGTATAGCTACTGGGCCGGGATCGTCCGCGAGCTGCAGGAGAACGGCTATGTTCGCGGGTTCGTCATCGTGGAGGCCTGGGGCGGGGACCTCATCGTCAGGGCGTCAAAGCCGTCCATCACCGTCCGGGGCGTCGAGTTCCTGCAAGAGAACAGCCTCATGCAGAAGGCCCTTAGGTTCCTAAAGGACGCGAAGAGCGCCCTGCCGTTCATCTAAACGAGCCGACAAGGCTGTCGGAGCCGTCCGCGAGGGCGGCTCTTTTCATGCCGCGATAAGCCAACAAAAAAGAATAGGAGGCCGCATGAAGTTCAAGGACTTCTCGGTCAAGGCCACCGACGAGGGCAACGGCGGGTTCACCGGCTACGCCGCGACCTTCGACCGCGAGCCGGACAGCTACGGCGACGTCATCGCCAAGGGCGCGTTCGCCGACACGCTCAAGGCGTGGGCGGAGTCGGGCAGGCCCGTGCCGGTTCTCTACGGCCACAACATGGACGACCCCGACTACAACATCGGCACCGCCGAGCTTGAGGAGGACGAGCGCGGCCTCAGGGCCACGGCGTCCCTCGACGGCTCGCCCAAGGCGCAGCGCGTCCGCGAGCTGCTCAGGGAGGGCCGCCTGTCCAAGATGAGCTTCGCCTACGACGTCCGGGACTGGGCGCCGGTGGAGCTGGAGGACGGCACAAAGGCCAACGAGCTGCGCGCCCTCGACCTGTTCGAGGTGTCCGTGGTGCTCGTGCCGGCAAACAGCCACGCCGAGATCGTGGAGGCCAAGTCCCGTAAGGGCGCCGCCGCCGAGGAAGACCCCGCGGAGAAGCTTTCCGGGGTGCTCGACGCGCTCAGGGCGCTCCGCGACGAGCTCGACGGCATCATCGCCGCCGGGGAGGAAGACCAAGGAGACGACGCGGACGAGGGCGGGCCGGAGGGACCGGGCACGGCCAACGGCGAAGCCAAGTCGCGCGACCTCATAGCACTAATCGACAAGGCAATCCTTTAGAAAGGACCAACCAATGAACCTCAAGGAAAAGCTGGCCGACCTCAAGAAGCAGGCCGAGGAAATCAGGCCGCTCGTCGAGAAGGGCGACGCAGAGGCCATGAAGAAGGCCTCGGCGCTGGTGGCCGACATCGAGGCCACCAAGTCCGCCATCGAGCAGGCCGACAAGTTCGCCGCCACCCTCAAGGGCGTCGGCTCCGCCAACGCCGAGGGCGAGCCGCCCGCGCAGAAGTCCGCCCGCACCCTGGGCGAGTTCGTCGCGCAGCGCGTCAAGAGCGTCGGCAAGCCCGAGAAGAGCGCCGTGTCCTACGGCACCTTCGGCGCCAAGGCCGCCGGCGACGTCATGGTGAAGCCCTCCGCCGTCGACTCCGCCCTCGCCCAGGTCGAGGAGCGCGTCTACGAGGGGCCGCGCCGCCGCTTGACCGTGGCCGACCTGTTCGCGCAGGAGACCACCACCCGCTCCGCCGTCACCTACTTCGTGGAGTCCTCCACCGTCGAGGGCGCACCGGCCTTCACCGCCGAGAACGGCACCAAGCCCGGCGTCACCTTCGCCGACCCCGAGGCCGTGACCGAGCCGGTCAAGAAGCTCGCCGCCGTTTACCACGAGTCCGACGAGCTGCTGGACGACCTGCCCTGGCTCGCGACCTCCATCAACAACCGAGGCATCTACATGCACGGCCTCACCAAGGAGGACGCGCTGCTCTCCGGCGACGGCAAGGGCAACAACATCAAGGGCGTGCTCAACCGCGACGGCATCCTCACCGAGGCCGTGGCCTCCGGCGAGTCCAACGCCGCCGATGCGCTGTTCCGCGCCATGACCGACGTCGAGACCGGCTCCGGCTTCACCGCCGACGGCATCGTCATCAACCCCGCCGACTACCAGACCCTGCGCCTGACCAAGGACAGCAACGGCCAGTACTTCGGCGGCGGGTTCTTCTCCGGCCAGTACGGCAACGGCTCCACCATGGACAAGCCTCCCCTGTGGGGCGTGCCCACCGTGGTGACCTCGGCCATCCCGGCCGGCACCGCGCTCGTCGGCGCCTTCAAGCTCGGCGGCTCGGTCATCTCCCGCAAGGGCATGACCGTCGAGATCGCCAACCAGAACAAGGACGACTTCGAGAACAACCGCGTATCCATCCGCATCGAGGAGCGCCTTGCGCTGGCCATCCGCTACCCGGCCGCCTTCTGCAAGGTCGACCTCACGGTCCCGGAGACCAAGGCCGCGAGCAAGTAGCGAGAACCAGGAGGTGACGCCCGATGGTGATGACGCCGTGGGGCTACGACGTGGACGCCGACCAGGTGCCCCCGATAATCTCGCCCGAGGAACTCTCGGCCTACACGTGCGGCCGCTTCGGCTCCGACTCCGTCGGCGTCTACTCCGTGCTCGCCGCCGTCTCGGCGGCGGTGCGCAACGCCTGCGGGTGGCACGTGTCGCCCGTGCTCGACGTGGTCGAGCGCACGCAGGGGCCGGGGCGCTCCGTCGCCCTGCGCACCCTGATGTGCCTCTCCGTCGAGTCCGTCGCCGAGAACGGCGCCGAGCTCGGCGAGGGCCAGTGGGAGTGCTCCCGCGCGGGCGCCCTCAGGCGCCGGTGCTGGCGCGAGTGGCCGGGCGACTACGGCTCCGTCGTGGTGTCGTACCGCTCGGGCATCCCGCCAGAGATGGCCCCCGACCTCGTGGCCGTGGCGGCCCAGATGGCCGCCAACGCCCTCGCCGCGCCTGCCGGTGTCCGAGCCGAGCAGGCCGGCGACGTGTCGGTGACCTACAACACCACGGCGTCCGGCGTGTCCGGCGGCGTCAGGCTACTCGACTCGGACCTCGCCATGATCGCGCCGTACTCCCTCGAAGGGACGTGGTCTTGATGCTGCCGGGCTTCTGCCGCGAGACGGTGACCGTCTCGCGCGCCCCCATCGCGTCCGCGCGCGGCACGTCAGAGCGCGACTGGTCCCGAGTTGCCTCGCACGAGGTCGCGGGGTGCTCCGTGCAGCCCGCATCGACCTCGCAGGTGGCCTCGGAGCCCCGCCCGGGCATCTCCGTCTCCGCCACGCTCTACGCCCCCGAGGGGGCCGACCTCGCCGCGCACGACCGCGTGGAGTGCTCGCTCGGCTCCTTCCGCGTCGTGGGCGCCCCCATGGCCGTCTCCTCGCCCACGGGCTCGCTCTCCCACGTGAGGGCGAGCCTAGAGGCGAGGGAGGGCTAGCCGTGGCCGGGAAAATCCGAATCGAGTTCGTCTCGGAGGGGTTCATGGGCGTCCTGAAGGACCCCGGCACCGTCTCCCTGCTGAACTCGCTCGCCGCCAAGCGCCGCGCCGAGTACGAGGCCGGCGAGGGCATCCCGTACGAGGCCCGGCAATCGACCGCCTGGGACGGCCGCCCGCGCGTCATCGTGAGCGCCGTCAAGCCGCTGCCGGGCGTCGAGCGCACGCCCAACCTCACGCACGAGCGTTGGGTCAACGACATCTGGCCGAAGGTGGGTGGTCCCAAATACAGACCCAAGCATTAGAGCCGGTCGACGCCGAGGCCCTGCTCGCCGCCGACCTCACGACCGAGGCGTGCCCCGTCTTCGCGCCGCCCGTCCCCGAGACGCTGGGGCAGTCGCTCCCCGCGGCCCTCGTGGAGCGCACGGGCGGCACGAGGCTCAACCCCGTCATGGACCGACACGACGTGACCGTGAGCGTATGGGCGGCCACGTGGGCCGAGGCCACGGCCCAGGCGGGCCGCCTGGCCGGCGCGGCGGCGAGGCTGCCCGGCTCGCAGGGCGCGTCCGTCCAGTGGCGGGCGTGCGACCTCACGGCGCTGCCCTTCGCGGCGCCCGACCCGCAGCAGCCCGCGCTGCCCAGGGTCCAGTTCACAGCGGCGCTCACGTGCCGCGCCACAACCTAAGGAGAAGAACAGATGGCAGTAGACGCCAGCAAGGTGCTCGTAGGCACCCCCGACCAGCTAACCACGGGCGCCATCATGTGCGCGCCGGTGGGCACCAAGACCCCCGACCTCGACGACGTGACGCCCAAGTCGGTGACCATCGACGCGGCCTTCAAGGACACGGGCTATGCCAACTCCGACGGCCTCTCGCTCACCACCGACTACAACACGTCCGACGTGCGCGCGTGGGGCGGCGTGCTTGTCCGCCGCATCCTGGAGGAGTTCACCGGCGAGATCTCGTGGACGATGATCCAGGCCGACGAGAACAGCTTCAAGATGGCCTTCGGCGACGACTACGTCGAGGTGCGCGAGGCCACGGCCGACCACGGCAAGCAGATGAAGGCCGCCATCGGCCCGCACCTGCCCGAGCGCAAGGCGTGGGTCTTCAAGATGAAGGACGGCGACGCCCGCATGCTCATCGTGGTCCCGAACGGCCAGGTGACCGCGCTCGACGAGATCGCGTTCAACGACACCGACCCCGTCGGCCTCGCCGTCACCCTGTCCTGCTACAACGACGACGCCGGCGAGAGCATCTACATCCTCACCGACGACGGCCAGGTGGCCACCGCCTCGACCGTCTCCACCAAGACCACGAGCAAGGAGTAGCGAGAATGACGAACGCCGAATTCGCCCTCATCGACGCGCCCGCCAAGGAGTTCTGCTTCAGGCTCGCGGGCTCCGACGAGCTCCACAGGCTCCCCGCGCTCGGGTCGCTGCCGCTCAAGACTGCCCGCAGGCTCGTCGGGCTCGACGAGTCCGGCACAGGCGAGCTCGTCGACGTCATGGAGGGCCTGCTCGACCGCTACTGCCCCGGCCTCACCGACTCGCTCACGCTCGAGCAGTTCACCGAGCTCGCGGAGGCCTGGACCGACGCGTCCGGGGTGAAGCTGGGGGAATAGCCTGGCTCTGCCGGTTACTAGACGAGCACGGCGGGGCCGTCGAGTACGACCTCATGTGCCGGTGCGGCATGACCCTCGCGGACGTGCCGCACCGGCTCGGGTGGGCCGCCCTGCGCAGCTTCGTCGCGCACCTCGGCCCCGACTCGGCGCTCTACGGCGAGACGCACCCGGAAGACGCCGGCTGGTACCAGCCCTGGACGGCGCAGGCCGTGCTCGCGGACGTCTACGACGCCGTGGCGGCCATGGTCTACGGCTACGCGCTCTGCAACCACAAGAAGGGCTCCCCGAAGCCCAGGAAGCCCGAGCGGTACCCGCGCCCCGGCCTCACCGACGAGC
>CAVIBB010000052.1:0-13379 GCA_963640745.1 Paludibacteraceae bacterium
CTCACGCCCATTGCCGTGCTGTGGCGACCGGGGCGCGCCTACGAGATCACCAAGGTGAGCCGGCGGGAGAGCTGGGCGTGCCTCGGTACCGGCCGGGGCACGCGCTTTACCGTGTGGTTTGGCGGCTACCAGACGCACCTGTGGTGGGACACGAACCGCTGGTACGTGATGAGCCGCCCACCTCGGCGAGCTGGGGGTGGGGAGGTACCGGCTGATGCGTCCGGCGAGGGTCCGCCGCTGTGGCCCTAGGCATTGATGGCGGCGAGGAACTTCTCTCCGTAGGCCTCGGCCTTCTTTGCGCCGACGCCGGAGACCTCGAGGAACTCGTCGGCGGTGGCTGGGCGCTTGGCGCACATGTCTGCGAGCGTCGCGTTGCTAAAGATGAAGTAGGCCGGCACCTGCTGCTCGCGCGCGAGCTCGCCGCGCAGGTTGGCGAGGCGTTGGTAGAGATGCTGGTCGGCCTCGGATAGCTCGGCCGCGGCCGAGGGCCCCGCGTCTCTTGCACCTGCACCGCCAATTCGGGGCGCCTTCTTTGGGCGCGGCTTTGCCTTTGCGACTTTAACAACCAGCGCGCCCCCGTCGACCGTGCGTGTGCGCATGAACGCGACCCCTGCCTCGGTAAGCGAGATGGTGGGGAACTTGCCCGCCGCCCGGGCCAGCAACCCGCGGTAGACGAGCTCGTCGATGAGCGACCGAATGCGCGGCACGGGCACGTCGGCCATGATGCCGTAGGTGCTGAGCTGGTCGAATCCGGACGCTAGGATCTTCTCGGCACGCGAGCCGCGCAGGATGTCCACGATGGTCGAGGCCCCGACGGTCCGCCCGCGCTGCCCTAGGCGCGCCACGCAGCTTACGATCTTCAAGGCGTCGGTGGTCGCGTCGATCTCCTCGAACTCCTCGAGGCAGTTGCCGCAGTTGCCGCAGTGCGTCGGCGCCTCCTCCCCGAAGTAACGCAGGATAAAAGAGCGCAGGCAGTCGTTAGTGGTGGCGTAGAAGACCATCTGGCGCAGGCGCTTCTCGTCCTGCTCGCGCAGCTCGGCGAGTTCCTCGGCGCTCAGGTCCTCCCGAGTGCTGCGCGAGATGAGGAACTCCTGGGTATGCACGTCGCCGGGGGAGTAGAAGAGCACGCACTCCGCCTTGGTGCCGTCGCGTCCGGCGCGGCCCGCCTCCTGGTAGTAGTTCTCCAGGCAGCTCGGGAGATTGTAGTGGGCGACGTAGCTCACGTTCGATTTGTCGATGCCCATGCCGAAGGCGTTCGTGGCCACCATGATCCGCGAGCGGTCGTAGAGGAAGTCGTCCTGGTTGCGCTCCCGCTCACCGGCGGAAAGTCCCGCGTGGTACCGTGTGGCAAGAAGCCCATGGGTGCCCAGGTAGTCGCAGACCTCCTCGACGGCGCGGCGGCTCGAGCAGTAGACGATGCCACTGCGGTCCTCGCGCGCCTGGCAGAAGCGCAGCAGCCGGCGGTCCTTGTCGGCACCGCTCTGCGGGCGCTCAACAGAGAAGGAAAGGTTCGGTCGGTCGAAGCTCGCCACCACGCTGAAGGGGTCGGCGAGCCCGAGCGCTGCGGCGATGTCCTCGCGGACCCGGCGCGTCGCCGTCGCGGTGAGCGCCATGATGGGCGGACGCGTCGGGAGCGCCTGGATAAACTCAATAATCCGCTGGTAAGAAGGCCTGAAGTCGTTTCCCCATTGGCTGATGCAGTGTGCCTCGTCAACCGCAAGAAGCGCCACGCCGCGGCGCGTCGCCGCCTGCAGGAAGCGCTCGTCGTCGAGCCGCTCGGGTGCCACGTAGACGAGCGTGAGCGCGCCGGACGCGATGCCGAGAAGGACGCTCTCCTGCTCGTCGGCGCCGAGCGTGGAGTTGAGGCAGCTCGCCGCGACGCCGCATTGGATGAGCGCGCCCACCTGGTCTGCCATGAGCGATATCAAGGGAGAAACCACAACGGTCAACCCGCCCGAGGTCTGCGCCATTGTTATGGCAGGTACCTGGTAGCAGATTGACTTGCCTGCCGAGGTCGGCATGACGGCGAGCACGTCCCGCCCCGCGAGCGCGGCGTCGACTATCTCGGCCTGGTGGGGCCGGAAGCTCTCGTAGCCGAAGGTCTGGCGGAGTATGTCGAGCGGGTGCGGCGTTGCGGCGGTCATGCGGTTCCTCTCTGCGCGGAGCTTCAATTCTGCGCTATCCGGAGGACGGGTATGGCCGCGACTTGCGGGAATATCTCGGGTCGACGGCCTCACTCGGTGCGTCTCCCCACTCGTCGGCTCATCTCGATGTTCTCGCCGTTCATCGGGTATTTCTCGCCGTCCGCGGAGTCGTGCGGCCGTTCGCCGGCTCATGCCGACCGCTTACGAAATCAGCCGACTTTCACGATTTCTCAAAACTCGTTGATTCAATCGCGTGAATTGGGGAACAAAGGCTCCCGTCATACTTCCCCGGCCGGCGGCCCGCTCCACGAAAGACGGCGCCGCGGTCCAACAGAAAGGACTGATCTATCGGTGACATCCTCTTCCCCTAGCGTCGCGTGCACCGAAGACGCCGCCCGCGTTCACGTTGAGCGCCCGCACCTCGCAATGATGGGCCTCTACCTCGGAGGCTTCATCGGCATGTTCTCCGAGAGCGCGCTTAACGTCGCGTTGCCGCAGCTCACGAAGGTCTTCGGCATCACTACCTCGCTTGCGCAGTGGATGGTCGTGGGCTACATGCTCGTCATCGGCCTCGTGCTCCCGTTCGCGGGCATCCTCATGAAGTGGTTCAAGACGCGCTCGCTGACCCTCTTCGCGCTCGGCGCGTTCTTTATCGGCTCGCTTATGAGCGCGCTGGCGCCGAGCTTCGGCCTGGCGCTCGCTGGCCGCGTCATTCAGGGCATCGGCACCGGACTCGTGCTCCCCATCATGTTCGCCGTGGTGCTTGAGGTCTTCCCGCCCTCGCAGATCGGCAGCGCCATGGGCCTCATGACCCTCATCATCATGTTCGCGCCGGCCATCGGCCCCTCGCTTTCCGGCGTCATCCTGGGCTACTTCTCGTGGCGAGCGCTCTTCTTCATCTTCGCGGTGGTCATGGCCGTGGGCCTCTTCTTTACCGCGCGCTACCTGGTGAGCCCCTATGAGCTCACGTGCCCGAAGGTCGACGTGGCTTCTTGTGTGCTTTCTTGCCTGGGCTTCGGCGGCATCGTCCTCGGTTTCGGCCTCTCGAGCCTTCTCGGCTGGGGCTCGCCCGTGGTCATCTGCGCCCTTATCGTCGGCGTGGTCGCGCTCGTCATCTATTCCCGCAGGCAGCTCGCCAGCGAGACCCCCGTTCTCAACCTGCGTGCGTTCTCTAACAAGCAGTTCCGTGTCTCGGCCATGCTCGTGATGGTCAACTTCGGCATCACGCTGGCCGCTATGTACCTCATCCCGCAGTTCGCGCAGAACGGTCTTGGCCTCACGGCGACCGTGTCCGGCCTGCTCATGCTGCCCGGCGGTATCATCAACGCGGGCGTCTCCCTGTACTCCGGCAAGCTCTATGACCGCATGGGCGCCATCGCTCCCGCTCGCTGCGGCTTCGCGATCTCGTGCATCGGCGCGGCTCTGATGCTCTTTACCTCGACGGATACGCCCATCGCGTACCTCATCTGCGCCCACATCCTGCTCATGATCGGCGTCCCGATGGCGATGTCGCCCTGCCAGACGGCCGGCCTTAACGCCCTGCCCGCCGAGATGAGCACCGACGGCTCCACCATCCTCAACACCATGGAGCAGGTCTGCGGCGCCGTGTGCACTGCGCTCGCCACGGGCATGCTCTCCGCCGGCGAGAGCGCGGGCACGGCCTCCGGCCTCGGCGCTCAGGCCGCGGCCACGATGGGCTCGCACTACGGCTTCACTTTCGTGCTCGTGCTCGCGGTGATCGGCCTTCTCCTCTCGCTCGGCATGCGCAAGGTGTCTAAGCAGGGCTAACGCCGGTCATTGAAGACCCGCTCGCTTGCTCTTTGAAACAGGCGTAGGGCCATTGATTAATAAGGGCAGGTCGCATCCACTTGCTGTGGACGGCCTGCTTTTTTTGTTGCCTGGGGCTTTAACGGTGAGAAGGGCCCTACTCGAACCGCGCCTCAATGAGCTTTGCGAAGTCCAGCACGTAGTCGCGCGCCTCGTCGCGTTTGAGCAGGATGCCGTAGGGAATCTGCTCCGCCTCGGCAAAAGGCACCTCGACGAGCCCCTCGTTGTGGGTGAACTTGAACTTCGGCATGACGGCGACGCCCATGTCGCACAGCATGAGCAGGTGGCTCAAGCGCACGTCCTGCACATGAGCGATGATGTTCGGCCGGTACATTCGCTCAAGCGTGACTTGGAGCTCCTGCATCTCGGCGGGCGCGCATGCCTGGTCCAGGAGAATAAGGCTCTGGTCGGTCAGGTCGTCCAGGCAGATGCTCTCATGCTCGGCGAGCTTGTGCTCGCGGCTCATCACGCAGACCATGGGGTAGGTCCTGAGCGACGTGTAGTCGAAGCGCTTGGGGTCGGCGCCGGCGAGCGTGGTGGTAAGCAGAAGATCGATCTTCTCGCCATGCATCAGGGCGATCTTCTCGCGCATGTTGGAGATCTCGAAGCGTATGTACACGTCCGGGTGAGTCTGACGGAACTCGCGCACGACGCCGGGCAAGAACTCCTCCTCGAACACCGACGAGCCGCAGCCTATGGTCATCTCCTTCTCGTAGCCCTCGCCGAAGAGCCGCGCGCGCGAGACGGCGTTGCGGTACTCCGATCCGATCGCCTTGAGGGATTTGTACAGGTAGCGGCCTGCGGGCGTGAGCGAGACCTGCTTCTTGTCCCGATAAAAGAGGGCATATCCGAGCTCGTCCTCGAGCGCCGCGATGCTGTGGGTGACCGTGGGCTGAGAAACAAAGAGGAGCTTGGCCGTCTCGGTAAAGTTGAGGGTCTCGGCCGCGTTGATGAAGCAGTCCACCTGGCGTGAGTTCATGTGCGCCTGCCTTCCGGATGCGGGCTCGTCTTATCACTCATTAATATTCGCAATCAATAATAGCTTAAACGAATTAGATTCCTTATGGAATTGCCCCTAGCATTGAGGTTGCAAGATTAGGTTTCGAATTAGACGGAGGAACTCATGAAGTACATCGTTACCGGTGTCGACGGCAAGCTCGGCGGTCGCGTCGCGGAGCTCATGCTCGACGAGGTCGCCGCGACCGACCTTATCTTTACCTGCCCGAACATGGAGTGGCTCAAGCCCGAGAAGCGCGAGCGCTGGGAGGCCGCGGGCGTGGCCGTGCGCCAGGCCAACTACGACAACGTCGAGGAGATGACCGAGGCCTTCCGCGGCGGCGACCGCATCTACATCGTCTCTGCTGTGACCATCGGCGAGATCCGCGTCCAGCAGCACAAGAACGTCGTGGACGCCGCCATCGCCGCCGGCGTGAAGCACCTCACCTACACCTCGTTCCTCGGCGCTTCCGACCCGCGCTACGCCCACGTCTACGTGACGCCCGACCACACCGCGACCGAGGCTTACATCCGCGAGCGCGCTGAGGAGACGGGCATCAAGTACAACTTCATGCAGGACAACCTCTACCTCGAGAACTACCTCACCACCTCGGTGATGCTCGCCCTCATGAGCGGCAACAAGTGGTACACCACCGCCGGCGAGGGCAAGGCCACTTACGTGCCCAAGGACGATGTGGCCCGCATGGCCGCCGCGCTGCTGCTCGGCAAGGGCGAGGATAACCGCACGTACAAGGCCTGCGGCTGCGAGAGCCTCTCTCAGCGCGATCTGGCCGCTATGATCAGCGACCTCTCCGGCCGCCAGATCGAGTACTGCCCGGTCTCCCACGAGGAGTTCTTCGAGTACCTCGACTCCATGCACATCCCGCGCACCGCGACCGAGGATTTCTCGCAGGCGCCCGTGCCTTGGTGCGGCAACGACATGGTGACCAACGAGGGCTCCATCGCCGAGGGCCTCATGGACGTGCCGTCCACCGACATCGAGGACGTCACCGGCCAGAAGCCCAAGACCGCGCGCGAGCTCGCCAAGGGCTACTCCTACATCTGGGAGAACAACGTCCGCCACTGGCGTGACATCAAGTAGTTAACGACATAAGGGGTGAGCCCCTTCGTATCGTTCAGCGCCTCTTGCTTACCACCAGCCGGCAAGAGGCGCTGCTTTTGTGCGTCGGCCTCAAAAATGATGCATATCCATGCTTGTACAAGTCCAAAAACAATGCATTTCCACCTTCAAAATGGTCCAAAAACGATGCATATTCAGTATTATTAAGTCCAAAAACGATGCAATTAGCAGGTAGGGGGCTTGAATGCTTAAGAGAAAGGTGATGGATTATCTCCTAAAGTGGAAGACCAATCACGGAATGGAGTGCTTGCTCATTAATGGAGCGCGTCAGGTCGGCAAATCCTATGTGGTTGATGCGTTCGGACGCGCGGAGTATGAGAGCTTTATCAATATTGATTTCGTTAAGTCGCCTCAGCTCAAAGACATTTTTGCTGATTCAGCCGATCCTGCTCAGATTTTCTCGAGAATCACGCTCTTGATTCCCCATGCAAGAATCGTTCCTGGCAAGACGCTTCTGTTCCTTGACGAGCTTCAGGAGTGTCCCGAGGCTCGCGCGGCATTCAAATACCTTGCCCAAGACGGGCGCTGCGACGTCATCGGATCGGGTTCGCTCCTGGGGATTCGATTCCGGCAGATGTCCGATTCGCCGTCATTGCCGGTCGGATATGAGCGGCAGGTAACTATGCACCCACTGGACTTTGAGGAGTTCCTTTGGGCTAAAGGCTATGACGCCGATGCTATTGAGGCCCTACGTGGGTATTTTGAACGAGCGGAGCCGGTGCCCCAATCAGTTCATCAAGTCATGATGAGGAACTTGAGGGAATATCTCGCGATCGGCGGTATGCCGGCTGTGGTCGAGGCTTTCGTCGACGCAGGCGATTACGGCGTGGCTCATGAGAAGCAGACCATGCTCCACGATTTGTATTTGGACGATATAGCACGTTACGCGCCTCCGGTCGAACGTGTAAAAGCGAGGGCCTGCTATCTTTCGTTGCCGCGTCAATTGGCAAAAGAGAATACGCGTTTCAGGTATGCGACGGTCGAGAAACGCTCATCTGCTCGTAAGTTCGAGGGTTCGGTTGATTGGCTTGAGGGGGCGAACATGGCTTTGAGATGCTCAGCCGTGAATTTGCCAGCTTTCCCTCTTGCGTCTTATGAGGATGAGGGGCGCTTCAGGCTCTATGCCAACGATACCGGGATGCTTATGGCAATGTTTGATTTCAGCATGAAAGCGGCGGTGGTCGAAAACACGCTTGACGGGCCCATGAAGGGAGGCCTCTACGAGAACCTAATCGGTTGCATGCTAGCCCAGAAGGGTATTCCGCTGCGGTACTGGACATCGCAGAACAGCCAATACGAGATTGAGTTTCTCGTTGATTGGGACGCGGGCGTGGTCCCCGTCGAGGTCAAAGCCTCGCGCGGTTCGACTGCGTCGATGAACAAGGTTCTAGAGCAAAAGAGCGTCAAGCAGGGGATTAAGCTTATAAGCGGCAACGTTGGCAGGGACGGCAAGAAGCTCACGTTACCTTTGTATATGGCAATGTTCTTGTTCGAGAGGGCCTGACGCTCGGGCTAATTTGACCGGACGCCTGAGATTTATAATCAAAATCTAAAATGATGCAAGTCGTGTCGCCATTGCGTCATCGGACCCACTGGGCGACGCGGGCCTGCATGCCGGCGATGTCGAGGGTGCCTTCGGCAAAACCCTTGCGCACGAGAAGCTCCGGCACGAGCTCGTCGTACTTCTCGAAGTTGGGGACCTCGCCGGGGTAGATGAGCTCCATCGGGTCCGCGAGCGCCTCGGCCTCGTTGGCCACCACGGTGTAGAAGGCGCGCTTGTCGACCTCGGGCGCCATGAGGAACGTCATGTAGTACGGTCGCGACGAATCAAGGCCCTTGAGCCCGAGCTCCTTGGCGCACTTGATCTTGAGCAGGCGCTCGAGCGCGAGGAACGCGTAGCTGCCGAGCCATGGCAGGAGGCACCACATGTTGCCGCCCAGGCTCACGAGCGGCGACTTCGTAAGGCCGCCGTTCGCCGCCACGTGACGCGCCTGAGCGAGACGGGCACGGGCGTTTTCCTGCAGGTAGGGATAGGGAACATGCTCGGCCAAAGCCTGTCGCATGCGCTCGAGGACGCGGGTGTTGATGTCGCCCGGGCACTCGCCGAAGTAGGCCGGCACGCGCCCCTTGACCTGCGTGACGTAGAGCAGGTGGCGCTTGTGGTCGACTTCCTCCACGATCCACACGTGCCCCGCGATGGCGACCTTCTCGCCCGGGGGCGGCGGCGCCACGAGGGTGCCGATCTCCTGCGACTCGCAGCGCACGGTGTACTCGACGTTCTCCTGGAAAACGGCGTAGAACTTGTAGTTGTTCGTCACGCGCTCGCCGGCGAGGCCCACGATGAGGCCGCCCGTCTCGGTCTGCTCGATGTAGTCCTGGGCAAGCATGTAGCGCAGCAGCTCGCGGAAGTCGTCCGTGCTCACGCGGTGGAAGTAGGTGAGCGTGAGCACGCGCGTGGCGAGCTGCGCGGCCGTGAGCTCACCCTCGCTGGCAAGAACGGCCAGCGTCTGGTGACAGAGTAGGCTGTACGGCAGGCGGTCCAGGCGCGGCGGCTCGACCCAGTGCTCCTCTCGGTAGAGCTGCACGAGGGCGATGCCCTGCAGCAGCTTCCAGGGGATGGTCTCAGGCGTGAGCGCGCGCGCCTCGGGCTGGTCCTCACGCATGACGAACCACATCTCGGGCGGCTCGTCGCGGCGACCCGTGCGCCCCATGCGCTGCAGGAACCCGGAGACGGTGAAGGGCGCGTCGATCTGGAAGGCGCGGTTGAGGCGCCCGACGTCGATGCCGAGCTCGAGCGTGGCGGTGGCGACGATGGAGAGGTCGTTGGCCTCGTCGCGCATGAGCTCCTCGGCCGACTCGCGGATGGATGCCGAGAGGTTGCCGTGGTGGATGAGGAAGCGGTCGGGCTCGCCGTTCTTGTCGCAGTAGGCTCGCAGCACGGTGCAGACGTCCTCGGCCTCCTCGCGCGAGTTGGTAAAGACGAGGCACTTCTTGCCGCGCGTGTGCTCAAAGATGTAGCCGATGCCGGGGTCCGCGTTCTCGGGCGCCACGTCGGTTTCGGGTTCGGAAGGGGCCCAGGGGCTTATCTCCACGCGCAGTTCCGCATGAGCCGAAGGCGACTTAATGTCGCCTTCGTGCGAGTCAGGACTGTTTGAGCATGGAGATAAGCCCCTGGGGCCCTCCTGCTCGACGGAAAGGACTTGCGCCTCCATTCCCTCACGTGACTTTAGAAGAGACTCTGGTGCCTGCGGGCCGGTGGTGTAGAAGTGCTCCATGCTGAGGCGCCAGGTACGCGGGGGCTCCTCGATGCGCGGCACGATGGTTTTGCGGCTGGTTCCGGCGGCAAGAAACGCGCCGACCCCCTCCGGGTCGCCGATGGTGGCGGAAAGCCCGATGCGCCGCGGCTCGACGCCGGCCATGCGGCTAAGCCGCTCGATGAGGCAGAGGCACTGCCCGCCGCGATCGCCGCGCAGCAGCGAGTGAACCTCGTCGATGACCACGTAGCGCAGGTCGCAGAAGAGCTTGGACACGGCCGAATGGCGGCGCATGAGGATGGCCTCGAGCGACTCCGGGGTTAGCTGCAAGACGCCCGAGGGCTTCTTCATGAGTTTGGCTTTGTGCGACTGGCTGACGTCGCCATGCCAGTGCCACACGGGAATATGCGCCTCCTCGCAGAGGTCGGTGAGGCGGAAGAACTGGTCGTTGATCAACGCTTTGGTCGGTCCGATGTAGATGGCGCCGACGCTCGCGGGAGGGTCTTCCCAGAGCTCGGTGAGGATGGGGAAGAAGGCCGCCTCGGTCTTTCCCGATGCGGTCTGTGCGGTGAGGAGCACGTGGTCGTCCGTGTTGAAGATTGCCTCGCCGGCGGCCACCTGGACCCCGCGCAGGCTCTCCCACTCGTGGTCATAGATAAAATCCTGAATGAATGGCGCGTATCGGTCGAAGACGCTCATGCTCGTCTACATCCCGAACGCAGGCAGTGCGGTGACGACCACCGTGGCCACGACCGCGCAGGCGACGATCGCGGCAAAGGCTTTGTCCGCAGTCGTGGGCAGGAACGCCTTGCTGCGACGGGCACGCATGGCCAGGTAGAGGATGGTGCCGGGCGCAATGGCGATGGCGACGACGGTGAGGCCCTTCATGCCGCTCGACCAGATGAGGAACGCCGTGTAGACGAGCGCGACCGTCCCGGCAATGCGGGCCGAGGCCAGACTCGGCGCAAGCTCGCCTTCGATGCGCTCGTTCTTCCAGGCGATGCGTGCGTAGTAGGCGGCGGCGCAGGTATACGGGATAAGGATCGCGTAGACCGAGCATGTGTAGAAGAACTGATAGGTGCCTTCCGAGAAGAGGGACAGCACGAGGAATGCCTGGGTAATGGCCGCGGAAAGCAACACGGTGCGGCGCGAGGTGCCGCGCTCGTCCGTGTGCGCCAGGCTCGCGGGAAGAAGGCCGCGGACTGCCGCCTGGTAGGAGGTCTCGGCCGCGAAGGTGAGGTAGCCAAGCATTGTTCCCATGAGCGAAACGACGACGCCGCCGTTTACGAGCACGGCCCCGGCCGGTCCGATGACCTGCTCAAAAACGCCCGCGAGCGACGGGGTGGAGAGCGACGCGAGCTGCTCTCGGGGCAGGATGCCGAGCGAAAGCACCGAGATGAGTACGTAGAAAATGACGACGAACAGGAACCCGACCGTGGTCGCGCGGCCAACGTCGTGCTGGTCGCGGGCGCGGCCCGAGACCACGACGGCGCCCTCGAGGCCGACGAAGAGCCAGACGAGCGCGATCATGGTGGAGCGGAGCTGCTCGACAAAGGTCATTCCGTTGGGCTCCCCCCAGAAGTTCTGGAGGAAGACCGCAGGATTGAACTTGGTAAGCAGGGCGACGCACAGGATAAAGAGCGCGAGCGGTACGAGCTTGGCAAGGGTGATTACCGTGTTGACGCCCGTGGCAAGCGTCACGCCGCGAGTGAGCAGCCACGCGATAAGCCACAGAAAGCAGGACGACAGCAGAATGGAGACGGGGGTGCTGCCCCCTCCGAGCTGCGGGAAGAAGTAGGAAAGCGCGTTGAAGAGCATGATGGCGTAGCCCGCGTTGTTGAGGCACGCGCTCATCCAGTAGCCCCAGGCGGACGCGAAGCCGACGTACTCACCGAAGCCCGCGTGGGCGTAGGCGTAGATGCCGCCGGAAAGTTCCGGTCGCACCGCCGCGAGGCCGCTGAAGGTCTTTGCCAGGGCAAAGACGCCGACGAAGCAGATGGCCCAGCCGATAAGCACCGCTGCTGAGTTTGCCCCGCCGGCGGCGAGGTCGCCCGCCAGAGAGAAGATGCCCGCGCCTACGCAGGTAGTGACCACAAGTGTGGTGAGGCCCGTGAAGCCGAGCGTATTCGCCTCGTTATTCGACTTGCTTGTCGTGGTGGTTGTCTGATTGCCTGCCGTCGTTTGCGCGCGTTCCGTTGACTGCGAGGTCATCGAGTCTCTCCCCTAAATCTTAAACTCCGCAAATTTGGGGTCCACGTCAGGGGCTTTTTGTCCTGCCGCGCCCGTAGCGTTTACGGTAACTGCAGAAACGTTGAAATCGCCGGATTGTAGCAGGCTCGCAACGGTTGTGTCGGGGTTCTGGTAGAGGATGTCCAAAAGCTCGATGAAGTCGCGGATGACCTCGCGCGGCGTGAGGTGCGAGTCTGCGCCCACGCGCCCGAACTCGACTTGCAGGAAGCTGACGAGGTCCTCGGTGGCAAGGCGGCGTTCATAACCGAAGTAGCCGGCGTGGATATCGGCGAGTTTCTCGGTGAGGACGAGCAGCTCCTCGTAGGTGAGCGGATTCAGGTGAATGACGGGGGCGAGCATGTCCGTCATGCCCTCGGAGGCAAAGCGCCCCTGCGTGAGGCGGCTGCGCAGGGCCTCGTAGCTGTACACGCCGCGGCGGCGGTCCTCGATGGACTGGGGTGTGCCGCCCATGATGATGCCCAGGTGGTGCGCCTTGCCCTGGAGCGTGTCGTTGTACATGGTGAGGATCTTCTCGTAGTTGTACTGGCGCGTAATTGAGTTCGGGATCTTGTAGAGGTTCACGAGCTCGTCCACAAGCACAATGAGACCCTGGTAGCCGGCGCCGACGAGGAACTCGGCAAAGAGCTTGAGGTACTCGTACCAGTCGTCGTCGCCGATGCAGGCGTTGATGCCGAGCTCCGCTTTGGACTCGGTCTTGGTTCGGTACTCGCCGCGAAGCCACTTGGCGCAGCATGCCTGCCGCTCCTCGTCGCCCTCGAGGTAGGCGGAGTAGTAGGCCTCGAGCACGCGGCAGAAGTCGAAGCCGTGCACCAGCTCGCGGATGGGGGAGAGCGCGGCCTTGAGCGGGACCATCGGGTCCGTGGCCCCCTCGGAAAGGTTGCGCGCCCAGCGCTCGAGCACGAGCGGCAGCGCGCCTCCCTCGGGGCGCGTCTTTGTGCTGAGGTTGCGGATGAGTTCCTTGTATGTGGCGAGGCCCTGGCCCTGGTTGCCCTGAAGGCGGCGCTCGGGCGAGAGGTCGGCGTCGGCGACCACGAAGTCGCGGCCCATGGCGTGCGTGCGGATGGTTTGGAGCAGGAACGACTTGCCCGCGCCGTAGCGGCCCACGAGGAAGCGGAAGCTCGCCCCGCCGTCTGCCACGAGCGCGAGGTCATGCAGCAGCGCCTCGATCTCGCGCTCGCGTCCTACCGTGATGTAAGGCAGCCCGATGCGTGGCACGACGCCGCCCTTGAGCGAGTTGATGATCACCGCGGCGATGCGCTTAGGCACCCGCGTTTTCTGCGTTGGCGTGGGGTCTGGCATGGGCGTTCCTCTCAGCTGGTTTGTATGGCCCCATGCTAGCACGAACCCCGGACAAATAAAACACGTGTTCTATTAAGAAGAGTTCGGTCAGAGAAAAAACCGCCTACCTAGCGGCCCCAAGCGCGTCGCGCACATCTTCGAGGTAGTCCTCGACGATTCGGGGGCGTCCGTCCTCGCCGAACTCCACTGCCGTGTCCCCCAACAGGTCGAAGAGCTTCTCGTTAATGGAGTCAACCAGCAGGTCAACCGAACCGCTAACTGCACCGGTGCTGCCATCTCCATCCAGCAACGCCTCAAGCAGCTCGGCCTCCACATGCGTGAGCCCGTATCGACCCGCGCTTTCCCCTAGAGACGAGCCTGGAGTGGAGGGCGTGTCTATTTGGCGCTGAGGCGGGCAGTTTGTCTCCGCCCGCAGTTCCGCATGAGCCGGAGGCGACTTAATGTCGCCTCCGTGCGAATCAGGACTGT
>CAVIBB010000053.1:0-12999 GCA_963640745.1 Paludibacteraceae bacterium
ACGCAACATCGCCGCCCGCGCCGCTACCATCACCCCGATTTACGCAACGAACCCAGGCGCCCCTTCCGGGCCTGGGACCCTACTGGCGTCGATGTCGGCGCCGCAGGTCGTCGCGGCGGGCGAGGAAGTCGGCGGAGCTCAGGCGCACGCCCTCCTCACGCAGGTGGCGGCGCTCCTCGCGCAGCTCCTCGGCCATCTCGTGCGCGTGCTCGTGGTGCTCATGGATGATCTCGCGCACATGGTGGGGATGCTCGGCCATCTCATGGACGGCCTCGACCGGGTGCGCCGCCACGGCGCGCACCGAGAGGCTCGTGATCACGGGGATGACGAGCACGGTGAGGGCGCCAGCGCACACAAGCACGCTCGCCATCGCCTCATCCATGGCGCCCGCGCTCGTAGCCGCCTCGGTGAGGGCGACGATGAGGGGCAGCGCCATCGTGCAGTAAAGCGCGGCCGAGATCTTCTCGCCCGTTGGCATGGTGCGCGTCTCGCCGAACACATGCAGGCTGACCAGCAGCGGAAGGGCGCGCACGACCAGGAGCAGCGCGACGAACCCGACGAGCAGACCCGGGTTTTCCCCGACGGCCATGAAGTCGATGCCGATGCCCGAGTACACGAAGAACACGGGCACAAAAAGCCCGTTGCCCATGGCCTCGACCTTGTCCATGAGGCGGTGTCCGTGGTCGGCGGGAATCACGTGGCGCAGGATGAAGCCCGCCGCGAAGGCCGCGAGCACGGCGTCGAGGTCGAGCACCGCGGCGAGCGCGAGCAGGACACACAGCAGCGCCACCGTCGCGCGCAGGGTCGGCTGCGAGCTGCTCTCCGCGTTCTCGTGCAGGAAGCGGGAGAGGTGCGAGCCGAGGTCGCGGGCTGCTTTTCCTTGGATAGCCGCGAGCACGCAGAACGCGATGAAGGCGACGAGCACGGCCACGTTCGCGGCGAACGAGCGGCTGGGGGAGAGGAGAAGCGACATCGCGACGACGGGCCAAATCTCGCCCATGGCGCCGTAGGACTCGATGACCTCGCCGACGGAGGTGCCCGCGAGCTGGCGGTCGCGCATGATGGGCACGAGCGTGCCGTAGGCCGTGGTCGTGAGCGCGATGGCGAAGGCAGCGCATCCCGTCTGGTCGAGCCCTAGGCCGAGCATCGGCGTCACGATGAGCGCGGCGGCGAAGCTCACGGCCCAGCATACGGAGGCGTGCCGGCCCATTTTCCCGGTGAGCTCGCGCAGGTCAAGCTCATAGCCGGCCATGAGGAAGAGGAATCCCATGCCGAGACGGCTCACGAGGTCGAGGCCTGGGGTCGAGGAGACGAGGCCGAGGCAATGGGGCCCCACGGCGATGCCCGCGAGGACGAAGAACACGACCTCGGGGACGGGGCGACCGGGAATGAGGCTCGCGACGAACGAGCAGAGCACGACGGCGACCATCATCACCGCGAGCATACAAAGATTGGCGACCAAGGCGATCCTTACGTGTTGGGGACGGGGCGTGTGGGGCAGAACGGTCTTCTCTTACCCATTCGGCAGGCCGGTGCGGTCACCGGGTTTTGAGGACAGTGCACGTTAAGGCAGCCCGAGCGGCGCGATTCGGCTCACACGGGGCGTCCAGCGATCATTTTTTCGCGATTGTGCGTGGAATTCCGGCCCTTCTTGCCAAGGAAAGGGGCGAAACGAGGCCGCCGGCGCCGACCACTTCGACGTTTGCCCAGTTGGCGCATAAAGAATGGTTCATAATTATTGCAACAAAGCACGCAGAATCTCGATTTTTTGTCATAAGATGGCGCCTGGGGAGATTCGCGGGGCCCCAGCCGGTGCGGACGGCATGGCGCCGCCGCCAGTTTGCAGGTCTTGTCGCGAGGGATTTGCCGCCCTTTACACGCAAGCCCTCTTTCCTATAGCATATGGACGTTTCATGCCATGCGCGGCAACAGGGCCGCATACAAAGAGGAGATGTGCATGTCCGGACACTCTAAGTGGGCAACCACTAAGCACAAGAAGGCCGCTATCGACGCTAAGCGCTCCGCGCTCTTCTCCAAGCTTTCCCGCAACATCACCGTTGCCGCCAAGCTCGGTGGCGACCCCAACCCCGACAACAACGCGTCGCTCGCCGCCGCCGTCGCCCGCGCCCGCATGGTCTCCATGCCGAACGCCAAGATCAAGGCCGCTATCGACAAGGCCTTCGGCGCCGGCGCCGACGCCGCCGTCTACTCCGAGATCGTCTACGAGGGCTACGGCCCCGCGGGCATCGCGGTCTACGTCGAGTGCCTGACCGACAACAAGAACCGCACCGCGGCCGACGTCCGCTCCGCGTTCGCCCACTCCGGCGGCTCGCTGGGCACCTCCGGTTCCGTTGCCTTCCAGTTCGAGCGCAAGGGCTCCATCGCTGTCGACAAGATCATCAAGTCCGACGACAAGAAGGTCGCCGACCGCGAGAACGCCGTCGACGAGGACGAGTTCATGATGGCCGTCGCCGAGGCCGAGGGCGAGGACTACGAGGACGCCGGCGAGGAGTGGATCGTCTGGACCGCCTACGACAAGATGCAGGACGTCCAGAAGGGTCTCGAGGCTCAGGGCATCGAGGTCAAGGGCTCCGAGCTCACCATGGTCCCGACCACCCCGACCGACGTGACCGTTGCCGACGCCAAGAAGGTCCAGCGCCTCGTCGACCGTCTCGACGAGCTTGAGGACGTCCAGAACGTCTACCACACCATGAACATGACCGACGAGATCGCCGAGGCCCTGGCCGAGGACGAGTAAGCTCGCCGAACCAGTTCTATCGCATTGCCAAGAAGGGCGGCTTCCATCCCGGGAGTCGCCCTTCTTTGTGTATCGGTGCAGCCTCTGTCCCCAATGGGCGGGAGCCGCTTGCCGGGGATACCTGCCCGTTGACCGACCGTCTGCGCGTCGCGCGCTTGCTAAACAATTTGAAGCGTTTTAATACCAACCGTGCATAGCACGCTTGAGTGCGACTCCCCCGTGAGGCATGATCGAGCAGCAAGTCGTTACGCGCAGGGACTTTCCTGCGGGTCTGCCAGTTGTGATGGGGAATGCCGTGAAAGTAGCAAAGCGAATCAATAACAACGCCGTCATGTGCGTGGATTCCAAAGGCCGCAGCGTCGTCGCCTTTGGCAAGGGTATCGCCTTCGCTATCGACAAAGAAACGGGTGAGCTTCCGCTCTCCGCCATCGAACGCACTTTCTACAACGTGGACGAGCACTACCTGGCTCTTCTCGAGGAGCTCTCGCCCGCCGTGCTGACCGTCTCCACCGACATCATCGAGGCGGCCGATCTCGAGCTTCCCTACGAGCTGGGCCACAACGCCGTGCTCGCGCTCGCCGATCACATCACCTTCGCCATCCAGCGCGAGCGCAAGGGCATCGTTATCCAGATGCCGCTCGCCTACGACGTCGCGCAGATGTACCCCATCGAGTACAAGGTGGGCGAGTACGCCGTCGCCCAAATCTCAAGAAAGCTCGACGTCGAGCTGCCCGGAAGCGAAGTCGTGGGCATCGCGCTTTGCCTGCTCAACGCCGCTCTTGCTCCCGAGGCCTCGGGCGAAACCGCCGACCGGGTCGCCGCAGACAACGACGTCATCGAGAAAATCGCGCGTATCGTCGAGGAAGAGTACAGCATCTCGGTCGACCGCAGCGGCTTCGAGTTCGCCCGCTTCGCGACTCACATGCATTACCTTGTCGGCCGCATCCGCCAGGGTGAGCCCATGTATACCGATGTCTCCGATCTCTATGACGAGGCGCGTGCCCAGACCAAGCGCGGCGCCGTATGCCTGGATAAGGTCGCGGAGCTTCTTAAGGATGCGTACGGCAAGGACATCACGAATTCCGAGAAGCTTTACGTCCTTATGCACATCCTTCGTATCTCGCACCCGCGGGTGTAGCGATACCGCGGCGACGTCGGTTAATCGTCGCAGGTAAAACGGCCTGAGGCTGCGGCGCGGACTATGGATCCAGCGGTTCGCGCAAGCTGCCGGGCGACGGGTTGTAGTGGCGCCGACGGCGCCGGCGGGCAAGGCCCCGCAACTCAATAAGGAGGCTTTTATGGCCGACAACAAGCAGATTGCCGAGGACGTGCTCGCAGCCGTCGGCGGCAAGGAGAACATCTCCGGCGTCACGCACTGCATGACGCGCCTGCGCTTCACGCTCAAGGACGCGGGCGTGCCCGACACCGCCAGGATCAAGAAGATCAAGGGCGTCATCGGCGTCCAGGAATCCGGCGGCCAGTACCAGGTCATCATCGGCCAGAACGTGCCGAAGGTCTACGACGAGGTCTGCGCAATAGGCGGCTTCGCCAAGCGCGCGCAAATCGATGAGAACCTCGACGCGCCCAAGGAGAAGCTCACCCCGAAGGCCGTCGGCAGCAAAATCCTGGACTATTTGTCCGGTTCGATGGTCGCGCTGATTCCCATCATCATGGCGGGCGGCCTCTTCAAGTGCGTCGGCACGCTCATCGGGCCGCAGGTCTTCGGTCTGGTCGACGAGGCCGACCCCACTTACCTGCTCTTCTATACCTATCTCTTCGACGCGGCGATGTATCTGCTGCCTGTCTACCTCGGCTACACCGCTGCGAAGAAAATCGGCGCGAACCCGGTGCTCGGCATGTTCTGCGGCGGCATCCTGATCTGCCCGGATCTGGTGGCGCTCGTCGAGCAGGGGCAGAGCACGCTGTGCGTCTACGGCATCGACGCGCCGCTGCAGAACTATCAGCAGACGGTCCTGCCGGTCCTTCTTTCCGTCGCGGCTCTCTACTTTGTTGAGAAGTTCTTTAAGAGGATCGTGCCCGACGTGCTCTCGACCATCTTCGCGCCGTTCCTGACAATGCTCGTCATGGTCCCCGTCATGTTCATCGTGCTCGCGCCCATCGGCAACGAGCTCGGCAACCTGCTCTCGGCGTTCCTCTTCGGCGTCGCCGACAACGGCGGAGTCGGCTACTACGTCGGCATGGCCATCGTCTGCGGTTTCTGGCAGCTGTTCGTTCTTACCGGCATGCATGCCGCCGTCATCATGCCCGCGATCGCCACGTTCCTGAGCGCCGGCGAGGACCACTTCATCTTCGTCGCCTCTAACATCGCCATGGTAGCGGCCTGGGGAACCTTGCTCGGCGCGGCGCTGCGCATCCGCAACAGGGAGGAGAAGGCGCTCGCCTTCGGCTACGTTGTCTCCGCCATTCTCGGCGGGGTCACCGAGCCCGGACTCTTCGGTTGCATCATGCGCTTCAAGCGGACGATTCCCTGCATGGTCGCCGGCGGCGTGGTTTCCGGCCTTCTCGCGGCCATCTTCGGCTTGACGCTCGGTATGCCCGGCTCGAACTCGAACTTCCTGGTGTTTCTCGGCTACGTGACTCCGGGCATGGACAACCTCATCAAGTTCGGAATCTGCTTCGTCGTTGCCTTCGTCGTGTCTGCCGTCCTCGCCTTTATGTTCGGCATCACCGAGGAGGAGCAGAAGGAGATGGACGCCGAGTAGCCCTGCGCAACGGGCCAGGTCACCTCGCGTCACAAATTCGGGGCGGGTTCCTCTTCGGAGCCCGCCCCGGTTTATCTACGCGTTCTAGCCTATCGCCAGGTCGTTGGAAACCCGCATGCTAAAGCCTGTTCCAGCGAGCAGCTACTCCACCGTCCCGTAGACGCCGCCCCAGCCATGACCGATGAGGATGGAGTTCATCTGGTCGCAGAGCTGGACGCGCGTGAACTGCCGCGAGGGGAGAAGGTCGATGACCTCGCGCAGGTCGTCGCACAAATCGAAGGCCTCGGAGCGCGTGATCACGTCGATCTTGCTCGCGGTCGCGCGGCTCGAGATCCCGGGCCGGAAAATCGCGTCGACCACGCGCTGCAGCTCGCCGTACTCCTCGGAGCGAATCACGTACATGTCCATCTGGCAACCTTTCGAAACGCCGGAGCGGCCCCGCGCCGCGCCAATACTATACTCACGGATTGGCCACCGACGAAGGAGGACTTCCATGCCCAACATGTACGAGGCAATGACCGATGCCGAGCTCGACGCCGCCATCGCGGAGCTCGAGGCCGAGGCGGACAAGGTCCGCGCGCTGAACCTTAAGCTCGATATGGCCCGCGGCAAGCCGAGCCCCGAGCAGACCGCGCTCTCTAAGCCTATGCTCGACCTTCTTTCCTCCGAGACGGACCTCACCGATGAGGGCGCCGCGGTCGACAACTACGGTCTGCCTGACGGCATCCCCTCCGCGCGCAAGCTCGCCGCCGAGATCCTCGGCGTCGACGCCGCGAACGTTATCGTCAACGGCTCCTCGAGCCTGAACCTCATGCACGACACCGTCTGCCACGCCTTCCTCCACGGCATCGGCGGCGAGAAGCCCTGGTCCCAGCAGGGCGAGGTCAAGTTCCTCTGCCCCGCGCCCGGCTACGACCGCCACTTCACCGTGACCTCGAGCTTCGACATCAAGAACATCCCCGTCCCCATGACCGCCGACGGTCCCGACATGGACGTCGTGCGCGAGTACGTGGAGAACGACCCGCAGGTCAAGGGCATCTGGTGCGTTCCCATGTACGCCAACCCCACGGGCATTACCTACTCCGACGAGACCGTGCGCGCGTTCGCCGCGCTGAAGCCGGCTGCCCCCGACTTCCGCATCTTCTGGGACAACGCCTACTGCGTCCACACCTTTGCGGAGGAGGGCGACGAGCTTCTCAACATCTTCGACGCGCTGACCGAGTCGGGCGCCGAGAACCTCGTCTACGAGTTCGGCTCCACCGCCAAGGTCACCTTCCCGAGCTCCGGCATCGCCTTCATGACGGCGAGCCCCGCCGACATGGCAGAGATCCGCTCTGCCTTCTCCGTCATGCGCGTCGGCCCCGAGAAGATCGGCCAGCTCGCGCACGTCAAGTTCCTCCGCGACCTCGATGGCGTCCGCGAGCATATGAAGAAGCACGCCGCCGTCGTGGGCCCGCGCTTCGCCCTCGTGCAGGAGAAGCTCTCCGCCGGCCTCGCCGAGACGGGCGTGGCCACCTGGACCGAGCCGCGCGGCGGCTATTTCGTGAGCTTCGACGGCCCGGAGGGCTCCGCCAAGGCGATCGTGGCGCTCATGGCCGAGCTCGGCGTCAAGCTTACCGGCGCCGGCGCGACCTGGCCCTACGGCGAGGACCCCAAGGACACGAACATCCGCATCGCCCCGACCTTCCCGACGCTCGAGGAGCTCGGCCAGGCGCTCGACGTCTTCGTCGTGGCCGTCAAGCTGGTCTCCGCGCGTCTCGCCAAGGCCGCCCGCTAGCGCCCAGCCCGACCCGGGGCCGGTCTGTGCTCGATTAGTCGGCGTATCGACCCCGTGCGGCAAGACATGCGCATTTTGGATTAAGGAGAGCCCTTCCCGGCACGGGAGGGGCTCTCGTGCCATACTCTATAAACTTGCGGGCAAAATAGCCCGCCGACGATTGGCAAAAAGAAAGGCGCCGGCACATGGCCCAGCAGAGCACCAAGAAGAGCAGCAACAAGGCGTCCAACCTCGGCATCGGCGCAAAGATCGTCATCGTCCTCTTTGCCGCGCTCATGGCTTTCTCGCTCATGCTGCCGTCGCTCTCCGCCCTCTTTGGCTCCTCCAGCTCGTCGACCTCGACGGACAGTTCCACGACGGAATCCACCGCGGACGACTCCGACAGCTCCGACGACTCCGAGGAGAAGTCACAGGTCGAGCAGACCGACGATAAGTACTCCGCCATCGTCTCGGCCCTCGAGGAGAAGTACGCCTCCGACTCGACGAACCTCGCCACCCTGCTCAACCTGGGCAAGGACTACATGACCTGGGGCGCCTACGTGCGCTACTACGGCTCCACCGACGCGGAAACCACCCACGCCAATGAGCTTCTCGACAAGGCCGTTAAGTACTACGACGAGTACCTCGCCCAGCGAGACTCGTCCGCCGCCCGCGTCGACAAGGCCCTGTGCGCGTATTACCAGGAGGACACGACCTCGGCTCTGGAGCAGCTGAAGGCCCTCTCCGAGTCCGCCCCCGACTACGGCCCCGCCTGGGCGAACCTCGGCCTGCTCTACGAGGCCACGGGTGACACCGACTCTGCCAAGGAAGCCTACGCCAAGGCCGAGGAGGCCGACCCCAACGACGAGTACGGCGCCAAGACCTACGCCGAGCAGCGCCTCTCTTCCATCGAGTCCTCCGAGAGCTCCGACGACGAGACGGACACCACGAGCTCAAGCGACTCCGGGACGACCACCTCGTCTTCCTCGTCGCAGGGTCTCTCCGACACGCTCAACGAGCTTAGCGGCCTGTAAGATTCACCTTCTTTACCAGCTCTTTTGCTTTCTCGACTTCCAAAAAGGAGTAACCATATGAGCCTTTCCATCCAGAGCGCCGGCGACGCCCAGTCGGCCAAGGTCCTCGTCAGCGGCGAGGTCGACGTCTCGAACGCCGACGAGCTGCGTTCCGCCCTCGACGCTGCGCTCGCCGACGCCGCCGGGGAGCTCACCGTTGACCTCTCCGAGGTTCCCTATATCGACTCGACCGGCATCGGCGTGCTCGTCGGCGCGGCCCACCGCGCCTCCGACGCTGGCAAGAAGCTCGTCGTGGCCAACCCGCAGAAGAACGTCGCCCGCGTCCTGGGCCTTCTCGGCGTCGCCGGCGACCTCAACATCCAGTAACCAGAAGGGAGCCGATCAGTGTTTGGTATCGGAGAAACCGAGCTCGTCCTCATCCTGCTTTTTGCCTTCATGATCTTCGGGCCCGATAAGCTGCCCGGCATGGGCAAGACCCTCGGCCGGGCCCTGCGTCAGTTCCGCAACGCCCAGGAGGGCTTCACGCAGGTCGTCCAGACCGAGATCGTCGACCCGGCCACCGAGGCCATGAGCGACACGCCCAAGAAGCCGAACCGCACCTTCGACGAGGACGCCGACATCGAGGGCGACGAGTCTTCCGCGGCGCCCGTCAAGAAGACCGAGAGCTTCGCGGAGCGCAAGAAGCGCCTTGAGGCCGAGCGCAAGGCCAAGGAGGCTGCCGAGAAGGAGGCCGCCGAGGCGCAGTCCGCGTCTGCTGATGAGGCCGCCGATACCGACGCCGCCCCCGCTTCCAACCCCGAGGCCGCCGCAGACGCCACCCCCGCCCCCGTCGCGGAAGAGCCGAAGAAGCCCAGCGTCGCCGACCTCTACACCATGAAGCGCCCCGCCCCCAAGCCCGAGGCCGAGAACCTCGGCGACGGGCTCCCCGGCTCCGGCTCAGACGCCGACGCTTCCGCCGCAGTTGCCGACACCACCGAGAAGGAGGCCTAAGCCCCATGCCTATCGGTCCCGCACGCATGCCCCTCTTCGACCACATCGGCGAGCTCCGCCGAAGGGTCACCATCATGGTCGTCTCCGTCGTCGTGGCGGCCGTGATCATCTATTTCGCGACGCCCGCGCTCATCGACCTCATGATCGACCAGATCAGGGAGGCCATGCGCGGCGGCGAGCTCTACGTCTTCACCGCCCTCGGCGGCTTCACCATTCGCTTCAAGGTGGCGTGCTTCTTTGCCGTCATCGTCTGCACGCCGATCATTATCTGGGAGCTCATGGCGTTCTTCTTGCCGGCGCTCAAGCCGAGCGAGCGCAAGTGGGTCGTGCCCACCGTCGGCGCCATGGTCTTTCTCTTCTTCCTCGGCATGATCTTCTGCTACTTCGTCATCCAGCCCGCTGCCTTCGGCTGGCTGCTCGGCGAGTCCGACGCCTTCGCCACCACGATGGCCGACGCGGAGGACTACCTCAACATTTATATGATGCTCGAGATCGGCTTCGGCGTTGCCTTCCAGCTGCCGCTCGTCATCTTCTATCTCACCATCTTCCACCTCGTGCCCTACGCGACGCTGCGAGGCCAGTGGCGCTACGTCTATGTGGGCCTGATGGTGCTTTCCGCCGTCGTGACCCCCGACGCGAGCCCGGTGACCATGTTCCTCATGTTCGCGGCGCTCATTGCCCTCTACGAGGTCGCCCTTGCTGTTGCGCGCTATGTGCTCATCGCCCGCGACGGCAAGGAGTCGCTCAAGTGGACCCGCGAGGACTACGAGGAGCACGCCTTTAACGAGGCCTAGCCAAGCAAGCCGTATGGCGAGCGGGCGGCAGGGGAGACCTTGCCGCCCGCCGTCGTATCTTTATAATGTGCGCTACCTGAACCATATTTGCAGCATGCACCACCGTAGTGAGGACCATAGCTTGAAGCTCATCGTCACCGAGAAGAACGACGCGGCCGGGCAGATCGCCCGCCTGCTCTCCGAGTCGGGCAAGCCCAAGGCCGACAAGGTCTACGACACGCCCGTCTATCGCTTTCGCATGGGCGGCGAGGACTGCGTGACCATCGGCCTGCGCGGCCATATCCTGCAGCCCGACTTCCCCACGGAGCTTAAGTTCAACGACAAGGAGGGCTGGTACGCCGTCGACGCCGAGGGCGAGATCATGCCCGCCGATCTCCCGGATGGCCTCGAGCGCCCCCCGTACAAGTCCAAGCGCAAGCCGTTCCTCAAGGACGGCATCGACATCAAGGGTTGGAAGATCGCGAGCCTTCCTTACCTGGTGTGGGCCCCGATTCAGAAGCTCCCCGCCGAGAAGGGCATCATTCGCTCACTCAAGAACCTCGCAAAGAAGGCCGACTCCGTCATCATCGGCACGGACTTCGACCGCGAGGGCGAGCTTATCGGTTCTGACGCGCTGCGTCAGATCCTCGACGTCAACCCTGACGTGCCCGTCTCCCGTGCGCGCTACTCCGCGTTTACCAAGGGCGAGATCGACCACGCCTTCGCGAACCTCGTCGACCTCGACCAGGACCTTGCCGACGCCGGCGAGAGCCGTCAGTACATCGACCTTATCTGGGGCGCGGTCCTCACGCGTTACCTCACGACCGCCCGTTTCTCCGGCCTGGGTAACACCCGCTCGGCGGGCCGCGTGCAGACCCCGACGCTCGCCCTCGTGGTCGAGCGCGAGCGCGAGCGCATGGCCTTCGTGCCCGACGACTACTGGGTGATCTCGGGCGAGGCTTCGCACCAGGGCTCCGACGCCTTTAAGATCACGCACGCGGAAGGCCGCTTTTGGAAGAAGGACGAGGCCGACGCCTCCTGGGCGCGCGTCGCCGAGGCCAAGGAGGCCCTGGTCAAGTCTGTCGAGAGCAAGAGCCGCCAGCAGCGCCCGCCCGCGCCCTTCAACACGACGAGTCTCCAGGCGGCCGCGGCCTCCGAGGGCATCAGCCCGGCTCGCACCATGCGCCTGGCCGAGAGCCTCTACATGGACGGCCTCATCTCTTACCCCCGCGTGGACAACACCGTCTACCCGGACTCGCTCGACCTCAAGGACTGCGTGCGCACCATCTCCAAGGTCCCGCAGTACGCGAGCTGCTGCCAGGCGCTTCTTGCCCAGCCCAAGCTCACCGCCACCCGCGGCAAGCAGGAGACGACCGACCACCCGCCCATCTATCCCACGGGCGCGGCGGACCCCGAGAAGCTCCAGCCCGCGGCCTGGAAGCTCTATAACCTGATCGCGCGGCGCTTCCTCGCTACGCTCATGGGGCCGGCCACCATTGAGGGCACCAAGGTCACCTTCGACGTCGCGGGCGAGCCCTTCACCGCCTCCGGCAACGTCCTTGCCACGCCCGGCTTCCGCAGCATCTACCCCTACGGCCTCAAGAAGGACGACCAGCTGCCCGAGCTCAAGGCCGGCGACGTGTGTGATGTTGAGTCCATGGACTTCGCCGCCAAGCAGACCGAGCCGCCCGCGCGCTACAGCCAGGGCAAGCTCATTCAGGAGATGGAGAAGCGCGGCCTCGGCACCAAGTCCACGCGTGCGAGCATCATCGACACGCTTTACCAGCGCAAATACCTCAAGAACGACCCCTGCGAGCCGAGCCAGCTCGGCATGGCCATCATCGACGCGCTGCACACCTACGCGCCGCGCATCACCACGCCCGAGATGACCTCCGAGCTCGAGGACGACATGAACAAGGTCGCCGAAGGCAAGGACACGCAGCTCGCGGTGGTCAACCACTCCCGTGCGCTTCTTGCCGGGATGATGGACGGGCTTATCGAGCACACGGAGGACCTCTCCGAGGCCATCGCCGATGCCGTCACGGCCGACGCGAAGATCGGCGTTTGCCCTAAGTGCGGCAAGGACCTCGTCGTCAAGACCAGCGCCAAGACCCGCGGCAGCTTCGCCGGCTGCATGGGATGGCCCGACTGCGACGTGACCTACCCGCTTCCCCAGGGCCGCATCGAGGCGCTTGAGGGCGAGGCCGCGGTGTGCCCGGACTGCGGCGCTCCCCGCGTCAAGGTCCACCCCTTCCGCAGCCGCGCCTTCGAGCAGTGCGTGAACCCCGCCTGTCCGACGAACATGGAGCCTGACGTCGAGGTCGGCGTCTGCAAGATGTGCGCCGAGGCCGGCCGCGAGGGCAAGCTCATCGCCCACAAGTCCGAGAAGACGGGCAAGCGCTTCATTCGCTGCACGAGCTACGACGACTGCGGCACGAGCTACCCGCTGCCCGCGCGCGGCAAGCTCGAGGCCGCGCACGAGGAGTGCCCGGAGTGCGGCGCGCCGATGGTCGTGGTCACGACGGCACGCGGCCCCTGGAAGCTCTGCCCCAACATGGACTGCCCCGGCCGCGAGAAGAAGGAGGCCGCCAAGGCCGCCCGCGGCGCAAAGAAGGCGTCCGGTGGAGCATCGAAGGCCGCTTCCGGCGAGAAGAAGCCCGCCGCGAAGAAGGCGACAGCAAAGAAGCCCGCCGCAAAGAAGACGGCGGCCAAGAAACCCGCCGCAAAGAAATAGGGCGGCGTAAACGATCCCAAGGCCCCTGCCCGTCCGGCGGGGGCCTGCTTTGTACAGAGGGAGATGTCCAAGATGCTTGACCTCAAGCGCGTGTTGGCCGCGGCCCCGAAGGCACCGTCCGACGAGCCTCTGATTCCGCTCACGACCCCGTGGGGCGAGCGTATTCTTGCCGGTGAGGAGCCCGCGTGGACGCATCCGAACCCGCAGTTCGCGCGGGAGGGCACCGTGCCC
>CAVIBB010000054.1:0-3209 GCA_963640745.1 Paludibacteraceae bacterium
AGTATAGCCCGACGTTAGTATAGCCTGACAAAAGTGGCGTATTAAGGTACCCCCCCCCCCCGCAGCACACAAACCGAACGGATTCGTAATGCGCGCGTTATGGCGCGGGGGCGCGGCGCGCGGCTCGCGGCCGCGCGATCGCAAACAGACGCCCGCCGCACAGCCCTAAAAGAACAACGGAACCCTATCCATAAGGAAATCCTCGATGGCGCAGGCCCCGGCCGACGCCCCGCCGACGACGATGCGCTTAGCCGTCGGATACTTCTTCAAAAACTTCGCCATGCCGCTTTGGCCCGATTCGTTGCCGCTCTTTACCTCAATGGCGCCCAGGTCTCCTCCCTTGGCAACCACGAAGTCTACCTCGTCGTTTCCTTCCCTCCACCAGCAGACCTCAAAGCCCTCCGACTGCGACCGGGCGATTAAGCGAGCTCCAACGGCCGACTCGACCAAGTGGCCACGCAGATCCGGCTGCGACAGGTATGCCGACCTGCCGCGCCCCGAGGCCGACGTCATAAGCGACGTGTCGAAAACCATAAGGCGCGGCGAGCTTTTTCTTCTCGTAACCTGCTTGGTGTCGAACTTCTCCAGCCCGCAGATCATCCCCGCTTTGCCCAGAAGCTCCAGGTAGTGGGCAAGGGTAACCGTGTTTCCGGCGTCCTGCAGCTGCCCGAGCATCTTTGTATAGGAAAGCTCCTGCGCCGAGTAGGCCGCGCCCAGCCTAAAGAGCGCGCGCATAAGGGCGGGCTTGCGCACATCCTCGAGCGCAAGTACGTCCTGCGAGATAGTCGGCTCGATAATCGCATCGCGCATATACGCTGACCAGCGCGCCTCGTCATCAGCGAACCGGGCGGCTCCGGGATACCCTCCGAAAAATAGATACGTGTCGAGGTCGAAGCCGAACGCCTCTGCACACTCCGCCAATGACCAGTGCGGAGAGCGAATGAGCTCATAGCGTCCCATGAGTGAATCCTCGAGGCCCTTGTGAAGCAAAAGCGAAGAAGAACCGCTGAGAACGACCTTGAGGTCAACGTTATTGCGGCGATCCGCGTCATAGAGCGCTTTTACCGTTGTAGACCAGTGAGGGACCTTCTGAATCTCGTCCACAGCAAGGACCACGCCCGCGCCCGCGCTCCGGGCCATATTGCGGGCCTGCTGCCATTCGGTTTGTAGCCACTCGGGTGAAGGGACTACGGCGTCGTCCGCGCTCACATAATGCGACGGCTGGTCGCGCTTGGCGAGCGCCTGGGAAACGATGGTGCTCTTTCCCGTCTGCCGCGGACCAACGATGACCTGCATGAGCGGGTTATTAGTTTCCGCGAGGCGCGCGGAAAGGACGGACACCTGCGCACGTTCGAACATCTCGTCCTCCTACAATCGTTTTACTCAGTGTATTGAGTAATTTTACTCAGTGTATTGAGTAATTTTACTCAGTGTATTGAGTAAAACAATGCGGACGAACGTTGCGGCGGCGTGTCGGGAGAACGACGCATAAAGGCCGTACCAGGCCTGCGCACGCCCCGGCGACCGAATGTATCACTAAGTGTATCATGAGTGTATCAGTGATACACTCATGATACACTCATGATACGATTCACCCCCAGACAGGAGCAGACATGGCGCTTCCAATCACGCTTGAAGCCATTCTCGGTGGCAGCATCGTCGAAAGCGAGCGCATCGAGTTCAAGGAGACCTGGGATCCCCAGGCTTCGCTCAAAACGGTCTGCGCCTTCGCGAACGACCTGAACAATTGGGGCGGAGGCTACATCGTCATCGGCGTCCGCGAGCTCGACGACGGCACAAAAGACCTGGTGGGAGCCCCTCTGGCCAACCTCGACGCCTGGATGAAGGACATCCTAAACAAGTGCAAGCTCATCCAGCCCGACTACATACCGATCTCCGAAGTCGTCGAATACCAGGGCAGGCACTTCATTACCTTGTGGTGTCATGGCGGTAGCGTGCGCCCCTATTCCTCGCCAAAATCCATGGGAAAAAAGTCCGAGCGCGTCCATTGGGTCCGCCGCCTCTCTTCCACCGTTGCGCCGAGCAACGAGGAGGAGCGCGACCTCTACACCCTCTCCAACAACGTCCCCTTTGACGACAGGCCCAATCACGAGGCAGACCTCTCCGACTTGAACCCGATTCTGGTCAAGTCATACCTCAAGTCCGTGGGAAGCCAGCTTTACGAGACATTCGACAGCTCGGACTTCGAGGATGTGTGCCGCAACATGCACATCGCCGCAGGACCCGCGGAGTACCTGAAGCCGCTGAACGTGGGCCTGCTGTTCTTCTCGGCCGACCCGGCCAGGTTCTTCCCTTACGCGCAGATCGACGTGGTGGAATTCCCAGACGGCGAGGGCGGAGACACCCTTGTGGAGCACACCTTTACCGGCCCGCTGAGCCAACAGCTCGAAGACGCCTTGCGCTACCTTTCGAACAACGTGGTCAAGGAATTTATCGTTAAGCAGGCAGACGGCTCTCCAAGCAATAGATTCTTTAACTATCCGGGAGAAGCACTCAAAGAGGCGCTGGCAAACGCCGTGTACCACAAGGGATATGACTCGCGCGAGCCCATTGAAGTCCGCGTCCTGCCGGACAGGATAGAGATACTGAGCCACCCGGGTGCCGACCGCTCCATTAGCCTGGAGGGGCTCAAGGACTATCGAATGGCCTGCAGGCGCTATCGGAACCGGCGAATCGGCGAGTTCCTCAAGGAATTGGGGCTTACCGAAGGACGCAACACGGGCATCCACAAAATCTTGCGGGCACTGCGCCAGAACGGTTCGCCGGACCCGCTGTTCGAGACGGATGAGGAGCGCCTGTACTTCATGGTCACGCTGTACGCAAGGCAGCGAACCGAAACGCCGACCGGCAGCAACGAAAAGAAGCCGAGCACGTCGGCGATTCGAGCGAAGCGGCGAGACGCCGTGCTCGAGTACCTTACCAAAGACCCCAGCGCAACCGCCGCCGCAGTGTCTCGCGAGCTGCAGATTCCTCTCGCCACGCTAAACCGCGACCTAAACGCGCTGCGCAGCGAGCAGCGGCTTGACGGCAACTCGCGGACGGGGTGGAAAGTGAAGGAAGGCTAGCCCCCGGGCGGGCGACGCGGCGGCGAGCAAAGTCGCGAAGGGACCCGCAGGCCGGAAAACGACCCGGTAGATCCGCGTAGGGCGGGAGAGCAACCCCCGCCTACGCCCTACGCCAGCTCGGTC
>CAVIBB010000054.1:3219-12981 GCA_963640745.1 Paludibacteraceae bacterium
GCTCGGTCATGCCGGCGAGGTAGCTGCTCGAATCCGCCACGAGGTCGTCGATGGCGCCCTGCTCGACGACGCGCCCGCCGGCAAGCACCACGGCGCGGTCGGCCATGCGGACCGTCGCCAGGCTGTGGGCGATGAGCACCACGGCCGACTCCTCCCCCAACGAGCCGATGACGTCGTGGAACGCGGTCTCGCTCTCGTAGTCCAGCGCGCTCGTGGCCTCGTCCAGCACAATCAGGCTCGGGTTGCCCAGCAGCACGCGGGCCAGCACGATGCGCTGGCGCTCGCCGCCGGAAAGCCTCACGCCGCGGTCGCCCAGCTCGGTGTCGAGCCCCTCGGGCAGCTTGCTCACAAAGCCCCACGCGTACGCCTTCTTGAGCACGTCGACCAGCTCCTCGTCGGTCGCGCCGGGGTGGAAGCGCTTGAGGTTCTCGCGCACCGAGGCGTTGAGGATCAGCGGGTCCTGCGGCACGTAGCCCACCTGACGGCGCCACGACGCGATGTTCTCGCGCCCCAGGGCATCCCCGTCGACGCGCACCGCGCCGCCTCGCGGCAGCAGGAACCCCATCAGAATATTAACCGCCGTCGTCTTGCCCGCGCCGTTGCGCCCCAGCAGCGCGACCTTCTCGCCGCGCTCGATCGCAAAGTCAACGCCGCGCAGCGTCTCCTCGTCGGAGTCCCGGTACGCAAAGCGCACGTCGTCGAAGCGCAGCTCACGCCACCCGGAATAGTCGACGTCGCGCTCCTCGACTTCTTCCTCGCCGCGGCCCATCGTCTCCTGTGCCTCAGCCACCTTCTCGTACGCCGGCACGCAGCTGTCGATGTTCTGGATCTGCCCCTGGAAGCCGGAGAACACGGGCCACAGCCGCGCGAACACGTACACGAGCACCACCAGGCGGTCGGTCTGGACCTCCATCCCCAGCGTGCAGACCAGGTAAACGATGGAGATCATGACCGCGGCGGTCAGCGAGTACACGAGCCCGGGCACAGAGCTCTGGCGCGTGTACTTCATCCGCGCGGTCATAAAAGATTCGCTGATTCGCTCGAACAGCTCGGCGTGCTCGGCCTCAACGCTGTACGCGCGGACCTCCTTGACGCTGGCCAGCTGGTTCTGGAGCTCGCCGTAGAACTCCCGGTTGATGCCGATAAGCTCCTCGCCGTACTCGTGTGACTTCTTGCGCAGCGGGGCAAAGACGCCGAGCATGGCCACGCCCATCACGCACACGAGCATGGTCACGGGCACGCTCATGTACAGCGCGATGGCCAGCTGCACGCCGGCCGAAACGATGCTCGACAGAAACCCGATGACCGCCGAGATGCCGTAGCTCACCTGGTAGCACTGGTTAGTAAATAGATTGATAAGGTCAGCATCCTTCTGCGCGGTCAGCGTCTCCCAGCTCGCGCCGGAAACGGCCTCGTAGAGGCGCTTGCGCATGTCCATGCCCGTCTTCTCGATAAAGGCGGTCTGGCGAATGGTAAGCATGCGCGAGAGCGTCGCCTTAACCGTGACGAGCGCGATGTAGCTCACCAGCAGCGTCCCCACCTGGGCGGCGTACGGCATGGCCGCGAACCACCCGGGCAGCGGGCTGTTACCTATCTGCAGCATGTTGAGCAGCGGAATGAGCATCACGGTGCTCACGCCCGAAAGCGCGGACACCGCGATGTTCCACCACAGGATGCTCAGAAACGTCCGGCGGTCGGTTTTCCAGATAGCTTGGAGAAGTGTTTTCATGCGTTACGAGGCGGGCGGCCGCTCCCCTACTCCTCGATCATCCCGAGCTCGCGGAACTGGGCGAGCAGCGCGTCGAGATCCTTGGCCGCGGTCTCCTCGTCGACCTCGTACTCGGCCAGGATGGCGGCCAGGATGTCCTCGCGTGAGACGGGCATCTTGAGCTGCTCGAACACGAAGGCGGAGACGTCGTTGAGGACGACCGTGCCGTCGAACTTGCCGATGTTGTCGCCGGTGGGCATGACCATGTGCTCGTCCAGGACGTTGCGCAGCGTGAAGCCATCCTTGATCTGCATGAGTTCCTCTTCCTCTTGGGCCGGCTCAATGAGCTCGGGGTGGTTAACAAGAACATCGTAGATGACGCGCGCGTCGTCCGCGCCCATTCCGCAGAACACGCGCAATACGGGCACGGTCTTGGCGAGGCGATGAACGTTGACGAGCGCGAGCGCCGCGGAGTCCGTGTCCCACATGGGAATAAACGCCTGCTGGGTCAGGAGCCCGCGCGCCTGGCGCTCGGTGAGGCGACGGACGTAGTTGGCCGGCGAGCGGCGCACGTCGAGGATGCACTTGAGCGGGACCTCGACGTCGCAAAAGACCTGCTCCTTGCCGTCCCAGGGCACGCCGCACGCGGTGGCGCCGCCGCCGGGCTCGAGGCGGACGGCCGGGCGGTCGCCGGAGACGAGCTCGGCGGCGAGGCCGTCGGCGTCGGTCCAGGCAAAGGCGCGCGTGGACTTGCCCGCGCCGCTGCGGCCGGTAAAGACGACCGCGAAGTCGTCCTTGCGCACGCACGCGCCGTGGAGCGAGACGATGCCCTCGCGGGTAAAGCGGCACTCAAAGGCGGTGCGCAGCAAGAAGCGCGAGCGGTCGAGGGCGCCCGCGTGCTCGCCACCGGGGATGGCCTGCATGCTGGCGTAGTCGCCGCTGACGAGCAGGCCGGCGGGCGGCTCGGTGCCCTTGAGGCGGTAGAGCCAGCTGCCGTCGGCGGTGCGGTAGACGAGGACCTCGGCCGTGTCCGCCGCGAGGGTGAGCTCGTCGTCGGCCGGCTGCTCGGCGCAGACGGGCGTGGCGTCGATCTGCTGCTGGAGTTGCGAGAAGAGGGTCATGAGGGTACTTCGTTTCTGTACAAAAAGGGCCTTCCGTACTTTTTTTACGCCATCCACCAGGAAGGAGCACTACCGTTTGGAAATACCCTCGGCGACCATGCGTTTTCCCCACTGGCAGATAGCCGGGTTGGCGTGGCCGCGCGGAGCGCCCGAGGCGTGATCCGTAACGCAGCCCTTGCAGGCGTGCTGATAGGAACATCCCTCACACTCCACGGGGAGCGGGAAGTCGAGGGCCGTCTGGTTGGTAAGTCGCCAGCTCTCCGCGAACCCGTGCCCGAGCACATCGACCGGCTCGCAGGGAAACGTGTTGCACGGACGCATACGACCTCTCCAATCGATGGAGCACGCGCTTCTTCCCGCACCACAACGCACGCCTCGGGGGGCCTCATCCGGCGCGGTCTTGGAATCGGCGACATCCGGCAGCTCATCGGGCTCGCACTCGGGTTCAATGGCACTACCGGTAAGCTCCATCTTTAGCTTGAGCATGGATACGTAGGTATCGAGATCGGAGTCGGCCAGGTCACGGCCCGTCTCGTCTCGCGGCGAGACGATCCCCGAGTTGATGACGAAGGAGAAGCCCTCCTCGTGGAGCAGGCGCACGACCTCGAGACCGTCGGTCATGAAGGCGTTCGGCGTGACGGCAACGGAAAGCGGCATGCCCGCGTCGCGCAGCCGGCGAATGTTGCCCAGGACGCGCGCGAACATCCGGCGGCCCGTGACGCGCTCGTAGGCATCCTCGCTCGCGCCGTAAAGCGTGACCTGAATGAGCGACGGCGGGTTGGCCACGAGGAAGTCGACCATAGTCTCGTCCATGAGGATGCCGTTAGAGAGGATGTGCGTCTCGAGGCCGAGGCTTCGCAGGTAGAGGTAGAACTCCTTGAAGCCCGGGTAGGTAAGGCACTCGCCGCCGGTGATGCTGGCGTACATCACGCCGGCGTCGAACGCCTGGCGCGCGATGTCCTTCCAGGTCTCCACGGGCAGCAGCTTCGCGCCGTTAAGCTGGGCGGCGTCGAGGTGGACGTAGCACATCTTGCAGTCGAGGTTGCACAGCGGCGTGAGCTCGAAGGTGACGGAAACGGGCACGCCCTTCTCACGAGCCTTGAAGTCCATGTACCTGTGAACCTCGCGATAGCGGCGGTAATCGGTTATGCCCTCGGCGTCCAACTGGGCAAGGAGCTCGCGAAGGGAGCCGGGGAGCTTGGGAGCTTCGCTCTCTTGTCGGTCGTTCTGGTCGTTTTCTGCCATGGGTTATCTCCTGAGTCCGAGTTTGCGAAAAGTGCGGCCGGCGGCCGCGCGGAACCTGCGCCAGACCATGCGCACGGGATGGGTGGCCATCCAGGCGCGACCGAGCGCGCGGGAACGGCCGGTGTCGAGCGGGATGGTGCGCGATCCGCGCTCGACGCTGACCGCCAGGCCAAGGACCTGCGAGCGATCCATCCAGGCGTCGGGGGCCCAGCAGTTGTCGCCAAGGGTCTGGACGCGGTCGCCGTCGATTTGACGCACACGGTGACAAACAAAGCGGCCCGCAGGCTGCTCAAAGAGCACAACGTCGCCGGGAAGCGGGTCGCGGCCGAGCGGGACGATGGTGACGAGGTCGCGGTTGCGGCGAATGAGCGGCTGCATGCTCACGCCGTCGAGGGGGATGGTCACGGGGATGGGGGCGCCGTCCTGCGCAAGGCCGCGCCACTGGGCAATCGAGAGCCCCCTAACCTTTGCCTCGGCCAATCAACGCTCCTCTCGCAAATCAGCAACTTCATTAGAGATAATGGTAGGCGCGCGCGAAGCTATAGGCGACGGGCAAGCAGGCGACGCGACAAAGTACCCATACGAAAAGCGGGCACCCGTACTTCTAACTTAAAGTACAGAGGCCCGCTTTTGTTGGCGCTTTACTTTGAGCTAAACCGGCAATAACTGCCGAGAGCTAGAGCATCTGGTTCCTCGTCCATTCTTCGCACGTTCTGCCCGTGATGGTCAAATTAAGATTTGTGCAGGTATCGGTACCCGAGGCAGCAACAACCTGGTCCTTATACTCAAACTTGACGACTTCAACAGAGGGGGTCTCGTATGCCTTCATATAAGTTACTCCTTACCTGCCCTGGGTGCTATAGTCCGGCTGGGGATAGGAGCACTCGCCGCCGCCGGGGATAGTCGGCTTATTAACATAACCGTGCTCGCATTTCCCGCTGGCCGCAACGACCTGGTCCTTGTACTCGAACTTGACGGCCTCCGCGGTGGGGGCCTCGTACTTCTTCTTCATGATGCTTCCTTCCGAGTCGCCTACTTAACATCGTGAGTATAGGCCAAGCTGGGCTTTTGCGGTCTCGCTTATTTATTCTCCGCAACCTGGCGTTTACCGGAGGGCTGGTGCGTGCTCGTGTGTTCCCGCCCCGCGTCCTGACGGCGATTGCCGATGACCCCAGAAAGGCAGGCCCTCAAATAACGCGCAGCATTCGCGAACGTTCGCGAACGGATGGCGGGTGTTCGCGAACGTTCGCGAACGCGACCGCGTTCGTTCGCGAGTTGCGCAGGACGCCGGAATGGTCGAGTAGATGACTACAGGAACGCATAACCAAAAGTAAAGCCCTTATTAGCACACGACGCGGTCAAGGCCGTTCAGGCCTATAGCCGTGCCGTGGCGGGTCTCGAATGTCTCGCTTCCGCCATAGACAACGTAGCGCCCCTCGACCGGCACGTCCAAGGTGTCGGCGATGTTGTCGATCACGCCAAAGGCTTTGGGATTGAAGGTCGACGACGACTTGATCTCGATGACGCGCCGGGGGCCGCCCCCTTTCTCCACAATGAGATCGACCTCGTTCTTGGAGCTGTCCCGCCAATAGAAGAGCCTCGGCTCCCTTCCGAGCGCGCAATAACCCTTGACGACTTCCGACACAACGAGGTTCTCGAAAAGGCTGCCCCTGCTCTGACTTGCAAATACATCGGCGGCGGACTCGATTCCCAGCAAGTTCGCCGCGAGCCCCGTGTCGTAGAAATACAGCTTCGGCGACTTGATGAGCCGTTTGCCATAGTTGCGGTAGTACGGCTGAAGTCGAAATATGAGGAAGCTCTGCTCGAGTAGCGAAAGCCAGTTCTTTGCCGTCTCGACGCTGACGCCGCAGTCGCGGGCAAGGCCATCAACGTTCAAGACCTCGCCGACTCTGGTAGCGCAGAGCGTGAGAAACGTCCTGAACTCCGCAAGCTTTCGAACCCCGAGCTCCTCCCTCACGTCCCGCTGGACATACGTGGCCAAATAGCTGGGGAAAAAATCGACGGGCGAGATAGCTTGAGCGTGAATGCGCGGATACCCACCCTTGAAGATAAGCTCGTCTGGCGTCATGGGCTGACCGCCTGAGGCAATGAGCTCTGCATAAGAGAGCGGCAGCAAGTGATTGACCGAGACGCGCCCCGCGAGGGACTGCGAAATGCTCTTCATAAGGAGGAAATTCTGGGATCCAGAAACGATATATTGGCCCGGATTGCCTCGCTGATCAACAATTCCCTGCATATAGGAGAAGAGCTCGGGAGCTCGCTGCGCCTCATCCAAAACGGTCTTCTCGCCGAAATGCTCGAGGAACGCGCGAGGGTCGTCCTTTGCGAGCGCGCGAATATCCGGATCCTCCAAGGAGACATAGCGATAGTCAGGAAAGGCGTCCTTTGCGAGCGTTGACTTCCCGCTTTGACGCGGGCCCGTGATGCTCACAACGGGAAACGCCTGAGCCATGGCGAGGACATGCTTTTCGAGTTCGCGAGAAATCATTGCGCACCGGCCTTTCCTAGGTTACTTAAGGCGTAATAGTACTTTTGCAGATATTCTACTAGTGGATTTGCATAGGTTCTACTAGTGGATTTGCATGTGGTCTATTAGTGGATTTGCATGGGTTCTATTAGTGGATTTGCATGGGTTCTATTAGTGGATTTGCATGGCATGCCGGCGGGTCGCTGCAAATTTAAGCGGATTTGGGTAGGTTGCGGACTTCTTGGCGAACACGTTCGCGTTCGTTCGCGAGGCGGGCGCGACTCTCCCCCACATGCGTTTCCTTATTACACCTTATTTTTACTTATGGGGTAGACTCTAGGTAAAGCTTCAACCGAGGAGTAAACGATGCTGGCGAGAGAGCTTCCCGCAAGATTATTTGGCCTTGAACTGCAAACGTGGAGCAGCCCCATTTCGACTCGAATTCCGCGAATCCACGCAGAGGCCTTCCACATTTATGAGGCGAGGCTCGGCGATGACGGCGTCTCTTTCTTCCTAGCCATTGCCCAAGAGCCCCCGACAATTGCGCGAGCGCATGCCTTGCGCAAGTCCCTCGCCGCCGTCAGCCCCAGCCCTTTGGCCATATGCTGGGACGCCATGGACCTCGGCATGATGAACGCCCTCGCTTCCGAGGGCATCGCATATGTTCGCGACGAGCACAATGCCTTCTTGCCTTTTATGGGGGCGGTCATTTCTTCGCGCGGCATGACAAGGCAACCCAAAACTTTATCCCCGCAGGCTCAGCGCATTGTTTTGAATCTTGTGGCCGGACGCTGGGACAGATGCACCGCGGGCGATTTGGCCGGACTGACCGGCAAGAGCCGCGCAAGCATAACCAAATACCTAAATGAGATCGAGGCCGTGGTGCCCGGGCTCGTTGAGAGCAGGGGTCGCCTGCGCGTTCTAACCAGCGCTTCTTACTCAAAGGATGAGCTGCTCAGGGGCTTTGACGAATTTCTCTCGGAGCCGGCCGTCAAAACCATTCGCCTTAAACACGCGCTCGACGTCGAGCTCCTGCGGCGAGCCGGGGCGCTGCTGACGGGCGAAAGCGCCCTTTCGCTCGTCTCCGACCTTGCGCCCGCCCCCACGGTCAGCGTCGCCGTAGACGAGGACGCCCTTGCATCGCTAAAAATAGCCGCCGGAGATTCATGGCAGGAGGCATCCTGGTACGACACCGCGGAAATGGCGGTGGAGGTTTGGAGATACCCCGTCGATGCCCCATCCGACGAATTCGCCGCAACAACTGGATTGAGCAGCGTCGATGCCCTCAATCTATACGTTGCTTGCTCAAAACGGAACGTCGACGATGTACGCTACCTTGACGCAGTCGAGCAGCTACGGGAGGAAATATGCCGATAGTCAACGGAATTGAGGCGTTTTCGCGCGCAATGGCTGCGCACGCCAACAGCTATGTACTCATTGGCGGCGGCGCCTGCAGCATCCTGTTCAACGAGGCAGGCGGCGATTTCCGTCTCACCAAAGATCTCGACATTGTGGTCTTGGCGGACCATGATGACCCTGGATTTGCTCGCGACCTGTGGCGTTTCGTGAAGGACGGCGGATACGAATCCGGTAGCCGCAAAGAGGGCGGCTGCACCTACTATCGCTTTCAGCTGCCGAAGAGCAGCCCTCGGATACTCGAGCTGCCGGGGCAGATTGAGCTGTTTGCGCGACACCCTGACTTCACCCTCTCCGACGAGAGCTCGGCAATAGCTCCCTTGCCGTTTGATGAGGGCGCATCGAGCCTCTCGGCGATTATTCTCGACGATGGGTACTACGAATTCATTCGCAGCAACGCCGTGTCAATCGACGGTATCAGCACGTTGGATGCGCTGCACATCATCCCGCTTAAGATGAGGGCGCACGTCGATCTAAATCGCAAGCACGAGGCTGGGGCACCGGACGGAAGAAATAGCAAGAATCTGCGGAAGCATAGGTCTGATATAGCCAGCCTTGCCAAGCTGCTTAACGATTCCGACAGGCTGCCGCTCCAGGACCAAATGCTCGCCGATGCGGGCGCCTTCTTTGACGATTTCGAGCGGTACGCCGCGCGCCAGACCAATCGCAAGAAAGCCGACGAGCTCAAAGCGGACCTAGCATTTATGAGGCGTGTGTATTTGTGAGGACGCGTGGTTCGGTCGCGAGGAGGGCGGCGGGTGTGGGCGACGCACGTTCGCGTGGCGGGCGCGGGCGGCGGGCGCGGGCGCGGGCGACGCACGTTCGCGAGGCGGGCGCGGGCGCGGGCGCGGGCGGCGGGTTATTCTTCGTTGCTCTTGTCCATGACGATGGAGGTCTCGGCGCGGATGACGTCGCGCTTCTGGACGGCGCGCACGGTGAAGCGGTAGAGGTGCACCGCCGGCAGGAGCCAGGGAGCGCGCTGGAGGATGGGGTAGCTGTGCCGCAGGGACTGGAGCGGCGGAAAGAGGCGGCGCCAGAAGTAGCGGATGCGCCCGGCGACCGGGCCGCTCTCCGCGACGCGCTCCCTCACCGAGCTGCGCGCGAAGTTCTCCGAGGTGCCGTACGTTCCGCTGCCCAGCATGTAGGCGAGCATGTCGGCGACCTTTGGGGGAAGGGCGGCGGGGGTGGTTGCGAGGCCGGTCGTGGGGCCGGTTGCGGGGCCGGCGGCGGGGGCGATCGCGGGCGTGGCGGCGAGCAGGCGGCCGCAGGCGTCCTGGTCGATGATCACCTCGACCGCCTTTCGCAGGTCCGCCTCGAACTCGACCATGTTTAGCTTGGCGAGCTCGGCGTCGAGGTACTGACGGTCCATCGTTTCTTGCCAGGAGTTGAGAAGCGCCCACTCGTCGGCGAGCCCGCGCACGCCGTGGCCGGCGTGGGTGAAATGCTTAGACATGTGAGCGATGTGGTAGAGGTAGATGTCTTCTCTTGCCATCTCGTAAGAAAGGCCGGGTGCGCCCACCGCGCGGTGATGCTTCGGCCACTGATCGTTGTAGTAGGTCCACCACTCGGTTTCGTGGACGGCGAGCAGGCGGTGCGGCTCGAAGTTGAGGAACGGCGCCTTGTGGTAGCCGTCGGCGTTGCTCTCCTCGAACTCGACGGCCTCGTAGCCGCGGGCCTCCATGATGCTGCGGAGGGCGAGGCTCTCCTCGTGGCCGGCCGGGCGGACCGTGCCGTCGGGCAGGGCGCGGCCGAAGAGGAAGTCGTTGTCGCACATCCAGCGCATC
>CAVIBB010000055.1:0-1514 GCA_963640745.1 Paludibacteraceae bacterium
TCTCAGGGTTGCCGAACATGACGCCGATCTTCTCGCGCAGCTGGTTGATGAAGATACAGGTGGTGTTCGACTTGGAGAGGGAGCCGGCAAGCTTTCGAAGCGCCTGGCTCATGAGGCGAGCCTGAAGGCCGACCGTAGAGTCGCCGATCTCGCCCTCGATCTCGGCACGCGGAGTCAGAGCGGCGACGGAGTCGATGACGACGACGTCGATGGCACCGGAGCGAACGAGCATGTCGCAGATCTCGAGGCCCTGCTCGCCGGTGTCGGGCTGGGAGATAAGCACCTCGTCGATATCGACGCCGATGCGGGCGGCATATCCGGGGTCAAGCGCGTGCTCCGCGTCGATGAACGCGACGACGCCGCCGAGAGCCTGGGCCTCGGCAAGGATCTGAAGCGAAAGGGTCGTCTTGCCCGAGGACTCAGGGCCGTAGATCTCCACGATGCGGCCGCGGGGAACACCGCCGATGCCGAGCGCCACGTCAAGCGAAAGGGCGCCGGTAGGAATGGACTCGACCTCGAAGTCAGGGCCATCGTCGCCGAACTTCATGATGGAGCCCTTGCCGAACTTCTCGATGATCTCCTGCGTGGTCTCGTTGATCACCTTGGTGCGCGCCTCGCCCTCGGTGCGGGGGCGGATTTCCTTAGACAGCGGGCCCTTTGCCTTTGCCATGTGTTTCTCCCTTGCGTTCGACTGGGACGATAATAACCGAACAGCCGTTCTTGGTCAACGACTCAAGGAGAAATCTAGCAGGCCGAACTTACCGCATTCTTACCGGAATCTAGCAGCAATCTAACGGGTTTCTTGCCGTCCAGACGGGGTTTTCAACAAACGCAAGGCAGAGGGCGCGGCCCTCTAAGTCCAAGCACAGGAAGCCGCGAAAACAAGCGGCCTACCCCTCGATAAGTTCCACAAGAGCTTCATGCAGAAGGCCTATGGCGACATGGCAGGCGCCCCTGCGAACATCCGCGCGGTCCCCGTCGAGGTTCTTGACCACGGACCGCGAGATTTTCGTCGAATTCACGCCGAACCAAACGGTCCCGACAGGCTTTCCGGGTTCTTCTCCGCCCGGCCCCGCAATGCCTGTGATGGAGACGGCCACATCGCTCGAAAGGACAGAACGGGCCCCAGAGGCCATCGCCAAGGCGCACTCGGAAGAAACCGCGCCCAGCTCAGGCACGTCAAGAAGCCCTTCGTACGGAACGCCGAGAACCTCGTGCTTTACCGGTATCGCATAGCTCACGATTCCGCCGCGCACCACGGACGAGGACCCGGGAACCGCGGTGAGGCACGCGCTCACAAGCCCTCCTGTGCAGGACTCCGCGAACCCGACCGTGAGGCCATACGCAGAGGCCAGCGAGACCGCAGCGGCAGCCTTGTCGTAGAGCTCCTCGTCGAACTCGAGAATCGCTTTGTTTCGCGCCACGGCTACTCCGCCTCGGAAAGATACGGCCAGCCCTTGGCAAAATAATCGATGCCCGACCAAGCGGTGAGCACGACGGCCACCGCCATGAGG
>CAVIBB010000055.1:1524-12974 GCA_963640745.1 Paludibacteraceae bacterium
GGGCATAGCGGCGACAAAGAGAAGGCCGCAGATGGCGACCATCGTCGTAGCCGTCTTCCACTTACCGAGGTCGCTCGCAGCGACGACGACGCCCTTGGAGGCGACTACCATGCGCAGCCCGGACACAAGGAACTCGCGCGCCACGATGACGAGCAGCACCCAGGTCGTGGTCATGCCGTGCTCGAGCAGGAAGCAGAGGGCGACGATGACCGCGAGCTTGTCGGCGATGGGGTCGAGGAACTTTCCGAAGGTCGTCACCTCTCCCCTGCTGCGGGCAAGGTACCCGTCGAGCTTGTCGGTGAGCGAGAGGACGACGTAAAGCGCGAAGACGGCAACGCCCGCCCACGAGACCTCATCGCCGCGCGAGACGCCCACGCATTCAGCGACAAGGAGCCACAGGGGCACCAGCGCGACGCGTGCGCAGGTCACGATATTAGCCGGAGTCCAGATGCCCTTTGTCTTCGCCATCCTCTTACTCCTCACCCGCGGGAACGATCTCGCCAACCATCTCGTAACAGAAGGAGTCAACAAGATCGACCGTGACGACGTCGCCGACAGATGCCTCGCCGCTCGCGATGTGGACGGCACCGTCGCAGTCAGGCGCCTGGAACCAGGCGTGGCCGATAAGCTCGACGCCCTCGTCGCCCTCCTCGATGCCGTCGATGATCACCTTGACGCGCTCGCCGACATGCTTGGCGGTGGCGGAGAAGCCGAGCTCCTCGACAAGGTCGATGAGCCGCTGTGTGCGCTCGAGCTTGACGTCTTCGTCGACCTGGTCCTCCATCTTGGCGGCCGCGGTCCCGTCCTCCTGCGAGTAGGCGAACACGGAGGTGTAATCGAACTCCTCGGCCTCGATGAAGTCGTAGAGCTCGTCGGCCTCCTCGTCGGTTTCGCCGGGGAAGCCCGCCATGCCCGTCGTACGCAGCACCATACCCGGGATCTCGGACCGAAGGCGCGCGAAAAGCTCGTGGAGCTGCGCCGGGTCACCGGAGCGGTTCATCTTCTTTAGAATCCGCTCGGAGCAGTGCTGGATGGGGATATCGATGTAAGGAAGCACCTCGGGGGTGTCGCGAATCGCCGCGATAAGCTCGTCGGTCATACCCTCGGGCTGGAGATACAGGACGCGTACCCATCCGCCATAAGGCCTCACGACCTCGGCAACCTGAACAAGGAGCTTGGCGAGGGACTCGTCCCCCTCGAAGTCGCTGCCCCAGATGCCCGTGTCCTGGCCGATGAGGACGATCTCGCGCACGCCGCCCTCGAGAAGGGCGCCCACCTCGGCGCAGATCTCGTCTGCGGGGCGGCTATGGTAACGGCCGCGAATGTACGGAATGGCACAGAAGGTGCAGAAACGGTCGCACCCCTCGGAGATCTTCACGAAGGCCGAGGCGCCCTCGACCGTGCGCAGAGCCGAGGCGGGAGCCGCAGCGGAAGCCTCGACGCCGAGCACGCCCGACACGACGGCGACGATGCCGTCCTCTTCCTCCGCCTTAACGAAAGCGGCGACCTCGGGAAGCTGCTCGGGAAGCTCGTCGCCGTAGCGCGAAGGCACACAGCCGCACATGACGATGGGAAGCTCGCGCACGCCCTCGGCGCGTCCCTCGGCGAGCTCGAGCGTGGCCTCGACGGATTCCTCGGTGGCGGAGGCCAAGAACGAGCATGTGTTGACGATGGCGACGTCGGCGTCGTCAACATCGTGCGTCTCGCCAAAGCCGGAGCCGTTGAGAAGCGCGCGCATGCGGTCGGTGTCGACCTCGTTCTTTGCGCAGCCGAGCGTGATGTAGAGGACCTTCGGGGCAGAGGAGTTGCAGGTCATCGGTCGGGTCCTATCGATAGTTCGTGTACTGGAGGGGCTGGCCGTAGTCGGCCTGCTTGAGCTGGGCGATGACCTGCTGGAGGACGTCACGCGAGGCGGAGGACACGCGTAGCTTGTCGCCCTCGACCGTGGCCTTGCACTTGAGCTTGAGGTCGCGGATGTCCTTGGCGATCTTCTTCGCGGTGTCCTGGTCGATGCCCTGGACAATCTGGCCGGATTGACGCACGGTCATCCCGCTCGCCGCCTCGACCTTATCCCAACGGACGGCAGCGAGGTCAATGCCGCGCTTGGTGAGCTTGGATCCCAGGACGTCGCGCACCTGACCCGCGACGAACTCGGAGGGAGCCTCGAGCTTGAAGGAGCCGTCCTTCTTCGAGAGCTCGAGCGAGGCGCCCGTGCCTTTGAGGTCGTAACGCTGAGTGAGCTCGCGGGCCGCCTGCTGGTAGGCGTTGTCGACTTCCTGCATGTCGACGGTCGAGACGACGTCGAAACTGCATTCCTTGGCCATAAAGGCCCCCTCTCTTCGGTCTCCGCCCCCGCGAAGACGCATGGTCATGGTCTATTGCAAAGAATTACTCGCCCTCTGAGACCGCGGCCTCGGCGTCGGTCGACTGGGCGGAATCCCCGTCGGCGGTGGCCGAGGTGTCGGTTGTTTCAGGCGCCTTCGTGCCCTTGATCGAAAGCGACCCCAGTCCAGAGGCCTTCGAGGTGAAGGAGACGGACTCGCCGTTCTTGGTGACCGTGACGGATGCCGGGTCGCCGGCCTGAACGGTAATGGTGTCCGTGACGGTGTACTCCCGCTCCCAAGGCCCGGTAACCGACTCGGCGACGTCGCTCACGCCGTCGCTCGTGATCTCAAGCCACGTGTAGGCGCCGGAGTTCACGGAGACCTTGACCACCGTCGGGACATAGGCGGTGCTCTGCGAGTCGGCAGCGGCCGCGCTCGAGGAGTCCGTGCTCGAGGTCGTGCTCGAGGATGTCGACGACGAGGAGGAATCCCCCGAGCTTGAGGAGGACCCCGACGCCGAAGTGGACGTCGACGTGCTCGTCGTGGTGGTGGAGCTCTGGTCGGCGTTGCTCACCGAGACGGACTTAAGCGAGCTTCCGCCCTGCCGGCCGTTCACGCAAGAGCTCACCGAGAAGACGAGGATGGCGGTCAGCACCACGGCAAGGATGAGCACGATGCCGAAGACGGCGCGCTGGGGATCGGCGAAGAAGCCGGCGACCCCGCCCTTACGGGCGCCGCGGCCCTGGCCGCGCCCCGAGGGGCTTCCGGCACGGCCGCCCCCGCGGGCGTTAGAGCCGCGCCTGACGTTAGGCCGCTCCATGTTCGCGATGTTGCGCGAGGAGCGCCTGCCGGAAATGGTGCTCGCCCTCTCGTAGGGGTTTGCAGTGTCGTCGAAGCGCATGTCGTCGGTGTACTCGCGCGGGATGATGTTGCGCGTGCTCACGTCGTCGCGCCGATAGAACCCGCCGCGACCGTCATAGGAGCCGCCGGAGGTTCGGATGCCGTCGGAAAGAAGGCGGTCGGCAGCGCTCTCGCCGTTGCGGCCGCGCCGCTGCTGCATGTTGCGGCGACGCTGGCGGTCCGCCTGTGAGCCGCGCGTGGGCTGTCGGGCTTCGTTGCCCGCGGAGCTTCCGTTGTAAGGCCTGCGCTGACGCTCGCCGCGCGATCCGCCCTCGTAGGGCTGGGCGCCGTAGGATTCCGCGGCGGAGGGGCCGCTGCCGGCCAGCGGCACGGAGCGCCGCGGGCGGGGGCTCGTCGTCGTGGCGAAGGCGCCCAAGTCGCCCGCGGGGCCACCCGAGGTCGGCAGAAGGCCGTGGTACTCCACATACGCCTTCGGGCGCGACTCCTGCTCGTTGACGACCTCGTAGCCGCTGATTCCACGCCCGGACTGCACGTCCCGCGTCCGGCGACGGAGCTCATGGGAGCTCGAGCCGTTGACGAACTCGTAGAGCTCCTCTTGGAAGAGATCGGTGACCTGCCGCGGGTTGAGGCCGAGATAGCGCGCATACGAGGAGAGCATGCCCTGGGCGTAGCCGCTCTGGGGCATCTTCTCGAAGTCGCCCTCCTCGAAGGCGATGAGCACGTCCTCACGGAGCCTCAGGATCTTCGAAGCCTGGGACGTCGTGAGGCCGAGCTGCCGCCTGCGGGTAAGGAGCATCTCGCTGAAACGCGGGCGCCGCATCGTCTGCTAGACCTCCCTGTACTGCGCGTCTGCCAACTTAAGGTCCTCAAGGCCGTCCTTGTCGAGGAGCACCTCTCGCGGCTTGGAGCCGTTCGCGGGCCCGACAACACCCTTGGCCTCGAGCATATCCATGATTCTACCTGCCCTAGCATACCCAACGGAAAGGGCGCGCTGAAGGCTGGAGGTGCTTCCGAGCTGAGAATCCACGACGATTCTGGCCGCCTCCCAGACGAGCGGGTCGTCGTCCTTGGGGGCATCCGGAGCCGCGACGGCACCGGGGGCGTTCGGCACGACGGCCGTGAGGATATCCTCGTGGTAGTCGGCGGTGACCTGCTCCTTGATGAACCTGACCGTTTCCTCGATCTCGGCGTCGGAGACCCAGCAGCCCTGGGCGCGGTTGGGCTTCTTGCCGCGGAGCTTGACGAGCATGTCGCCCTTGCCCAGGAGCTGCTCGGCGCCCTTCTGGTCAAGGATGATGCGCGAGTTGAGCGAGTTGTCGACCGAGAGCGCCACGCGGTTGTCGATGTTCGCGCGGATAAGGCCCGTGACGACGTCCGCCGAGGGTCGCTGCGTGGCGACGATGAGGTGGATGCCGGCAGCGCGGCCGAGCTGGGCGATACGCACGATGGAGCTCTCCACGTCCTTGCCGGCGACCATCATGAGGTCGGCGAGCTCGTCGATGACGATGACGAAGTACGGCATGTGCTTGGGCGGATTCTCCATGTCCGCGTACTTGTCGCCGTCGACGTTGCCGTTGAAGGTCTTGATGTCGCGCACCTTGTAGTGCTCGAACACCTTGAGGCGGCGCTCCATCTCGGTCACGCCCCACTGGAGGGCCGAGGCCGCCTGGCGCGGCTCGGTGACGACCGGCACGTAGAGGTGCGGAAGGCCGGCGTAGCCGGTGAACTCGACGCGCTTAGGGTCGACCATGATGAGGCGGACCTGCTCGGGCGTGGCGCGCATGAGCATGCTCATGACGATGGCGTTGAGCAGGACGGACTTGCCCGAACCGGTGGTGCCGGCCACGAGAAGGTGCGGCAGCCCGGCCAGGTCGACGACGATGGGCTTGCCCTCGGAGTCGCGGCCGAAGGCGCACTCGAGCGGGCCGCCCTTGGCGTACGGGAGCACGTCGGAGAGGAAGACCGGCTGGGGCTTCTCGTTGGGTATCTCGATGCCAACGAGAGAGGTGCCGGGAATCGGGGCAAAGATACGCACCGACTTGGCCGCGAGCGAAAGGGCGATGTCGTCCTCGAGGTTCACGATCTTGTTGACGCGCTCGCCCTCGCCCATGGAGATCTTGAACGTGGTGACCGAGGGGCCGGCGATCCAGCCCTCGACGCGCGACGTGAGGCCGAACTCCTCGAGCGTGCCCTGCAGCTTCTGTGCGGTGCCGCTGAGCTCGGCGTCGTTGGCGTAGCTGCCCGAGAAGGAGGTGTTCTCCTTGAGGATGGAGAGGGGCGGGAGCTCATAGGACTCGTTGCCGTCCCCCGGTCGGCTGATCTTGGTCGGGCGCTCCATCACCACAGCGGCGGCATCAGACGACACGTCACCCTCCGGCGAGACGGGCTTCGCGGCGACGGTCTTGTCCGCGGCGGCGGCAAGAAAATCCGGAACCCCGGCCGAAGCGGGCTCGGCGGCATTATTGTCCTGTTCGGCTACGGCAGTCTCAGGGGCCTTGGCCTTGGCTCCACGCTTCGAAAGTTTCTTTGTGCGGGGGCTGAGCAGCGTCTCGGCGGCCTGCTCCACGTCCGAGAAGTCCTCGGCCTGGGCGAACTCCTCGGCAATCGAGCTCGTCGAGGACGGCGCCTTGCGGCCGGCCCCGCGCTTGAGGACGCTCGTCTTGCGGTCGCCGAGAAACGCCGTCTCACCTTCCCCGGTCTCGTCGAAGAGGGAAGGCTGTACAGGCTGCTGGGAAGCGCGCGCGGCGGCCTTGGCCTCGCGCTGGATAGCCGCCTGCTGGCGACTCTCGGCACGCTCCGCGATACGCTCCTGGCGGCGCGCGGCGGCGTCCTCACGGGCATAGCTCACGCGCTCCGAGACGCGCGAGACCGCGTCGGAGATAGAGAAACCGCAGATGACGATGCCTGCGGCGATGACGCCGAGCAGCAAGACGTTTCCGACGACGACGCCGACGAGCTTGGCGAGCCACAGCGCGACGAAGCCGCCCACGTAACCGCCCGCCTCCTCGACGACGTCGGCGGAAAGCGCGAGCTCCGGCGCGTCGCCGACGCCGGGCTGGTTGAGCGAGAGCATGGCGAGCACGGCGAGGACGATAAGCGCGAGGCCTGCCGCGACATGGCCGGAGAACGGACCGTCCTCCCCCATAAAGAGCGTCATGGAGAACAGAAAGACCGCGACGGGAAACAGGATCGCCCCCGTCCCGAAGGACACCTTAAGGGCATGTCCCACGGAGCTCGTCACCACGGCGCCCGAGGGCATGACCACGGAGACGAACATGGCGATGGCGAGCACCGCGAGGACGATACCGAGGATGTCGCGCTCGACGTCGGTGAGGACCAGCGCGGGGGCTTTAGCCGCACCGGCTTTACCCCCGCGACCCTTCACCTGCTTCTTTGCTGCGTTTTTGCTGCGGTTGGAGGGCATGCACTAAACCTCCAGCACGACCGGAATGACCATCGGGCGCGAGTGGGTCTTGTTCCAAAGGAGATTGGAGATCTGGTTGCGGACGTTGCGGCGCACGGCGTCGATGTTGACGCCCTCGGCATTCGTGAGCTTCTCGACCTGCTGACGGACGAGGGCCTGGGCCTCCTCGACGATCCTCGGGTCGCTCGCGAACGAGACGCCGCGCGCGTTGACCTCGATGGCCTTAACGGTGCCCTTACGGCCGGTGAGGGCGATGGTGCAGGTGACGACACCCTCGTCCGCGAGCTTCTGGCGGTCGCGGATGACGACGGGGTCGGCCTCGGTCACGGTGCCGCCGTCGACATAGACCACGCCCGACTCGACCGCGCGGCCGCGGCGGACCCGGTGGTTGACGAGCTCGAGGGAGTCGCCGTTGTCGAGGATGAAGACGTTCTTCTCGCTCATGCCCAGGTCAAGGGCGAGCTGCGCGTGGGCGCGAAGGTGCTGCGCCTCGCCGTGGACCGGCATGAAGTAGCGCGGCTTCGCCATGGCGAGCATGAGCTTAAGCTCCTCCTGCGAGGCGTGGCCGGAGACGTGGACAAGCGTCTTGCTCTTGTCGTAGATGGCGCAGCCGATCTTCGAGAGCGAGTTGATGATGTTCTGGACGCTCTTCTCGTTGCCCGGGACGGGGGTCGCCGAGATGATCACCGTGTCCGAAGCGTTGATGGAGAGGGACTTGTGCTCGCCGTTGGCCATGCGGGCAAGGGCGGAAAGCGGCTCGCCCTGGCTACCAGTGCACAGAACGACGACCTTGTCAGTGTCGAGCTTGTCGATGTCGAAGGCGTCGAGGATGTCGTCCTCGGCGATTTTAAGGTACCCGAGCTGGCGCGCGACCTTGGTGTTGGTCACCATGGAGCGGCCCGTCACGACGACCTTGCGGCCAACCGCGGTGGCGGCGTCGCAGACCTGCTGGAGACGGTGGATCTGGGAAGAGAAGCTGGCCACGAAGACGCGGCCGGGGGCGTTCTTGATGATGTGGCGCAGGTTCGGGCCGACCGCGGCCTCCGACGGAGTGTAGCCGGGGCGGGTGGCGTTGGTGGAGTCGGAGAGCAGCAGGTCGACGCCGTTGCCGCCGAACTTGTTGATAGCCTGGTAGTTGGGCCTCACGCCGTCGATGGGCGTGTTGTCGAGCTTGAAGTCGCCCGTGTGCATGACCGTGCCGGCAGGCGTCTGCATAAAGACGCCGAGCGCGCCCGGGATCGAGTGCGTCATGGAGAAGAACGTGAGGTTGATGAGGCCGAGGTTGACGTTCGACCCGTCCTGGACCTCGCGGAACTTCGGGCTTTTGATCTTGTGCTCGGCGAGCTTGCCCTCGATGAAGCCCAGGGTGAGCTTGCTGGAGTAGATGGGGACCTTCTTGGTGAGGTCCATGAGCAGGTACGGCAGGGCGCCGGTGTGGTCCTCGTGGCCGTGGGTGATCACGATGCCGCGGAGCTTGTGCTCGTTCTCGAGGACATAGGTGTAATCCGGCAGGATAAGGTCGATGCCGGGCATGTTGTCGTCGGGGAACATAAGGCCGGCATCAATCAAGACCATGTCGTCCCCGTACTCGAAGGCGGTCATGTTCTTGCCGATGCCGTCAAGGCCACCCAGCGGGATGATCTTGAGAGCGATATCTTTCTTGGGCATTCCTGAAACAAATCCTTTCGTCGTGGCCCCGTACGTCGCGGGCCTGTTTTTCTTGCTATGAAACGGCTGCGGGATACCGCCAGCCGAACAATCTGAACCGTGCGCCGAATGCGCAGACTGCTTCATTGTAACCAAGAATCGAAGTTGCTCCCCCACTTACATAAAAAGAGGCCCCGACTGAACGGGGCCTCTCGGCAAAAAGCTTATGGCGCGCAGCGACTAGGCGTCGTGGTGGCGGCGCGGCTGGCGCTTCTCGCCGCCGTTGTCGCCGGGGCGACGACGGGGACGGCGCTCGCCGTCGGCGTGGCGACGGCCGTGGCCCTCGCCCTCGGAGGACTTGCCGGAGCCGGCCGGAGCCTCGGGCTTGTCGATGCGGTCGAGGCTGATCTTGCCCTTCTCGTCGACCTCGAGGACGCGGACCTTGACCTCGTCGCCGATGTTGAGGACATCCTCGACCTTGTCGACGCGGCCCTGGGCGACGCGGGAGATGTGCAGCAGGCCGTCCTTGCCGGGCAGGAGCTCGACGAAGGCGCCGAAGGGCTGGATGCCCACGACGCGGCCGGTGTACTCCTCGCCGACCTCGGGAACCTTGACGATGGCCTTGATGCGCTCGGCCGCGGCGTCGCCTGCGCCGTTCGTGCCGGCGATGAAGACGGTGCCGTCCTCCTGGATGTCGATGGTGGCGCCGGTGTCCTCCTGGATACCGCGGATGACCTTGCCGCCGGAGCCGATGACCTCACGGATCTTGTCGGTCGGGATCTGGAGGCTGATGATCTGCGGCGCACACTCCTTGGTGGCCTCGCGCGGCGCGGGGATCTGCTCGAGCATGGCGTCGAGGATGAACATGCGGCCCTCGTGCGCCTGCATAAGGGCGGAGCGCAGAATCTCGGGGGTGAGGCCGGTGGCCTTGTTGTCCATCTGCATGGCGGTGATGCCCTTGGTGGTGCCCGTCACCTTGAAGTCCATGTCGCCGAGGAAGTCCTCGAGGCCCTGGATGTCGGTGAGGACGACGGTCTTGCCGTTCTCCTGGATGAGGCCCATGGCCACACCGGAAACCGGGCGCTTGAGCGGCACGCCGGCGTCCATGAGGGCGAGCGTGGAGCCGCAGGTGGAGCCCATAGACGAGGAGCCGTTGGACTCCATGACCTCGGAGACCACGCGGATGGTGTAGGGGAACTCCTCCTCAGAGGGGATCACGGGGAGAAGGGCGCGCTCGGCGAGGTTGCCGTGGCCGATCTCGCGGCGCTTCGGGGAGCCCATGCGGCCGGTCTCGCCGGTGCAGTACGGCGGGAAGTTGTAGTGGTGGATGTAGCGCTTGCCGTCGACCGGCTCGATGGTGTCGAGGCGCTGCCACTCGTTGAGCATGCCCAGGGTGCAGACGGAGAGCACCTGGGTCTGGCCGCGCTGGAAGAGGCCGGAGCCGTGAACGCGGGGCAGGTAATCGGGCTTGATCATGAGCGGGCGCACCTCGTCGGCGGCACGGCCGTCGACGCGCTCGCCGGTCTCGACGACCATGAGGCGCATGGCGTGCTTCTCGAGGGCCTTGAGCTCAACGGGGATCTCGCGGCCGTACTTGGCCTGCTCCTCCTCGGAGAACTCGGCCTTGATAGAGGCCTTGAGGGCCTCGACCTTGGCGATGCGGGAGAGCTTGTCGGCGTCCTTGAGGGCGGCGTCCATCTCGTCGAAGTGGGCGAAGACGCGCTCGTGGACCTCGGGGGTCGGCTCGTCGAGGATGTACTCACGCTGCTGGATCGCTCCGTTGACCTCCTCGACCTTGGCGAAGAACTTCTTCTGCTCCTCGCAGAAGGCGGCGATGGCCTCCTGGCCGAAGGCCATGGCGGCGAGCATGTCCTCCTCGGAGATCTCCTCGGCGCCCGCCTCGAGCATCGAGATGAAGTCCGCGGAGCCGCCGAGCTCGAGGTCGAGGTCGGAGTTGTCGCGCTCCTCATAGGTCGGGTTCACGATGAACTCGTGGGTGTCGCGGTCGCGGCCGATGCGCACGCACGCAAGCGGGCCCTCGAAGGGCACACCGCCGACGGTGAGGGCCGCGGAGGCCGCCATGATGCAGATGGTGTCGACGGGGTTGACCTGATCGGCCACGAGCGTGGTGGCGACGACCTGCACCTCGTTGCGGAAACCGGCCGGGAAGGACGGGCGCAGCGGGCGGTCGATCATGCGGGCGGTGAGGGTGGCCTTCTCGGACGGGCGCGCCTCGCGCTTGAGGTAGCCGCCGGGGATGCGGCCCACCGCGTACATCTTCTCGATGAAGTCGACCGTCAGCGGGAAGAAGTCGTAGTCCTTGCGCTCCTTCGAGACCACGGCGGTAAGAAGCACGGTGGACTCGCCGCTCTTCACGAGGCAGGCCCCGGTGGCCTGCTTGGCGAGCTCGCCGGTCTCGAGGGCGTAGTGCTTGCCGTAGAGGTCGAACTCATGGGTGACTTTAGCCATTATCTTTTCCCTTATCTCCGCCTGCCACATCGCAGGCGGGCCATCTTGCGGGGCGAATCCCCGCGGTGAATCCCGGGCTTTTCCCGAGAAACACAACAAGGGGCACCCGCAGGTGCCCCCGTGTTTGAGAAACTGTGCGACTTACTGGATGTTGTCGCGGATGCCGAGGCTCTTGATGAGGCTACGGTAGTTCTCGATGTCGTTCTTCTTGATGTAAGAGAGGAGACGACGACGCTTACCGACGAGCATGAGGAGGCCACGACGGGTGTGGAAGTCCTTCTTGTGGGACTTCATGTGCTCGGTGAGCTCCTTGATACGGGCGGTGAGGATGGCGACCTGGACCTCGGCGGAACCGGTGTCCTGCTCGTTCTTGCCGTACTGCTTGACGAGCTCGGCCTTCTGCTCCTTGGTGATCATACTTAGATCCACCTTTCATTGAATTCGCCTCTGACCGGGTTCGCCGCCGGTGGTGACGAGCGACCAGGTGAGAGGTACCAACAAACCTTACGTAGGTTACCACACTTCCGGGCACGTTCACGTTAGGGACACAACCAACCTAAGCTGTGGGCTGGCTGCGGCCTCTCTCCTCACAGGCTCAGCGCTCGCTCCGCTCGCTCGCTGGCGCGAAATCGCCCGTCGAGGAGAGAGGCCGCAGCCAGCCCACAGCTTCAGCAACAAATTCGAGCTGCGCGCGACCGGGGCCCTCGCCATTCTTGCCAGGGGCG
>CAVIBB010000056.1:0-12762 GCA_963640745.1 Paludibacteraceae bacterium
GCCGCGACGGGCGTGAAGTCTTCACAAGTGGGAGGGCGCGGCGCACTCACGTCGCCGTTTCGACACTACGTCCCCTGCTCGGTCGCACGGTTCGTTTTAGCGGGTTGGGGAGGCGAAAACATCCCCATAAATTCCCGGAGCGAAGCGGCTAAAGAGCTCCGCCCTCAACAAACCCGAAGGTTTTACGCATGCTTGGATTCTTTCCGCTCGAGTTCCCGGATGCCAACGAGCTTTAAGAAGAAACCGAAGAGGGGCGCGGTGACGTTGTTCTTGGCAAACAAGCTCGTTTCGGCCTTAATGCTAGTTCCCAGCGTTGATGCGCTCCTCGAGCTCCGCCATGAAGGCGGTTATCTCCTCGAACGAGGGCGGGTCCCGAAGAGCATCACCTGCATCGACTCGTAGTCCCTCTTAAGCTCGGCGAGCCTTTCCGTCTGCGGCGCCAGCCTGAGCGTTCCCGGCTTGGCGTCGGGCAGCTTGGCCCAGGGGGTGCGGTAGAACTTCTCCTTGAATCGGACTACCTGGGCGAGCAGGTCCGGCTGCGCCATTGCGGCGCCGAGAACGTCCGAGTGGCCGAGGCGGTACATGTCGTAGTAGTGGCGCGAGTAGCGGCGCGGCATGGCCTTCGACTCGGGCCTGTTGGCCTCCTGGTGCAGGATGGTGGCCTTCTCCCAGAACGTGCGCTCGGGGCACGCCGTGCGCACCGTGGTGGAGAGCTTGGCGCCGAACGGCAGCACGTCCGCGACGTACGGGGCTATTGTCGCGTCCTTGGAGGGCGACCAGGCGGCCATGGGGCCGATCTCGAGCTTGATGGTCCTGAGCGTGCCCTTGTCCTCGAACGAGCGCGGGTAGTCGAAGAAGACGGTCTCCACCTCTTCGCCGGCCCTTACCTGTGCCTCCGTTCCCAGCGACTCGGAAAGCGTCTCCTTGAGCCTTGGGGCGAAGACCTCGGCGAGGAAGGCGTTCGTGCGCTCGATGGTCTCGGCCTTGAACTTCTCCTGCTTGGTGTTGCTGCGCTCCTCCCACGGCTCGTCGATGCCATAGCCGAGCAGGCGCCAGTCCAGGATGAGGTCGATATCCTCGGAGAAGCGCTCGATGAGGCCAAAGGCCTTAGACAGGCTCGTGCCGCCCTTGAACACCATCGAGTCGCCGAACCCGCTCTTGTGGAAGAGGTGATCGAGCGTGTAGCAGACCCAGAAGTCCTTCTCCACGACGGCGGGGGCCAGCGAGGCTCCCTGCGAGCAGTGCTCGAACGCGAGCTTTCGCTCCTGCGCGGATGCCCTAGCGATTCTCTCCATGTTTGGCCTCCTGTACTTTCTTCGCTGTCACGGCCACCCACGCAGTGAGCCCGGGAGATTCCGTTACCAACGTGTCCACTTGTTCCTCGCTGAGGTTGCGCGCGAGCGTCGCGATGACCTGGTCGTCGACGTTGTCCTTGCCCAGCGCCTTGAGCGCCTGGATGAAGAGGCAGGTAATCCTCGAGCAGTCGAGCAGGTCACGGTTGGCTCGGTGCCTCAGCTCGATGTCGTGGCCGCTGTAGCTGTACTTCTTGTACGGCCCGCTGCTCACGTAGCGGATGTTTGCTGGCACCTGGGTGTCGAGCCCGAGATCGTTAAGGGCGGCGTCGCCCGCGGGGCAGACGACCCACTTGTTCGCCCGTGCTATCGCGCCGACGACCTCGTGCGCGCCGACGGCCACGTCGATGCCCATGAGCTCGCTGTGCTCGGGGACATAGTAGACGCCGCGGACGGCGCGCGAGATTTTGCCTCTGGCGTGCATGCGTCCGAGCACGTTGCCGGCGTTGCGCGCGCTCGCCACCTCGGAGAAATCGGAGGCCGTGAACGCCTTGCCTGCTCCTATTTCGGCGATGCGGGCCTCGATTAGCTTCGATTCGGTCATGGCCCCTCCTCTCTACGTGATGATAAAAGTATACATGTTATTCATCAAAATATACATATCGCAGGTAATTTCAGCGGGTGCGCCGTCGTCCATTGGTGTGGCCGCTGGACTATGTTTCCTCGTCTGGTTTAGCGATGTGCAGGCTTCCACTGACGCGGCGGGTCCTGGTTTCCTCGCGGGGCAGGACGCCTCAGGGATGCAGAGGGTTGGCGCCGCAATTTTCGTCGTACGCAAACGGAGGGCGTTCCCCTGCTCGCGTTGCGCGCCGCCGCCCGCCGCCCGCCCAGCTGTGAAGTCTTCACAACGCAAAGAAGCCCTCACAACCCTCGATTTTGCGAGAAGAACGAGTTGTGAGGGCTAGTTTCGGGCGTGAAGTCTTCACAAGTGGGAGGTGCCCCGCCGTCCTGGGGACCTAGTCTTATCACTTGCTTCGCGGGCGCATCTTAGGTCCAACTCACGGAATTCAAGCGGTCCAACTCCCGGAACAGAAACCGTCCATTTCCCGGAACTCAAATGACAGTTGTGAAGTCTTCACAACGCAAAGAAGCCCTCACAACCCTCGATTTTGCGAAAATGGCGCGTTGAGAAGGCCAAATCGAGGCGTGAAGTCTTCACAAGTGGGCGGCCCGGCGGCAGGCCCGGGATTTGGGTGCCTCGCATGGCCGCCCGGTCTTGCGTTACGCGAGCTTTACGGCGGCGACCGCGCAGGCGAGGGCGACGGCGGCCATCATGGCCCCGAAAAGCCCGAGCATCCCGAGCCCGGAGCTTGTCACGACCGCGCCGCCTACTGCGGTGCCGAGCGCGATGCCCGCGTTGAATGTCATGGGTTCGAGCGAGCTCGCAAGAGTGACCGCCTTGGGGTGACGCTCGCTTGCGACCCCCATGAAGTGAGAGATGCACGGCACGCTCATCGCGTACATGACGAGGCCGAGGATCATGATGAGGAAGAGCGACTGCGCCACCCTCTCGCCGACGACCCATAGCGCCAGGAGCACGACGGTCAGAATCGCGAGCAGCACGATGTTTGACCTCAGACCGTACCGTTCGTCCAGGACGCCCGAAAGCAGATTCGAGACAAAGAGCATGATGCCGAAGGTAAGAAGGACCAGGCTCGTCTGGGATGCGGAGAGGCCGAGGAACTCCTCGAGGTACGGAGTCACGTACCCATAGAGCACATAAGCCGACCCGGCTCCGAAGACGAACACGGCGATGCAGGCGATAATGCTCGGCTCGAGCAGCAGCCCGACCTGCTCGCATGCGGGCGCCGGCTCGTCCGTGGCGCCCGAGTGGGGGAGAAACGCCAGCAAAAGAACGCAGGTAACCACCGACAGCATAAGACACGAGACCATCGTTGCCCGCCAGTCGAGTGCGTCGGCCAGTGCCTTGCCCGCTGACGTCGCTATGACCATGGCGATGCTGTAGGCCGCATAGACCGTCGCGACAGCGATTGAGGTGTGGCGGGGGCTCACGAGCTCTGGAATGAACGTTATCCCGGCGGCGATGAAGGCACCCGCGATGCATCCGCAGACGACGCGGCTCACGTAGAGTACCTCGATGCTCGGCGCGAACGCGGCGATCACGTTGCCGGCGACGCAGAGGGCCGAGTACGCGATGAGCATGGTGTAACGCCTGAAGCGCCCGGTCGTGAGCGCTAGGATCGGCGTCGCCACGGCGTTGGTGATCGCGAAGAGGCTGATGAGCTGACCGATTTGCGCGAGATCGGCGCCGAAGGCCCGGGCGAGCTCGGTCTCGATGCCGATGGGCTCGAACTCGGTGCATCCGAGCGAGAAGGCCAGGAGCACGAGAAGCGCGAGGCAGAGCTTACGACGCAGGGGACTTAGGCCGGATGCCGCCGCGGGTGCGTTTGCGCGGCTCGGGTTCGTGTGGGTCACGGGGAGTCCTTTCTGTCGGTGGCCGTGAGGCATGGGGTGATGTGCCGGGGCGCGCCGCCGCTTTTGTCTACAGGACGACGGTCATGGCGACCTCGCCGGTCTTGACGGCGCGAGGCTCGGTGAGCCGTACGCTCTGAATTGCCGCCGGGTTCGACACGATGACGGGTGTATCGAGACAGACATCGTGCTCGGCGAAGAACGCGCGGTCCACCTTGATAAGCGGCTGTCCCGCCTTCACGGTGTCCCCTTGGGAGACAAGGGCCTCGAAGCCCTGGCCGTCAAACTTCACGGTGTCGAGGCCGATGTGGATCAGGAGCTCGATGCCTTCCGCCGTAGTGATCCCGACGGCGTGCTTCGTCTCGAAGATCATCGTCACGCTTCCGTCGGCAGGGGCGCAGATGACGTCGCCGGAGGGCCGGACGGCAAATCCCGGGCCCATGACGCCAGAGGAGAACACCTGGTCATCGATGGCGGAGAGCTCTACAAGCTCGCCGTCGACGGGAGAAGAGACCTCGACCTCGTGGCCGGTCGCCTCTCCGGTGGCGACCATGGCCGCTGCCTGCATGGAAGACGTGGCGGTAGCCTTCTCAGCCACCGGCTCGAAGTCTGCGCGGTTCTCGTCGGGAAGCTTCCAAGCGAGCGTCAGCGCGACGGCGACGATGAACGAGATGGCGATGCCGATCAAGAAGGCCCACATAGGCGAATAGCAGAGCGTTACGACGGAGAAGACGTTGTGGAAGGCGAACTGGACCATCGTGACGCCCCACACGGCGTTCCAGGCGGCGCCCAGGCCGGAGGCGATGCAGACGTTAATCATGAGGCGCTTGTAGTTGGTGACGAGGCCGTAGAGAATCGGCTCGGTCACGCCGGCCAAGATGCCTGTGGTAAAGCTCGGGCCGGCAATGTCCTTGATGCGAGAGCCCTTCTTCGCCTTGAGGTAGCAGCCGAGCGCGATGCCCATCTGGGCCCAGCAGGCGCAGACGCATACGCCCTCGATGTAGTCGCCACCCATAAGCGTCACGTTCTGCAGCGAAATGGGCGCCAGGCCCCAGTGAAGGCCAAGAATGACGAGGTAGGGGTAGGCTGCGCCGAGCACGAGGCCGGCGAGGAAGGTGCTCGTCTGGAAGAGCCACTGGATGCCGGCAGCGATGAGGTCGCCCACGTTGTTGCCGAAGGGGCCGAAGACGAGGACGGCGAACGGCACGACGACAAGCAGGTCAATCATAGGCGCCAGGAAGAACTGCAGGTCCTTGTTCATGTGCTTGCGGATGGCGCGGTCGAGCAGCGAGTACACCACAACCGTGATAAAGATCGGGAAAACCGTCGAGTTGTAGTCGACTGCCTGAAGCGGCAGGCCGAGGAACTTCGTGCCGGTCTCACCGACGAGCTGCGTAAAGTTGGGCTCGAGGAGGGCGGCACCAATTGCGGCGCCCACGTAAGGATTCGCGCCCAGCTGCTTGGAGGCCGTAAAGCCCAGAAGCACCGGCAGGAAGTAGAAGCATGCGTTGCCGGCCGCCGCGATGACCAAATACGTCGGGTCGGTCTCGGTGAGGACGCCGATCGTCACGAGCAGCGTCAGCAGCGCCTTGAGCATGCCGGCGCCGCTCATCACGGGGATGATGGGGCTGAAGGCGCCCGAGAAGAACTTGAACACGACGTCGAGGGCGCTGCCCTTGTTCTTCTTCGCGTCGCCGCCGTTCTCGGCGTCCTCGCTGAAGCCTCCGAGCACCATGCAGGCGAGCCAATAGTCGTGGACCTGCGGGCCGATTACGACCTGGTATTGCCCGCCGCTGTCGAGGACCTTGAGGACGTAGGGCTTGGCTTCGAGGTCTGCCTTGTGGGAGAGGGCCACCTCGGTGTCCTTGAGCTCGAAGCGCAAACGCGTCGCGCAGTGGACGAGACTCACAACGTTATCTTTACCGCCGACGAGGCTGAGAATCTCGTCTGCTTCCTTCTCGTACATCGCAATCTCCTTTCTGTGGGGGCGCCTACAGGTCGGCTCCGTCCGAGTCGATTACCTGGCGATACCACCCGAGGCTCTTCTTCGCGAGGCGCTTGTTCGTGCCGGAGCCGTCATCGTGCTTGTCGACATAGACCAGGCCGTAGCGCTTTTTGAGCTCGCCGGTGGTGAAGCTCACCGGGTCGATGACGCCCCATACCAAAAAGCCCACGACGTCCACGCCGTCCTCCTCGACCGCAAGCTCCATTTGCTCGATGTGAGCACGGAGGTAGGCGATACGCTCGTTATCCTCGATCCTGCCGTTTTCGTCGGGTTTCTCAATAAGGCCGATGCCGTTCTCGACGATGAACTCCGGCAGGCCGTAACGCTCGTCAAGGCATTTAAGCGCCCAGCGCAGGCCAACGGGGTCTATCTGCCAACCCCACTCGGTGCTCTCGAGGTAGGGGTTCTCGACGGAGTGGGAGTTCGAGCAGCTCGAGCTCTCCGAAACGTCGGTTGCGGCGTCGGCTGAAACGACGTTGCTCAGATAGTAGGTGAGCCCGATGTAGTCGCACTTGCCGTTCTCAAGGGTCGCGAGGTCATCGGGAGTGATGTCGAGGTTCCAGCCGCGGCGCTCGAACAGGGCGCGCGCGTAGTTGGGGTAGGCGCCGCGACACTGGACGTCGGTGAAGAAGAGCGTCGAGTGCATGGCGTCCATGGCGAGCAGGGCGTCGCTCGGCTTGCAGGTCGCCGGGTAGATCGTCTCGGCGGCGACGCAGCAGCCGACCTTGAGCGCGGGGTCGATCTCGTGGGCGGCCGCGATGGCAAGGGCGCCGGCGACGAACTCGTAGTGGCTCGCCTGATAAAGCGCGCGCTCGGGATCATCCTGATCGGAGAAGCGGACGGCGGAGTTCGTCCAGGAGAACAAATCGTTGCTGACGTTGAACTGGTTGTTGATCTCGTTCCAGGTGAGCCACCAGCGCACCGAGCCATGCCAACGCTCAAAGCAGGTGCGGGCGAACTTGACGAAGAGGTCAATCGACTCGCGGTTGAGCATGCCTCCGTGACGGGCGATTTCGAGCGGGATCTCGAAGTGGCTGAGCGTCACGACGGGTTCCATGCCGTGTGCGCGGATGCTTGCTAGCAGGCGGTCATAGAATGCGAGGCCCTCGGGATTCGGCTCGTCCTCGTAGCCCGTGGGATAGATGCGGCTCCACGAGATCGAGATGCGCAGGGCCTTGAGGCCGCCCTCAGCTAGCAGGTCGAGGTCGGACTCGTAGGTGTGGTAGAAGTCGATGGCCTCGTGGTTGGGGTAGTACTCACCGGGCTCGACGTCATCAGTGATGCGACGGGCGTGGCTGCGCGACCCGAGCGTGAGCACGTCGGAGCACGAGGGGCCCTTGCCATCCTCTTGCCAAGCGCCTTCGACCTGATGAGCCGCGAGCGCTCCTCCCCATAGAAAATCCTTCTTGAGCATATGCCCTCCCTTGTCTTGTCAGCTGTCTGACACGGCACAGGGTAGGAGGGGGCGGAGGCTTGCCCGATGCGCCGAGGTATTTTGGCGCGTTGTATCAGGAACTGCTCGGTGTGCAGCGGCGGATGCCGGCGCAATGCTTCGGCTTGAGGCGTGGGACGGCGATTGCTGGGCGGCGCGCGGGTCTACCGCGCCCGATCGAGCTTCTCGTAATAGATGGAGTCGTATGCCCGATTGAGCTTGAGTACCCTGTCGAAGTCCTTGGAGAACGCCATGACAAACAGGACGTCGAGCAGATACTTGAGCGACGCGCCGAAGATGATGTCGCCAAAATCACGGAACTCGGGGTAATAGATGGCGCGCAGGGTGTGGTCGGCCTCCTGTGCCAGTGGTGAGGAGGGGTCGGTCGTTATTGCGACGACGGGCACGCCGCGCTTATGTACGATTTCGGCGACGGTCACGAGAGCGGTGTCGGTTCCGGAGCGGCTCACGATGACCGCGAGGTGGTCCGCCGGGATTTGCAGGGCAAGAACCGCCATACGGTCGAGGTCCTCGTACACGTTGGTGAGGATGCCGGACAGCATAAAGTTATGCGATGCGTAGCGACAGATGGACCCCGGGGTATCGCGCGCGAAAATGTCGAGGTGAACGCAGTTATGAATACGCTCGGCGATCTTTTCGATCTCGACGGCGGAAAGCTGGCGTTTGGTCTGCTCTACAGCGTCGGTCTCGAGCGAGGCGATTTTGTTCATGGCGGTGACGGCGTGCTCGCCGCTTGCGATTACCGTGCCCGAGAGATCGGCGTTCTTGAGGGCGTCGACCACGCCGAGCTGGAAGTCGTGATAGCTCTCGAATCCGAGCTTATGCACGAGCCTGAGGACCGCCGATGCCGATGTGAGCGTTCGGCGCGCAAGCTCTCGTGAGCTTTGACGCGCAACCTCTTCGGGGTGCTCGAGCACGTACTCGGCGATGAGCTGCTCGTTCTTGGACAGCTTGGTGAAATCGCGCAGGCGTTTCATGTCGTCCGTGGCCACAGTGCCCCTCTCATTCGGTCTACGGAATCATCTTAGCCGCCCCGGCGCGCGAACGGTGCCGCGTCGCCCGTTCACGTCGCGCCTTACGCCGCCGGCCCCCGCCGCCACCCGCCGCCCGCCGCCGCCCGCCGCCCGCCCCACGGTTGTGAAGTCTTCACAACGCAAAGAAGCCCTCACAACCCTCGATTTTGCAAGAACAGAGGGTTGTGAGGGCTAAATCTAGGCGTGAAGTCTTCACAAGTGGGAGGGGGCTCGCACCCGCGGCGCCCCGCCGGCGCGGGAAACCCTACAGCTCGCGCCCGTTGCTGCCGATCACGCGCTGGTACCAGCGGAAGGAATCCTTCGGGATGCGCCGCATGGTGCGCAGGTCGTCCTCGCCGCGGTCGACGTAGACGAAGCCGTAGCGCTTGCCGTACCCCTGGTGGGTGCTCACGAGGTCCATGAACGACCACGGGCAGTAGCCGATGAGGTCGACGCCGTCGGTAATCGCGAGCCTGGCTTGCTCGAAGTGCCTCTTGAGGTAATCGATCCGGTACGGGTCGTGGACGCTGCCGTCCTCCTCGAGGGTGTCCTTCGCCCCCAGGCCGTTCTCGGTGATGAGGATGGGCAGCCCGTAGCGCCCGTAGATCCTGCGAAGCGTCGTGCGCAGGCCGACCTCGTCGACGGTCCACCCGTACTCGGTCTTGTGGAGCAGCGGGTTCTCGGCCCCGCGGTACACGCCCTCCTCGCCGAGCATGACCTGCTGGTCGCCGGCCCGCGCCTCGCGGTCGCGGCCGTCGTTTCTGGCCGCGGCGACCGTGGCGGTGGCGTAGTAGTTGCATCCGAGGAAGTCGGGCCTTGCGCTGGCAAGAAGCTCCATGTCGCCCTCGTAAATCTCCGGGGTCAGGCCCTTCTCTTCCATATAAGCCCAGGCCAGCGGGTTGTAGCGGCCGAAGCAGGCGACGTCGAGGTAGTTCCAGCAGCGGATGGCCTCCCAGTTGTCCGCGGCGATGACGTCGGCGGGGTCGCTGCTCGCGGGGTAGATCGCGGTGATGTTCGGCGCGGGCCCGATCTTTGCCTCGGGGTGCGTCTCGCGCAGGGCCAGGGTCGCGCGGGCGCTGGCCAGGAACATGTTGTGGCTCTGCTGGTAGAGCTCCGCGGGCTCGGGCACGCGCCCCGGGTTCATGGCGCCCGGGTGGATGACCATGACGTTCTGCTCGTTGACCGTGAGCCAGTACTTTACCCTGTCGCCGAGCCGGTCGAAGAGCACGCGCGCATAGCGCTCGAACGCGTCGATGGTCGCGCGGTTCGCCCAGCCGCCCCGCTCGTGCAGCGCCAGGGGCAGGTCGAAGTGGAACATCGTGGCCACGGGCTCGATGCCGTGCTTGACCAGGGCGTCGACCAGGCGATCGTAGAAGGCGAGGCCCGCCTCGTTGACCTCGCCGTCGCCGTCGGGGATGACGCGCGACCAGCTTACGCTGAAGCGGTAGGCCTTGAGCCCGAGCTCCGCCATGAGCTCGACGTCCTCCTCCATGTGGTGGTAGTGGTCGCTCGCCACCTTGAAGTCGGTGATGCCCGCGGGCGGTACGTGCAGGTCCTGGACGCTCGGCCCCTTGCCGTCGGCGTCCCAGGCGCCCTCGACCTGGTAGGAAGAAGTGCTCGCGCCCCAGAGGAACCCTTGGGGGAAGTCCTTCTCATGTGCATAGAACATGGTTTCTCCTTTGATTTAGTGGCTGTCTGGCCTGTCGCCTGGCGGGCGGCCGGATGGGGCCGGGGTTTCTGGCTCGGCCGCCCGGCGACCATCGCCCGGCCGGGTCGGGCTTTCTCGCCCGGCGACCATCGCCCGCCCGCCCGGCCTTCTTTACCGTTACTCGGCCGTCGGGGTCTCCTCGGCCTTCTCGAACTTGAAGCTCAGCACGAAGGTGAGCACGGCGGTCACGGCCATGCCGATGAGCATCGCGACCACGATGTTGATCAGGTACTGTAGGGTGTTGTCGCCGATGTAGAGCAGGATGGCGGGCAGGCCCGAGGAGCCGGTGGCAAAGCGGTGGGTCTGCGTGAGGCCGGCGTAGAGGCCGCCGCACGCGCCGCCGACCATTGCGGCGGCGAGCGGGTACTTCTTGGGGAGGTTGACGCCGTAGAGCAGGGGCTCGGTGATGCCCATGAACGCGGTGATGGTGCCGGGGACGGCCACCTCGCGCGTCTTAGCGTCGCGGGTGCGCAGGCTCACGACCAGGCCCGCCGTCGCGGTGCACATGTTGGAGACGAAGCAGCCGGGGCCAAAGATGCTGTCGTAGCCGAGCTGGCTCATCTGCATGACGCCCAGCGGGGCCACACCGTTGTGGATGCCGAACATGACCATGATGGGAAGCAGCCCGCCCACGAGGACAGCGGGGGCCCATGCCGCGTTGGTGGCCAGGAACGTGAACACGCCGGCGAGCCAGTTGCCCACGACGGTGCCGATGGGGCCGAGGACCGAGAACGCGAGCGTGCCCATGACGAGGAAGGTAAGAAGGGGAACAAAGACCAGGTTAACGGCCTTGGGGATCACGCGGTCGAGGAACTTCTCAACATAAGACTGGACAAACACCACGAGGAGGATGGGCACGACGCTCGAGCCGTAGCCCGCCAGCGTGAACGGAATCGCGCCGAAGAAGCTCACGGGGTCGCCCGCGGACACGAGCGCGGTCCAGTTGGGGTGCAGCATCATGGCGGCGACGGACGCGGCGAGGATCGGGCTGCACTTGAGTTTCTTGGCCTCGGTGAAGGCGAGCATGATCGGCAGGAAGTAGAAGACGCCGTCCGCGAAGATGTTCAGCATCGTGTAGGTCTGCGAGGTCTTGTCGATGAGGTTGAGCACGACGAGAAGCGCCATGACGGCCTTGACCATGCCGGCGCCCGACATGGCGGGAATCACGGGCTGGAAGACGGCCGCGACGAAGTCGATGACGACCTCGGCGGGGTTGGGCTTCTTGCCGTCGGCGGCGACGTCGCCGTCCTGCGCGCCGCTGGCCTTGAGGTCGCCGAGAAGGGGCTCGACCTCGGCGAAGACGTCGGCCACGTGCGGACCGATGACGATCTGGTACTGGCCGCTGCCGTGGACGACCTTGAGGACGCCGTCGATGGAGGCCACAGCATCGTCGGAGACGATGGCCTCGTCCTTGAGGTGGAAACGCAGGCGGGTCGCGCAGTGCGTGGCCTGGGTCACGTTGCTCTTGCCGCCGACGGCCTCCACGATGTTGCTCGCGAGTTCAGCGTAGTTGGAACTCATAGCTGCTCCTTCTTGTTGAATCCTTGTCCTGCGCTCGGGTCGCGCTTGCTGGTTTGGATTCTGAAAGAGCAGGTAGCTTGGGGCAATGAGTGTGAGCTAAGGTGAGACAACGTTTCAGCCGTTGGCGGCAAATAGTTCCATAACCGTGAAACTTACTGAAACTTCCGAGGGGCCGGCTAACGGTCGGCGGACTGGCGCTCCCCCTCGAGCTGGCGCGATCCCATGAGCTTGAACTCGAGGTTCTTCTCGTAGTCGCGGGCAAACACGCAGCAGAACAGGACGTCGAGAAGGTAGTTGACGGACGCCTCGCTCGCCAGCGTGGCGATCTTTGAGTTGAGGCTCTCGCGAGAAGACGCGGTGAGCGTCGCGTTCGCGCATTTGCGCAGGTAGTTGTTGCCGTCGCTCGTGATAGCGACGATGGGCACCTTGTTGGCCAGAAGGATAGGAACCTGGCGCATGGGCTCGGACTCGGGGTTGTTGCCCGAGTAGGAGATGGCGACCGCGCAGTCGCGGCTGTCCAGGGAGCGGGCGTTGACGCCGAACTCGCCGGAAGCGGGGGCGCCGGCGTCGATCCCGACGGCGATGAGCTTGCGGCAGAAGAGTCCTCCCATGTAGGAGTTGGGGGAGACAGCGAAGACGCGCACGCGCCGCGCGTCCCGGATGTAGCGGGCGGCGCGCGCGAGCAGGCCTTTGTTCAAGAGGCGGACCGTGTCGGCGACGGAGTCGGCAGTGAGCTCGGCGATGGCCTCGATGATTTGGCTGTCCGAGGCGTCGGCGCCGAATGGGAAGTTCACGTTGACGAAGGCGGGGTGCGCCTGCTCATAGCGCTCCTCGGACATGAACTCGCGGATGAAGGGACGCCACCCGTCGTAGCCGAGCGACTGGGCGAACCTCGTGCAGGAGGCCTTCGAGGTGTAGGTCGCCGCCGCGATGTCCGCGATGGTGAAGTCGGAGAGGTTCGCGTGCTCCTTGAGCACGAACTCGCCGATGGCGCGGCGGGAGTCGGTCGTAGCGGCTACGAGCTCCTCGATGCGGTGGTAGAGGTACATGGTTCTCCTTGCCGTGCGTGGGTCGGGCGCTTCTTGGCGCGGCTGCGTGTGCTGACACGATTATGCTCTTGCGGCGCGCTCCGACGCCGATAGGTAAGGGAATCCGGGAGTTCTGCCGCGGCGCGTCAAGATGCGTGGGCGGCTCTGTGCCCCCCGTTCACCCGGCGCTGCAAAGTTTGGCCTCAAGTGCGACGTAAGGGCGGGGTTGCCGCAAAGTTTGGCCTTAAG
>CAVIBB010000057.1:0-12732 GCA_963640745.1 Paludibacteraceae bacterium
CAGCAAGGGCAAGGTCGCCTCGTCCACCTCGGTCGCCATCCGGCAGTCGGTCGAGTACGGCCAGGCCATCGCGCACGCTTTGCGCTCGGTGGTCCCCGCTGATGTGCCCGAGTCCGCGCTTCTTGCCGAGGCCCTTCGGTTCTCCGCACGTCTCGCCGTGGCGCGTGAGGAGCTCTCCATCGACGATATGTTCACGCAGGACGACCTGCTTGAGCGCCTGGGACTCGGGACCGTCTCGTGCGCGGTTGATCCCGACGCGCTCGTCGAGGCCATAAAGAACGAGCGTTTCTCCCGCTCGAACCGCTTCGTGCTCAATCTCCCGCGCGCGCTCGGCCGCGTGCGTCTGGCCGCCGTCGACACCGACATGCTCTCCGAGCACGTCGCCGCCTGGTGCGCCTCCCGATAACCTAATCAAGCCCGACGTGTCCCGGCGCAGGTGTTTAGCCTGCGCCGGCGCTCGCATGCCGGGGTAGTGGAAAGGAAGTAAAGAAATGGCAGATGCAGCAGCCTGTTCCGGTCGCGTGGAGCGACTTCGCGAACTCATGGCCGAGCGCGGCTACGACGCGGTGATCCTGCGCAACAACCCCGACCTGCGCTGGCTCACCGGGGCCGAGCGCGTCTTTGACGACGAGGTGGCCCACACCGCCTTTATCACCGCCGACGGCCAGTGGCTCCACACCGACTCTCGTTATTGCAACACCTTCCGCGAGCGTCTGGGCGCCGACACCGCCTGGGCCATCGACGAGGAGATCGTCCAGCCCGCCGCCTGGGCCGCCGCCCGCGCCAAGGAGACCCGTTCCCGCGTTGTCGCCGTCGAGGACACCTGCGACCTCGCCTTCTTCGATGCCTTCGGCCAGGCCTGCCTCGACGCCTCCGTTGCGTGCCTAACCCCGCGCCTGCACGGCGACATCTGCGACCTGCGCATGGTCAAGGATGCCGAGGAGATCGAGCTGATGCGCCATGCCCAGACCATCACCGATGCCGCCTTCACCCACATCTGCGGCTTCATTAAGCCGGGCGTTACCGAGCAGCAGATTCGCGTCGAGCTCGAGAACTTCATGTTCAACAACGGCGCCGACGCGCTCTCCTTCGGCTCCATCATCGCGGCCGGCCCCAACGGGGCGAACCCGCATGCGCAGCCCGGCGAGTACGTGGTCAAGAAGGGTGACATGATCGTCATGGACTACGGTGCCGGCTACCACGACTACCACTCCGACATGACCCGTACCGTGTGCGTGGGCGAGCCCTCCGACGAGCAGCGCCGCGTCTACGATATCGTCCGCGAGGCCCACGAGGCCTGCGCGGCGGCGGTCAAGCCCGGCTGCATCGGCGCGGACATCCACAACCTGGCGGTCAAGGTGATCTCCGACGCCGGCTACGGCGACTACTTCAAGCACGGCCTCGGCCACGGCGTGGGCGTCGAGATCCACGAGAACCCGAACTTCGGGCGCCGCTGGAACCGCCCCGTCCCCGAGGGCTCCGTCGTCACCATCGAGCCCGGCATCTACCTGCCCGGCAACTTCGGCGTGCGCCTCGAGGACTTCGGCCTCGTGACCGCGGACGGCTACGTCCCCTTCACCGCCTCGACGCATGACCTCGTCTGCATCGACTGCTAGGGGAGAGGCCCCGGTCTCCCGATCCCGCCTCAAAGACTCAAGGCGCGAACGCCCGTTGAACAGCTTCGGCTTTCGGCGGGCGTTATTTGTGCGCACGCACAAGCCGGAAGACCAAATTTGCTCGAATTTGAATTTCTTTGAACGTTTCGGTATCTCAGAGGTTATAGTTATGGACGATGTGTGGAGCAAAGACGCAGGAATCGTGAACAGACACCTACGCCAGCCTGCGCATCGTCATGTCCGAGTCCGCAAAAAGGAAAGGGAGGTATGCGGTGGTTAGCATTGTTCTAGCCAGTCACGGGACGTTCTCCGAGGGCATCAAGATGTCCGGCCAGATGATCTTTGGCCCTCAGCCCGACGTCGAAGCCGTGACACTCATGCCCGAGATGGGGCCAGACGACCTCAGGGCAAAGATCCTCGAGACCGTGGAGGGTTTTGAGGAGAAGGACCAGGTCCTCTTCCTGGTCGACCTGCAGGGCGGCACGCCCTGGAACCAGATCTCGCTGCTGCTCGATGAGCCGGGCCACGAGAACTGGGTGGCTGTCGGCGGCATGAACCTGCCGATGGTCATCTCGGCCTACGGTGAGCGCATGGGGGTCGACACGGCCGCCGAGGTCGCCAAGGCCATCTACCCGGAGGCCAAGGCCGGCGTTTGCGTCAAGCCGGAGTCCCTGGCCCCCGCGGACGACGCTCCCGCCGCAGCCGCGCCCGCGCCCGTGGCCCAGGGCGCCATCCCCGAGGGCACCGTCCTCGGCGACGGCCACATCAAGATCGCGCACGTCCGCATCGACACGCGCCTTCTGCACGGCCAGGTCGCCACGGCCCTCACCAAGTCGGTCGCTCCCGACCGCATCATCGTCGTCTCCGACGGCGTCGCGCACGACCAGCTGCGCAAGACCATGATCGAGCAGGCTGCGCCTCCGGGAGTCCCCGCCAACGTCGTGCCCATCAGCAAGATGGTCGAGGTCTTCAAGGACCCGCGCTTCGGCGCCACCAAGGCGATGCTTCTCTTCGAGAAGCCGCAGGATCTCCTCGAGACCATCAAGGGCGGCGCGGACATCAAGGCCGTCAACATCGGCTCCATGGCCCACTCCGTCGGCAAGGTCGTCGTGACCAATGCCATCGCCATGGACCAGGCCGACCTCGACTGCGTCACCGCCCTTCACGACGCCGGCCTCACCGTCACGGCGCAGAAGGTCCCGTCCGACAAGGCGCTCAGCTACGACGAGCTCGTCTCGCAGGCGAAGTCCGCCCTGGCCGCCAACTAACACGTAAGGAGGATGGGTCATGAACCCAATCACGATTCTGCTCATCGTCATCGTCGCCTTCCTTGCCGGCATGGAGGGCGTCCTCGACGAGTTCGAGTTCCACCAGCCGCTGGTGGCCTGCACCCTGATCGGCCTGGTTTCCGGTCACCTTACCGAGGGCGTCATGCTGGGCGGCTCGCTCCAGCTCATGGCGCTCGGCTGGGCCAACATCGGCGCCGCCATCGCCCCTGACGCGGCTCTCGCCTCCGTCGCCTCGGCCATCCTGATGGTCCTCGGCCTCAGCGGCGACACCGATCCGACGACCGCCATCAACACCGCCATCGCCGTGGCCGTGCCGCTGTCCGTCGCCGGCCTCTTCCTCACGATGATCTGCCGCACCCTCGCCACCGGCATCGCCCACATCATGGACGGCGCCGCCGAGAAGGGCGACTTCGGCGCCATCGAGCGCTGGCAGTACGTCGCCATCGCCATGCAGGGCGTCCGCATCGCCATCCCGGCCGCGTTCCTCTGCTTCATCCCGTCCGACGCCGTGACGGCCGCCCTCAACGCGATGCCCGCCTGGCTCTCCGGCGGCATGGCCGTCGGCGGCGGCATGGTCGCCGCGGTCGGCTACGCCATGGTCATCAACATGATGGCCACCAAGGAGGTCTGGCCGTTCTTCGTGCTCGGCTTCGTCCTCGCTGCCCTCTCCGAGCTCACCCTCATCGCGCTCGGCGCCATCGGCATCTCGCTCGCCCTTCTCTACCTCGGCCTCAAGGACCTGGCCAAGCAGGGCGGCGGCTCCGGTTCCGCCGGCTCGGGCGATCCGCTCGGCGATATCCTGAACGACTACGAGTAGGAAGGGAGCGATTCGAATGGCAGACAACAAGGTCACGCTTTCCAAGTCCGACCGCCAGGCGGTTTGCTTCCGCCACCAGTTCCTCCAGGGTTCCTGGAACTACGAGCGCATGCAGAACGGCGGCTGGTGCTATTCCATGATCCCCGCGATCAAGAAGCTCTACAGCGATCCCGAGGACCAGAAGGCCGCGCTTAAGCGCCACCTGGAGTTCTACAACACGCACCCGTACGTCTCGGCCCCGGTCATCGGCGTCACCCTCGCCCTCGAGGAGGAGCGCGCCAACGGCGCCCCCGTCGACGACGTCGCCATCCAGGGCGTGAAGGTCGGCATGATGGGCCCGCTCGCCGGCGTCGGCGACCCCGTCTTCTGGTTTACCCTTCGCCCGATCCTCGGTGCCCTGGGCGCCTCTCTTGCCCTCTCCGGCAACCTCCTCGGCCCGATCCTCTTCTTCGTGCTGTGGAACGTCATCCGCGTCGCCTTCCTGTGGTACACCCAGGAGTTCGGCTACAAGGTTGGCTCCTCCATCGCCAAGGACCTCTCCGGCGGCCTGATGGGCAAGGTCACCGAGGGCGCGTCCATCCTCGGCATGTTCATCATCGGCTCGCTGGTCGAGCGCTGGGTCTCCATCTCCTTCACCCCGGTCGTCTCGAGCGTCCAGCAGTCCGCCGGCGCCTTCATCGACTGGGCTAACCTGCCGGCCGGCACCGAGGGCGTCAAGGAGGCCCTCACCATGTACAGCTCGATCGGCGCCACCGCGCTCGACGAGTACAAGGTGACCACCCTCCAGAGCAACCTCGACTCGCTCATCCCGGGCCTTGCCGCCGTGCTCCTTACCCTGCTCTGCTGCAAGCTCCTCAAGAAGAACGTGAGCCCGATCGCCATCATCCTCGCGCTCTTCGCCGTGGGCATCATCGGCCGCGTCGTCGGCTTCATGTAAGATGTCCGAGTAGCAAACGCTACGCGCACGGGCCGTACCCCGCCGCTGGGGTGCGGCCCGTTCCTTATCCTCCGGCTAACCCGTAAGGAGCGCTTCTTTATGGCTCAATCCCAGAACACTAAGGTCGAGTACACGTCCAAGGCGAGCTCGCTCAACGGCCTTACCTCGCGCGGCGACGTCATGATCGGGGACAAAGCGTTCGAGTTCTACAACGAGCGCAACGTCGAGGACTACATCCAGATTCCCTGGGACGAGGTCGACTACGTGGCCGCCGAGGTCCTGCCCGGCAAGAAGATCGCCCGCTTCGCCATCTTTACCAAGGGCAACGGCCACTTCAGCTTTAGCACGCGCGACAACAAAGCTGCGCTCAGGGCCGTGCGCGAGCACGTGCCGGCCGACCGTCTCCAAAAAAGCCCCTCGCTTCTCACCGTCCTTAAGGCAGGTGTGCGGAGTCTGTTGCATTTGGGGCGCTAGCCTTGGCGGTGTTATAATCTCGCAGATGTATGCAAGGGGCCGCTTAGGCGACCAAGTCGAAAGAGAGTCGTTAGATGCAGCAGATCAGCACCGCCGAGTTCAAGAACGGCATGGGTCTCAAGATCAAGGACAAGATTTACACCCTCGTCGAGTTCCAGCACGTCAAGCCGGGCAAGGGCGGCGCGTTCGTCCGCTACAAGATCAAGGATCTCCGTTCCGGCCGTGTCATCGGCGACCAGACCTGCAACGCCGGCACCAAGTTCGACTCCGTGATGCTCACCACCAAGGAGATGCAGTATCTCTACAACGACGGTGACCACTACTACTTCATGGACATGGAGACCTACGAGCAGATCCCCGTTCCCGTCGACTTCATCGGCGAGAACTCCAAGTGGCTCAAGGAGAACGACACCTGCCTGCTCATGTACGCCGACGAGGATCTTCTCACCGTCCAGCCCCCGATGTTCATCGAGGTCGAGATCACCGAGACCGATCCCGGCTTCAAGGGCGACACCGTCCAGGGCGGCTCCAAGCCCGCGACCATCGAGACCGGCGCCGTCGTGCAGGTTCCGCTCTACCTCAACCAGGGCGAGGTCATCAAGGTCGACACCCGCGAGGGCAAGTTCGTCTCCCGCGTCTAACAACCTGTTCACTGAAAACGAGTCGCCCCGCACACGCGGGGCGGCGTTCCCAATCGAGGAGGTAACCATGGCAGAGAGCGAGCTTTCCGTCTCTGGTATCGGCATCTCAAAGAGCGTCGTCTCCACCATCGTCAGCATCGCCGCCAAGCGCGTCGACGGCGTGGCGTCCGTGGGCGGCAACGACATCGCGTCGAGCCTGATCTCGGTCTTCACCAGCCGCACGGTCTCGCCCGAGGTCGCCGTCGAGTCCTTCGTCGAGGACGACGCGCTGCACGTCGTCGTGCACCTCGCCGTTTTCTACGGTTACCCCTTCACCAAGCTCGCGGCCGATGTCCGCGAGTCTGTGGCTGAGGCCATCAACGAGCAGATCGGCGTCGCGGCCTCCGCGGTCGACGTCTGCATCGACAGTCTCGTCTTCCCGAAGGAGTAGCGTGGCTTATCGATTCGGTGGGCGCACCCGCGCCCGCAGCCAGGCGCTGCAGCTTATGTTCCAGGCCGAGGCTTCCGGCCGCACCGTCGCCGAGGTCCTCGACGGCGAGTACGCGCTCGACAACGGCCCGCTCCGCGAGTTCGGTCGCGAGCTGGCGCTCGGTTGCGACGGCGTTCGTCACGACCTCGACGCCATTATCGCCACGAGGTCCGAGTCTTGGTCCATCAACCGTATGCCGGCCGTTGACCGCAACCTTCTGCGTCTCTCGCTCTACGAGATGATCTACGTCCCCGAGGTCGACGTCCCCGTCGCCATCAACGAGGTCGTCGAGCTTTCCAAGGCCTACGGCACGGACGAGACCGCCCGCTTCGTCAACGGCCTTCTTGGCCGCGTCGCCGACGACATGGAGGCCGGCGTCGACGTCGTCGCCAAGGCCCACGAGGTCCTCGCCTCGCGCGGCGAGACCTCTGCCGACGTTCAGTACGCCCTCGAAGGCGGCAAGAACGACATTTGGGAGGAGCCCGAGGAGGAGGCGGAGCCTTACGTCTTTGGCTCCGACATGCTCGACGAGCTTACCGGCGGCATCTGGTACGTCGAGGGCCCCGGCACCGTCGACTACGACGACGAGGAAGACTGGTAATGGCGCGCGTCGATACCTCGCAGTATCAGACGTTCCCGCAGATCACCGAGCGTCTCGACGCTATCGTGTCGGCAGTCCGCGACAAGGATGTGTCGCTCGAGCGCTCGCTGGACCTCTTCGACGAGGCTATCGCGCTCGGGTCCAAGGCGGTCGACATGGTCGATGCCACGGACTTCACGCCTGAGGAGGCGGCTCAGCTCGAGGACGAGGCGGCCAAGAAGGCCGCGGACTCCGAGGACGTCTCCGACTAGGGCTCCGATGCCGACGGCGAGCTCGCCGACGACGGAGCCGACGAGGGCGCCGAAGCGAACGACGAAACCCGGGAGAACGCATAGTGGCGAAGAAGCGTCGTCTCGACGAGGAGCTTGTCGAGCAGGGGTACTTCGCAAACAAAGAGGAGGCCTTGCGCGCCGTTATGGCGGGCGAGGTCTCCACTTCTGACCGTCGGCTTACCTCGGCCGGCGAGCGCGTGGCTGTGGGCATCCCGCTTCACGTGAAGGGGCGCGGGGCCTTTGTGAGCCGAGGCGGCCTTAAGCTCGAGCGCGGCCTCGACTACTTTGGCGTTGACCCTGCGGGCCTCTCGTGCGTTGACGTGGGCTGCTCCACGGGCGGTTTTACCGACTGTCTGCTCAGGCGCGGGGCCGCGCGGGTGATCTCGGTCGACGTCGGATATGCCCAGTTCGACTGGGGCCTTCGGCAGGACGCGCGCGTGCGGCTGCTCGAGCGCACGAACATCGTCGACGTCCCCGGCATCGTGGGTCCGGGCTGCGTGGACCTCGCCGTGTGCGACGTCTCCTTTACCTCGGTCACCACGGTCTTGCCGGCCGTGCTTGAGCTGCTGCGGCCGCACGGCGGCTTCCTCACGCTGGTCAAGCCTCAGTTCGAGGCGGCGCGCGAGGACGTGGGGGAGGGCGGCGTCGTCCGTGACCAGGCGGTTCGCGACGCGGCCATCGAGCGCGTGCGCGAGGCCTTCGAGGCAGGTGGCCTCACCGTGGCTGGCGTGTGCGAAAGCCCTATTCACGGAGCGAAAGGCAATGTGGAGTACCTGCTCCTCGGCTCGCGATAGGCAAAGGCCCGGTTGCATGAGCAGCCGGGCCTTCTTCTTGAATCGAGCTTTCGTCGAACCGCGCTGGCCGCGAGCCGCGTTTCTTCGCCGCGGCCTCGCCGGATCGGGCCCTTCTTAGTAGCCCTTCGCCAGGCGCATGCGGATGGTGAAGTACTGCAGCACGAGCAGGAGCAGCAGGATAGCCATGCAGACGAGCGAGCCCACCACGGCGCCGGAGAGACCCGCGAAGTTCACGAGCAGCATGGCCACGGGGATGCTGAACGCGAAGGCCGCTCCGTAGTACAGCGTGACCTCCCCCTGGGCGCGAAGCACGGTGATGATCTGGTACAGGAAGTCGATGCATGCGCAGACGCCGCCGGTGCCCACCATCACGTACACGAGGCTGCGGAACTGCTCGAAGTCGAGGCCGTACATGATGCCGAGCAGGGGGATTCCGAGCGTCCCCATAAAGAGCGCCATGACGCCGGTGGTGAGGGCGATCACCGCGATCATCGCGAGCACGAGCAAGTCGAAGCGGCGGCGCTTGTCGGGGTCGTCCCAGATGCGCGCGAGCCTCACGAGCTGCGGTTTATAGATAAAGGCGCTGATCATGAGGATGGTGTGCGCGGGGAAGTACATCGCGTTGTAGTAGAGCTGGTTGTCGTAGCTGAGCACGCCTTCCATGGCGAACTTGGGCATGGAGTCGATCACGTTGTAGAGGAAGAGCGCCGCGAAGAGCGGCCAGCAGGCGCAGAAGAGCTCGCGGACCCCGCGGAAGGTCGGGCGGCTGCCGCGGTCCGTCTCGAGCAGGGCCAAAGGCGCGCTCAGGATAACCAGGGAGGCCACGGCCGCGATGGCCATGCCCCAGCTCGCCCAGGTGAGGTTCCTCGTGAGCAGGAGCACGACGGTGAAGACGACGAAGCTGCCCGCGCAGCGAACGCCCTGCGAAAGCCCGGCGAGATAGAGCTTGTCCTTCTGCTGGAGGCGCCCCTCATAGACGTCGGCGAGGCCGTCCACGGCGCGGAACACAAGCACGCCCATGCAGATGGACATCATCGGGTCGGCGTACCCGCGGATGCGGCAGTAGGCCCAGCCCACGAGCAGCATGGCCGCACAGGTAAGGACTCGGTGGACCTGGTAGTCGGCGAAGGTTTGCATCTCGTCGATGTCGGAGACCTGGTAGGTGCGCGTGCCGAAGTTCGCGAGGAAGAGCAGAAGCGTGCCGATGGTAAAGGCCATGGAAAAGATACCGGCCTGCTCGGCGCCCACGAACCACGTGCACACCATGGTCAGCAGCGGGAAGAGCGCGCCCCATGCGGCCTGGCCGGCGGTGTTGAGCACGTAGTCGCGTGTGGTCTGGTGCGCGAGGTACTGCTCCGAGAGCGCGGATTCCTGGCGGCCGAAAACGGCGCCGATGAGTCGGTTCCACCATTTCTCGGCGCTGCGGCGAAGAAAATCGGGTTGACGCTCCTTACGGGCCGCGTCGGGGGCCTCGTTCGCCGCGGAACGGGAGGCGGCGGCCTTCTTGCCCCGCACCGGAGCCTTTATCCGCTTTCCGTCGACCTTGAGCGCGAGCTTCTTAATTGGGATTTCCGCCATAGGGCGCCTCTCTTCATAGGTTTACGAGAAGAGATTGTATATCCCGGGGGACGGCAAGCCGGGGAAGCCGCCGAGTCCCTACGGTGAACTCATTGTTTCGCCAACGGTGGTTTTTTGTCGGCGGACGGATGATTACTTAAAGTAAAGAGGTCAAACCACGCCGCGACGGCACATTCATGCCGCGCGGCCCCATGGAGGGAGACGCGTTGACCAAAACGAAGCTCACCATCGAGGAGGAGGCCGCCCTCGGGGCGCTCCAGGGCGTGGACGTCCCCGAGCAGATCCGCAATAACATGGCGCTCTTCCTGCGCCTGGTGCGCAAGGTGCTCGAGGAGGCCGACCAGGACCTGCGCGCCATCTTCGACGTCCTGCTCTTCGACGCCATCGCGATGAACGACGACACCGACGAGTCCGAGGCCGAGCACGAGGCCTTCGAGGACATGGCCGACATCATCGAGGAGCTCGACGAGCACAACACCACGCTGCTCATGCGCGCCTTCGTGACCTTCTTCCACCTCGCCAACATCTGCGAGGAGAACTACCGCGTCAAGTCCCTGCGCAAGCGCGAGAGCGAGGCCCCCGTCGGCGACGAGGCCGACCCCATCAACGACCTCACCATCGCCTACAGCCAGCTCGTGGACGAGTGCGGCCGCGGCAAGGCCAACGCGTTGCTTAACCGCCTCGAGTTCCGCCCCGTCTTTACCGCGCACCCCACCGAGGCGCGCCGCAAGGCCGTCGAGGGCAAGATCCGCCGCATCTCCGGCCTGCTCGAGAAGCATGAGGGCCTGGGCGGCGTCGCCGCGCTCGAGAACGAGCGCATGCTGCTGCAGGAGATCGACGCGCTCTTCCGTACGAGCCCCATCGCTCACAAGAAGCCGACCCCCGTCGAGGAGGCCGACACCATCATCGACATCTTCGACAACACCCTCTTCGAGATGGTTCCCGAGGTCTATCGCCGCTTCGACGACTGGGAGCTCGGCGAGAAGTCCGGCACCGTGCCGCCCGTGTGCCCCGCGTTCTTCCACCCCGGCAGCTGGATCGGCTCCGACCGCGACGGCAACCCCAACGTCACCGCCAAGGTGAGCCGCGCCGTGGCCGAGAAGTACCGCGTTCACATGCTCGAGACCCTGGCCGACGCCACGCACTTCACCGGCCGCAACCTCACCATGGACGCCATCTCCACCGAGCCCTCCAAGAAGCTCATGAACCTCTGGAGCCACCAGTGCGAGATGAGCGAGTCCATCACCAACCGCGCCATCGGCATTTCGGCCTCCGAGCTGCACCGCGCGTGCATGCTCGTCATCGCCGAGCGCCTGCGCGCCACCATCGACCGCACGGCGGACGTCATGTACGCCGACTGCGAGGAGTACATCGCCGACCTGCGCGTCGTTCAGGACTCCCTTGCCGAGGCCGGCGCCGCCCGCACGGCCTACGGCCCGGTCCAGAAGCTCATCTGGCAGGCGCAGTCCTTCGGCTTCCATATGGTCGAGATGGAGTTCCGTCAGCACTCCGTCGTGCACTCCCGCGCCCTCGCCGACATCAAGGAGCACGGCCGCTGGGGCGAGAGGGGAGAGCTCGACCCCATGACGCACGAGGTGCTCGACACCTTCCGCGCCATCGGCCAGATTCAGCGTAAGAACGGCGTGGACGCCGCCCGTCGCTACATCATTTCCTTTACCAAGTCCGCCCAGAACGTGGCCGACGTCTACGAGCTCGCGCGCCTCGCCTTCGCGCACGAGGACGACGTGCCCGTGCTCGACGTGGTGCCCCTCTTCGAGCAACTCGAGGACCTGCAGGGCGCCGTGGACACCCTCGACGAGATGATCAAGCTCCCCGAGGTGCGCCGCCGACTCTCCGAGACGGGCGGCCGCCTGGAGGTCATGCTCGGCTACTCCGACTCCTCGAAGGACGCGGGCCCGACCTCGGCCACCCTCACGCTGCACAAGACGCAGGAGGCCATCGCCAAGTGGGCCGACTCCAACGGCATCGACCTCATCCTCATGCACGGACGCGGCGGCGCTGTGGGCCGCGGCGGCGGCCCTGCCAACCGCGCGGTCCTCTCGCAGCCCAAGGGCTCCGTCAATTGCCGCTTTAAACTCACCGAGCAGGGCGAGGTCATTTTCGCGCGCTACGGCGACCCGACCCTGGCCCGCCGCCACGTCGAGTCCGTTGCCGGCGCCACGCTGCTGCAGTCCGCGCCGTCCGTGGAGTGGACGAACACCGACTCCACCGAGAAGTACGCTGAGCTCGGCCAGGCGCTGGACGAGGCCTCGCACGAGCGCTACCTCGACCTCCTGAACACCGAGGACTTCGCGTCGTGGTTCAGCACGGTGACGCCGCTCGCCGAGGTCGGCCTCATGCCCATCGGCAGCCGTCCCGCCAAGCGCGGCCTGGGCGCCAAGTCCCTCGACGACCTGCGCACCATTCCCTGGATCTTCTCGTGGAGCCAGGCGCGCATCAACCTGGCCGCGTGGTACGGCCTGGGCACCGCCTGCGAGAAGCTCGGCGACCTTGAGCTGCTCCAGGCCGCCTACAAGGAGTGGCCGGTCTTCGCGACCTTCATCGACAACATCGAGATGTCCTTCTCCAAGACCGACGAGCGCATCGGCAAGATCTACCTTGCGCTCGGCGACCGCGAGGACCTGAACAAGAAGGTCCTCGACGAGATGGAGCTCACCCGCAAGTGGGTGCTCGCCATCGTGGGCGACGAGTGGCCGCTGCAGAACCGCCGCGTGCTCGGGCCCGTCATCCGCATGCGCCTGCCGTTCGTCAACGTGCTTTCCGTCACGCAGGCGCTCGTGCTTCGCACGCTGCGCACCAAGGGCGAAACGCTCACCCCGGAGGAGAAGGAGCGCTTCATCTACCTCATCCTCTGCACCGTCTCCGGCGTTGCCGCCGGCCTGCAGAACACCGGGTGATGCATAGCGCACGAGCTGCGGCTTCGTGGATGCTTTCCAGGTAAGAAATCAGGCGAGAAGCCCCTGCGGGCTTCTCGCCTTTTTGTGGGCAGCGTAAGTTGTTCGTGGCGCCCAGGTCCGTTGACTTCGACCGGGTCTGCGCCTACCCGAAAGGTTGCGGCGAGAGATCCAATGTGCTCAAGGAGCGCGGGGAAATCTTGTTCGGGAAATTCAAATTGATACGAACAGACGTTCTTTTGTGTGCTAGAATCTAGCTTAAGCTACGAGGTAGCCAGAGCTGCACGGAGGCCCCCAATGGTACGTGTATGCGGGTGACGGCAAGTCCG
>CAVIBB010000058.1:0-12567 GCA_963640745.1 Paludibacteraceae bacterium
CTGGACAACTTTATCCTGAGCAGCTCGTCCCTCACCACGCCGCGCGTCAAGGAGGTCGATGCCCTCATCGACCCCGAGTTCCGCGCTTGGCTTGAAGCCCAGCCCGACCTGCGCCTCATCGACTACCGCGACCTCTAGCGTCAGCCGCCCAAGCCCACCAATCCAACCCCACCCGCAAAACAAACCCTGCAGCCCGGCCAGCATCAACCTCGAACTGACCAGGCTGCAGGGTTTTTACCTGCGCACTATGTAAGAACTCCTGCCGGCCTTATCGACCGCTCTCGCGGACAAGCTTGGCGAGATGGTCCGCAGCGGCGGCAACCTCGTCGGCGTCGGCGCGCCAGCTCCAGTTGCCCTCGGCCACGCCGGGGACGTTCATGCGCGCGTCGTCGTCAAGACCGAGCACGTCCTGCAGCTGCATGACGGCCACGTCGGCCTTCGTGGCGAGCACGTCGCGTGCCAGGCGAGCCGCGAGCTCGCTCGCCTCGTCGCCATCCACGCCGAAGCGCGACTTGACCCACCCGAGCAGGGTCTGGTTGTCGTGCGTGCCGGCATACACGATGGTGCCGGGCTTGGGCTCGTAGCCCTCGCGCACGTCTCCGTCGTTGAACTGCACGACGTCCATGCCCGGAATGCCGGTCTCGGCCACGAGGGCACGGACCGCCGGGGTGATGGCACCCAGGTCCTCCGCAATAAAGCGCAGCGGACCGAACTGCTTGTACGCCGCCTTAAAGAGGTCGGCGCCCGGCCCGAAGTTGAACTCGCCCTCGGAGGCCTTCTTGCCCTTGGGAATCGAGTAGTAAGAAGAGAACCCGATGAAGTGGTCGAGGCGCACATAGTCGTACACGTCGAACGCACGGCTAAAGCGGCACAGCCACCAACCGTAGCCCTGCTCGCGCAGGACATCCCAGTTGTAGGTGGGGTTGCCCCACATCTGGCCCTCGGGAGCGAAGGCGTCGCCCGGAGCACCGGCCTGGGCGCCCGCATAGCCGTCCTCGTCGAGCTGGAAGATGTCCGGCTCGGCCCAGGTGTCAGCGGAGTCGCCGCAAACGTACATGGGCATGTCGCCGATGATCTGGATGCCGCGCTCGTTGGCGTAGGCACGCAGCTCGCTCCACTGCTGGTCAAACGCGAACTGGAGCTTCATGTGCTTAAGGACACCGTCCTTGAGCTTGGGATCGTTGGCCAGATCAGGCGAGTAGCTGCGGTACTTGGCCGGCCACTTCTGCCACTCTACGGGGCCGAGCAGGTCCTTGATGGCCATGAAGCACGCGTAGCTCGTGAGCCAGTACTCGTTCTTGTCGCAGAACTCGCGGTAGGCGCGGGTCTTCTCGCAGCCCTTGAGCGCCGCGAGCGTCGTTGCCTCGTCGTCGGCAAGAAGCGCCGTCGAGCCGGCGAACGCGCCCAGGCCCGCGTACGGAGAGCCAAAGCTGTCCGGCGGCGTCACGGGGAGCACCTGCCAGTAGCGCACGCCCGCCGCGGCCAGCCAGTCCACGAAGGCCTTGGCCGGCGCGCCCATGGTGCCGGGCTTGCCGCCGTTGGGCACCGAGGTCACGTGGCAGAGCACGCCCATACCGCGCTCGAGCGGCTGCTGGAGACGCTGCCTCTTGTGGAAGTGCAGGATGGCGGTACCGAGCGGCCAGAGGAAGACCTCGGCGCGGCCGTTCTTGACCTTGGGCCCCATGCCGGACACGACGTCGCTCACGGCCTCGTCGACCATGGGCACCGTGACGGTGTGGGCATTGGAGAGGCTCGCGTTGGCCAGCACGCACACGCAGCTGCCGTCCTCGGCGCGGCGCGTGAAGCCAAAAACGTCGTCGCCGCTGCTAAACGGCTTGAAGTTGCCGTCGGTGAGCACCGGCAGCGTCTTTCGGATGGCGATGCAGTTGCGCACGATGTTGAAGCAGTCCTTGCGGCCGCCGCCCCACGGGAAGGTCCCGCGGTTAAAGGGGTCGCGCAGGCCCTCGAGGCCGAGCTCGTCTCCGTAATACACGCACGGCACGCCGGGCAGGGTCATCTGCAGCAGCGTGGTGAGCCAAAGGCGGCTCATCGCGAGGCCGGCCTGACCCTCGGGCAGCTTGTATGCCGCGCGCTCCGCCTCGCTCATGGAGTCGGGGTCGGGCGCGTTGCCCAGCATGGTAAAGAGGCGCTCGCGGTCGTGGCTGCCCAGGAGGTTCAGGCAGCTGTAGAACGCCTCGCGCGGGTAGTTCTCGTGCAGCTGCTCCAAGCGGGCGACCAGCTCGGAGGCCCCGATGCGGTTGCACACGAAGTCAAGAAGCCCGGTGCGCATGGGGTAGTTCATCACGCCGTCGAGCTCCTTGCCCTCGAAGTACTGGCGCAGCACCCCGTAGGCGGTCTTGTTCGACGCGTCCTCCCACACCTCACCAATGAGCACGCCGTCTTCCTTCTCGGCAAGAATGGCGTCCTTGATCTGGGCGATGAACTCGTCGGTGAGCTCGTCGGCCACGTCCATGCGCCAGCCGGCGGCACCGGCACGCAGCCACTTGCGGACCACGCCGTCCTTGCCGCAAATAAGCTCGTGGTAGTCCTCGGCGTCCGCGCGGAACGTCGGCATGTCCTGGTTGCCCCACCAGCCGGCGTAGGTGCCGTCCTCGTTGAAGCTGAACCAGTCGGCGTACTTGCTCTCGGCGCCGTTCTCGTGGGCCTGCCACGCGCCCGGCTCCTCGTAGTTCTCGTCGCGGTTGAAGTAAATCGAGTCGCGGCCGCAGTGGTTCCACACACCGTCGAGGATGACGGAGATGCCCATCTCGGCAGCCTCGTCGCACAGGCGCCCGAACGCGGCCTCGTCGCCGAGCATCGGATCGATGCGCAGGTAATCGGCCGTGTCGTAGCGGTGGTTGCTCGCCGCCTCAAAGATCGGGTTGAGGTAGATCACCGTGATGCCCAGCCCCTTGAGGTAGCCGAGCTTCTCGCGAATGCCGTCGAGCGTGCCGCCGTAGAAGTCCCAGCGCGCGATGCTCTGGTCGGTCTCGGACACGCGCTTGTAGGTGACGGGGGTGTCCCAGTCCTCCACGAGCGCGCGCTCGATGCCGTTCTCGTGCTCCTTAAGCGCGGCGTCGGCAAGCTCATGCCAACCCTCGCCGCGGGCAAAGCGATCGGGGAAAATCTGGTAGACGATGCCGTTCTTGTACCAGTCGGGCTGCGTTGCGCGCGGCTCGTACACCGTGAGCTGGAAAGAGGGCGGATCGCCGTACGCGAACGCGCCCTCGCCGGTGGTCCAGCCGGGACGGGCGCCGTAGCGCCACACGGCGCCGTCGGACGCCTCGATGTCAAAGCTGTACCACACGATGCCGGTCTCGGCGGGCTTGTAATCCACCGAGAAGTGCAGGTGGTCGCTGTGCTCGGAGCCGTGCATCTCGATGAGCTGCTCTCCGTGGGCATCGGTCCACACCCTCAGCGTGCAGAACGTGACGTCGTCGTCCCAAACATCGATGCCAAGCGTAACGACGCCGCCCAACTGGGCGGCGCCGAATGGAGTCCTATACTCCTTCTCTGAGGTAACGTGACGAGCTCTCAAAGGTTACCTATCTCTCCTCTTGTTGTACCGAATGATCTCCGGGTGGAGCCAGTGGTAGATGTCCATGTAGTCGTTTGCCGCGCGGCGCCAGCTAAAGTCAGCGCTCATGGCATTTTGGACAAGGTTATCCCACGCGTTCTTATCCGTCCAGAAAAGTTCGCAGGCCCCTAACAAAGTGTCGGCCATCTCGTCGGCGTTCATATTCGCGAACGAGAAGCCCGTGCCCTCGCCGGTGAACTTGTTGTACGGCGCGACGGAATCGCGAAGGCCGCCGGTCTCGCGCACCACAGGAAGGGTGCCGTAACGCATGGCGATCATCTGAGAAAGGCCGCACGGCTCGAACTCGGACGGCATGAGGAGAATGTCGCCGCCCGCGTACATGCGGTGAGAAAGCGCGTTATCGAAGGCAATGCGCGCGCACATCTTGCCGGGGTACTTGGACTGGAAGTACTTGAAGGCTTCCTCGTGGTCGTGGTCGCCCGTGCCCAGGATAATGACCTGCACGCCGCGGGACATGAGACGATCCATCGAGTAGCGGACGAGGCCGAGGCCCTTCTGATCGGTCAGACGACCGATGGAGACGATGAGCGGACGCGTCGGGTCCTGATCGAGGCCGCACTCCTCCTGGAGCAGGCGCTTGCACTCGGCCTTGTTGGCCATGTCGCCCTGCGAGTAGTTCGCCGGGATCATGGAGTCGGAGGCCGGGTTCCAGATGGTCTGGTCGATGCCGTTGAGGATGCCGGACAGGATGCTCGAGCGACGGCGGAAGATGCCGTCCATGCCCTCGCCGTAGAACGGCATCTGCAGCTCAGTGGCATAGCTCGGGCTCACGGTGGTGATCCAGTCCGTGTAGCACAGGGCGCCCTTCATGTAGTTGATGGAGTCCTTGTCGCAGCGGAGCTGGTCGGCGGCGGCGGGAATGTGCGCGAGACCGAGGATCTCGTCGAGCACCTTATCGCCGTACTGGCCCTGGAACTTGACGTTGTGAACGGTGAAGACGGTCTTCACGTTGTTGCACTGCGGGACCTCGCGGTAGAACTCGCGCAGGAAAACGGGGCAAAGCGCGGTCTGCCAGTCGTTGCAGTGCAGCACGTCGCACTCGAGCTCGGGGACGCGGGCGATAGCCTCGCAGATGGCCTTGGAGAAGAAGGCGTAGCGCTCGCCGTCGTCGAAGTAGCCGTAAAGCCCGTCGCGGCCAAAGTAGTCCTTGTTGTCGATGAAGTAGAAGTCCAGGCCCTGAAGGGTCAGCTTCTCGATGCCGCAGTAGATGGAACGCCAGGAAAGAGGCACGTAGAAGTCGGTCACGTGCTTCATGCGGTCCTTGTATTCCTGCGGAATGGTGGCATAAAGCGGGGTGATCACGGCGGCGCGGGCGCCCGCGTGCTTGAGCGCACGCGGCAGCGAACCCGCGACATCCCCGAGGCCGCCCGTCTTGGAAAACGGGACGGCCTCGGAGCCCGCGAACAGCACCCTGATCTTCCTGCGCTTGGCGGAGTTAGTCATGTTCTGTTCGCTTTCTGCGTTTCGCTAGTCGTGAGCCTTCTCTTTGACCAGGACGTCATCGGGCGTGCCGCGCAGCTCGGTGCCGGCGGGAACCACGTTGCCGCGGTCGACGATGGCGTTCTCGACGCGGGCGCCGCTCTTGACGATGCAGCCCTGCATGATGATGGCGTTGCGCACGGTCGCGCCGGCCTCGACCACGACGCCGCGGCCCAGGATGGAGTCGCTGACGGCGCCGTAGATGCGGCTACCGGAAGAGACGCGGGAGTTGGTGACGCGGGAGCCGATCTCGAACTTGGCGGGCGGCGTGTCGTGGGCCTTGGTCTTGATGAAGCGGTCGTTCGGGAAGACCTCGGCGGACACCTTCGGGTCCAGGAAGTCCATGTTCGACGTGAAGTACTCCTTCTTGTTGAAGATAGGAGCGACGTAGCCGTCGAAGTTGTAGGTCTGGACGTTCACGCGGCCGAAGTCGCCGGCCATGGCCTCGAAGATGTCGAGGTAGTCCGTGGGGGCGTACCAGTCGAACATGTCGAGCAGCAGCGAGCGGCTGATGATGAAGCAGTCCAGGAAGGCAGTGTCGCCGAACTTGACGCCGTTGTGGACGGAGGCAACGCGGCCGTCCTCGACGTTGAAGCCCACGACGTCGTCGTTGACGCGCGGGGCAGTGGCGGTCAGCACGGTGATGTCCGCGCCGGAAGCCTTGTGCGCCTCGAGCATGTCGTTGAGGTCCAGGTTGTACACGAAGTTGGACGACGAGAAGATGACGTAGTCGGCCTTCGAGCGGTTGAAGTAGACCTTGTTGTGCACGAGGTCGCGCAGCAGGAAGCGCGCGCCGGTGCGAGAGGTGCCGAAGGCGCTGCCGGGCAGGATGAACAGGCCGCCGTTCTTGCGATCCAGGCCCCAGTCCTTACCGGACTCGACGTGGTCGATGAGGGAACGGTAGTTGTACGGCATGATCATGCCGACGGTGCGAATGCCGGCGTTGACCATGTTGGACAGCGCGAAGTCGACCAGGCGGTAACGGCCGAGGAACGGCATCGAGCTGATGGGGCGGTACTCGCTCAGGGGGCCGGTGGCCTTGGCGGAGTAGTTGCAGGTAATGAGGCCAATGACCTTTTGCATGATTAGTTCTCCCCCTTCCCGACAACGACGTCGTTGCCGATGACGGCAGTGTCCTTCGTCGCGTCGACAGAGCCGAGGCTCACGTTCTCCTCGACCACGGAGTTCTCGCCCAGAATGGCGCGGACGACGTGCGCACCGTCCTTGACCACGGCGCCGGGCAGCAGCACGGAGTCCTCAACGGTGGCGCGCTCGCCGATGTAGGCGTCGGTCGAGAGAATGGAGTGCTTGGCCTTGCCGAGGATGGTGCAGCCGTTGGAGACGAGGCAGTCCTCGACCTCGCCGTTGCGGCCCACAAACGAGGGCGGACGGGTCGACGCGTTCGACATGATGGGGAAGGTCTCGTCGTAGATGTCGAAAGCGGGGTTCGGGCCCAGCAGGTCCATGCTCGTCTCGTGGTAAGAGGAGATGGTGCCGACGTCGCGCCAGAACCCGTTGAACTCGTAGGTAAAGAGGCGCTTACCGTCGCCGAGGAGCTTCGGGATGATGTTGTTGCCGAAGTCGTGCTCGGAGGTCTGGTCGACGGCGTCCTCGCGCAGGGTCTCGAGGAGCAGGTCGGTGCTGAAGATGTAGATGCCCATGGAGGCGAGGTTTGAATCGGGCTTCTTGGGCTTCTCGGTGAACTTGGTGATGCGGCCCTCCTCGTCGGCGGTGATGATGCCGAAGCGGGACGCCTCCTCCCAAGGCACGGGCATGACGGCGATGGTCAGGTCCGCGTTGTTCTTCTTGTGGGTGGCGAGCATGTCCGCGTAGTCCATGCGGTAGAGCTGGTCGCCCGAAAGAATGAGCACGTACTCGGGGTCGTTCTGCTCGATGTAGCCAATGTTCTGCGTCACGGCGTCAGCGGTGCCCTCGTACCAGGCGCCGCCCGTCTGGGTGGCGTACGGCGGCAGGATGGAGACTCCGCCGTCGCGCTCGTCGAGGTTCCACGCCTCGCCGGTGCCGATGTAGCTGTGCAGAAGATACGGACGATACTGCGTGAGGACGCCGACCGTATTTACGTTGGAGTTAGCGCAGTTGGAAAGCGCGAAGTCGATGATGCGGAACTTGCCACCAAACGACACTGCGGGCTTTGCTACGTTGCTCGTCAGCGCACCGAGCCTGCTTCCTTGCCCACCGGCAAGGAGCATGGCAATGCACTCCTTCTTGCTCATTCCCCCACTCCTTTCAAACCTAACTTCAACGGGGGGATGGGGCCCATCCCCCCGTTTGTGAACCAGGTCTAAATGTGCCAGATATCTGCGGTGTATTCGGCGATAGTTCTGTCACTGGAGAAGAATCCAGCGTTAGCGGTGTTGTGGAGCGCCGACTTGTTCCACGCAGCGCGGTCGGAGTAGCCCGCGGTCAGCTCCTCCCAGGCCTGGACGTAGGCGTGGAAGTCGCCCATGACCAGGTACGGGTCGTTCTCGACCATGAGGTGGTCGTGGACGCTCTCGAAGTTGCCGGAAAGGCCGGCGAGGGTGCCGTCGACGAGCTGGTCCACGATGCGACCGGTGCGGCCGCGGTCGTTGTTGTACTGATCCCACGCGTAGTAGCGGCCGGAGCGCTGGAGCTCCTCGACCTCCTCGGTCTTCATGCCGAAGATCTTGATGTTCTCGGGGCCGACGAGCTCGGAGATCTCGACGTTGGAGCCGTCGAGGGTGCCCAGGGTCAGGGCGCCGTTCATCATGAGCTTCATGTTGGAGGTGCCGGAGGCCTCGGTGCCGGCGAGCGAGATCTGCTCGGAGATGTCGGCCGCGGAGTAGATGTACTGCGCGTTGGACACGGCGAAGTTCGGGACGAAGGCGACCTGGATCTTGTCGTTGACGCGCGGGTCGTTGTTCACGACGTCGGCCAGCGAGTTGATGAGGCGGATGACCTCCTTGGCGAAGGCGTAGCTCTGAGCGGCCTTGCCGGAGAAGATGAACGCCGTGGGCTGCGGGGCGAAGCTCGGGTCGTCGAGGATGCGGTTGCGCAGGTCGAGGATCTTGAAGACGGAGAGGAGCTGACGCTTGTAGGCGTGGAAGCGCTTGACCTGGACGTCGAAGACCATGTTGGTGTCGAGCTCGACGCCGGAGGTCTCCTTGATGTAGGCGGCAAGGCGCTCCTTGTTGGTCTTCTTGGCCTTGTCCATGGCCTCGAGGAAGCTGGCGTCGGCCTCGAAGGGCTCGAGCTTCTTGAGCTCGTCGGCGTCGTCGAGCCAGCCCTCGCCGATGGCCTCGGTGATGAGCTTGGAGTAGGCGGGGTTGGCCTCGCGCAGGAAGCGGCGGTGGGTCACGCCGTTGGTCTTGTTGTTAAAGAGACCGGGCTCGAGCTGGGCGAAGTCGCGGAAGGTCTCGCGCTGGAGGATGTCGGAGTGCAGCGCGGAAACGCCGTTGACGGAGTGCGAGAAGATGATGGAGAGGTTCGCCATGCGGACCTGGCCGTCCCAGAGGATGGCGGTGTTGCGCAGGACGTCGGTCCAGGAGCCGTTGTCGGCGCCGAGCTTCTCGGACAGGCCGTCGCGCCAGCGGCGGTCGATCTCCTCGATGAACATGTAGAGGCGCGGGAGAAGGTTGCGGAAGGTGTTGATGGGCCACTTCTCCAGGGCCTCGGGCATGACGGTGTGGTTGGTGAAGGAGACGGTCTCGTGCGCGATCTGGAAAGCGAGGTCGAAGTCGACGCCCTTCTCATCGACGAGGATGCGCATGAGCTCCGGGCCGCACATGGCGGGGTGGGTGTCGTTGGTGTGGACGCTCACGTGCTTGCCGAGGTTCTCCCAGTCGGCGCCGAACTCCTTCTCGTAGGTGCGAAGGATGGTCTGCAGGCCAGCGGAGACGAACAGGTACTCCTGCTTGAGGCGCAGCAGGCGGCCGTGCTCGCCGGCGTCGTTGGGGTACAGGATGGTCGAGATGGCCTCGACGTCGGAGCGGAACTTGTTGGCCTTGGCGTAGTCGCCGTCGTTGAAAGCGTCGAGGTCGAAGTCCTCGGAGGCGGGCTCGGCGGACCAGAGACGCAGCTTGTTCACGACCTTGCCGGCGTAGCCGATGATGGGCACGTCATAGGGGACGGCGCGGACGAGCTCGCCGCCCTCCTCGGTGAACCAGTACTTCTCGCCGTCCTCGTGGCGGACGACGTGGCCGCCGAAGCGGACGGTGACGGCGGAGGCGTCCTTGCGGGTCTCCCAGGGGAAGCCGTTGGCGAGCCAGTTGTCGGTGCGCTCGACCTGACGGCCGCCCTCGATGTCCTGGTGGAACAGGCCGTAGCGGTAGCGCATGCCGTTGCCGTAGCCGGCGATGCCGTTGTGGGCCATCGAGGCGAGGAAGCAGGCGGCAAGACGGCCGAGACCGCCGTTGCCGAGGCCGGGGTCGACCTCCTGGCGGCAGACGGCGTCGAGGTCGGAGCCCATGTCCTTCATGGCGTCGGCGACGAGGTCGCGCACGCCGTAGTTGATGAGGTAGTTGTCGAGCAGCGGGCCGATGAGGAACTCGAGCGAGAAGTAGTAGACCTTCTTCTCGTCGGTGGTGTGGGAGACGGGGACCTGGGCGTTGCCCTTCGAGGCGACGAGCTTGGCGAGCACCTGGAACTGCTCGAGCTCGGAGCACTGCTCGAAGTGCTTGCCGAGCTCAGCCTGGCAAGCAGCGCGATACTGCTCCTCGAAGTCCTTCTTGTCCTTGAAGATTTGCTGGTAGGTGGCCATTTCTCTCCCTTTTTCATGGTCGTACGGACAGTGCTGGCGGCCTAAACCCGACGGGTCGGGCGCGGTAGCGGTCGTCCGCGCGGGAACGTTCCCGAGACAGACGAACAGGGCCGCCCCGCTTGGGACAGCCCTGTGATTTTACCTCGATTACTTGGTTTTTGACGAAGCCTTGACCGTCTTCTTAACCGCAGCCGACTTTTTGGCCGGCTTGGGCGCGGCCTTCGTCGCGGGCTTTGGCGCCGGTTTCTCGGCCGCCTTAGGCTTCTGAGCTGGGGCGGGTTCGGATTTTGCGGCGGACGCCTTCGTCGCGGCCTTCTTTGCGGGCGCGGGCTTGGCGGCGGCGGGCTTGGCGGCGGTTGCCGGCTTGGCCGCGGGCTTCTTTGCCGCGGCGGCAGGCTTATCGGCGGCAGCAGGCTTCGGACGGGCCTGGTTGGCCACCTTCTTTAGCACGATGCCGGCCAGCGGCGGGATACGCAGGACGACGGACTGCTCGCGGCCGTTCCAAGCGACGTCCTCGCAGCGCAGGCGCCCCTCGTTGAGCACGCCGGAGCCGCCGAACTCGGAGGCGTCGGAGTTGAACTTCTCGGCATAGACGCCCCACTCGGGGACGCCGAGGCGGAAGTTCTCGTGCGCGTTCACGTCGAAGTTGATGAGGATGACCAGGTCGTCCTTGGGGTCGTCGCCGCGGCGGATGAAGCTGATGATGGACTGGTCGGAGTTGTCGGCGTCGATCCACTCGAAGCCGGAGGACTCGTAGCCGCGCTCCCACAGGGCAGGGTTCTTCTTGTAGAACTTATTCAGCTCGCCGACGAAGGCCTGCTGGTCGCGGTGGGCGTCGTACTCGGTGAGGAAGTACTCGATGCCCTCGTAGTAACGCCACTCGATGTACTGGCCGATCTCGTTGCCCATGAAGTTGAGCTTGCCGCCCGCGTGCATCATCTGGTAGAAGGCGAGCGCGCGCAGGCCGGCGAACTGGCGCCACTGGTCGCCCGGCATGCGGGTGATCAGCGAGCACTTGCCGTTGACGACCTCGTCGTGCGACAGCGGCAGGACGAAGTTCTCGTTGAACTGGTACATCGTCGAGAACGTGAGCAGGCGGTGGTTGCCGGGACGCCAGGGGAAGTCGGTCTGCATGTAGTGCAGGGTGTCGTTCATCCAGCCCATGTCCCACTTGAAGTGGAAGCCCAGGCCGCCGTCCTCGGGCGGGTACGTGACGAGCGGCCACGCGGTGGACTCCTCGGCGATCATCATGACGTCGGGGTGGAGCTGGCCCATCGTGGAGTTCGTCTGGCGGATGAAGGCGGACGCGTCGAGCGCCTCCTCGGTGCCGTACTTGTTGAAGCGCTTCTGGCCGGGGTCATCGATGCCGAAGTTCATGTAGAGCATCGAGGAGACGCCGTCCATGCGGATGCCGTCGATGTGGTAGGTCTCGACCCAGTAGAGCGCATTGGAGACGAGGAAGCTGCGGACCTGTCCGCGGCTGAAGTCGAACTTGTGGGTGCCCCAGTTCGGGTGGATCTCGTGCTCATAGAGCATCTCGCCGTTGAAGGAGGCGAGGCCGTGGGCGTCGGCGCAGAAGCCGCCGGGGACCCAGTCCATGATCACGCCGATGCCGGCCTTGTGGCAGGCGTCGATGAAGTGCATGAGCTGCTTCGGGTTACCGTAGCGCGACGTGGGCGCGTAGTAGCCGGTCGACTGATAGCCCCAGGAGCCGTCGAAGGGGTGCTCGGAGAGGGGCATGACCTCGATGTGGGAGTAGCCCATCTTCTTGACGTAGGCGACCAGCTCGCGGGAGAGGTCATCGTAGCTGTAGTAGGTGCCGCGCTGCGCGGGGAAGGGGTCGCCGGGGCCGGGCCAGGTGCCGTCCTCACGGGGCTCGCCCTGGGGCTCGTTGCCGTGGCGCTTCCAGCTGCCCAGGTGGACCTCAAAGATGTTGAGCGGGCTCTTGAGCAGCGGGCGGTTGGCGCGCTCGGCCATGTAGTCGTCGTCTTTCCACGCATAACCGGAGATGTCGGCGGTGATGGACGCCGTTCCCGGGGGCAGCTCGGAGAAGAAGGCGTAGGGGTCGGCCTTGTAGATCTTCTCGCCGTCGTGGGAGACGAGGAGGTACTTGTAGAGCTGGCCGGCCTTAACGCCGGGAACGAAGCCCTCCCAGACGTCGCCCGAGGAGGAGCGGTTGAGGTAGAAGGCGGTCTCGTCCCAATCGTTGAAGTCGCCGATGACCGAAACGGACTGAACGTTCGGGGCCCAGACGGCGAAGTGAAAGCCCTCGGTGTCGTCCTTGGCCGTGGCGGGGTGGGCGCCGAGCTTGTCGTAGCTGCGGTACCACGTGCCGTTTCCGAGCATGTGCAGGTCGTCGTTGCTGAGGTAGAGGCTGCTGTCGAGGGTATCCATCGATGAAGCTCCTATCGCTTATCCCTAGCCGCGGCTCGAATACGCCGCAGCTCCCATCGCATTTTGACACACAGTCAGTTTTACCAGTTCGGCGAGCACGGCGGGGGCGGCAATCCGTGAGCGCGGCATTGCGTCTGGTGGGCGCACGCGCGGCGCGCGGGGGCGGGGCCGGGCGAGACGGCGGGCCGGAGCAGGCCCGAGGGCGAGGCGGTGTTGGTCCGGGCGCGGGCCGGGGCGGGCCCGAGCGCTTGACGGCGCGGCAAGAAAAGCCCCGGAAGGTGTAGGGCCTTCCGGGGCTGGCGGTGCATGCGATTCGGTTGCGCGGGCTTCTTGCCAGGGTTTAGACGGCGGCGAGAGC
>CAVIBB010000059.1:0-12473 GCA_963640745.1 Paludibacteraceae bacterium
GTGCTCGGCAAGGAAGACGCGGGTGTCCTCGTCGGTAGCCCAGATGGACGAGAGGCACGTGGTCTCGGTGGTCATGACGTCGACGCCGTTGCGGTAGTCCGTGGTCATGGACGCGATGCCGGGGCCGACAAACTCCATGACCTTGTTCTTGACGTAGCCGGACTTGAAGACGGCGCCGATGATGGCGAGCGCGACGTCGTGCGGGCCGACGCCGGGACGCGGCGCGCCCTCGAGGTAGATGGCCACGACGCCGGGGTAGGCCACGTCGTAGGTGTCGCGCAGGAGCTGCTTGGCGAGCTCGCCGCCGCCCTCGCCCACGGCCATGGTGCCGAGCGCGCCGTAGCGGGTGTGGGAGTCGGAGCCGAGGATCATCTTTCCGCAGCCGGCGAAGTTCTCGCGCATGAAGGAGTGGATGACGGCGATGTGGGGCGGGACGAAGATGCCGCCGTACTTCTTTGCGGCGGAGAGGCCGAAGACGTGATCGTCCTCGTTGATGGTGCCGCCCACGGCGCACAGCGAGTTGTGGCAGTTGGTGAGGACGTAGGGCAGCGGGAACTTCTCCATGCCCGAGGCGCGCGCGGTCTGGATGATGCCGACGAAGGTGATGTCGTGGCTGGCCATGGCGTCGAAGCGGACCTTGAGCATGTCCGGGTCGCCCGAGGTGTTGTGCGCCTGGAGGATGGAATAGGCGATGGTCCCGCGCTTGGCGTCGGAGGGCGCGGCCTCGATACCCGCTGCCGCGGCCTCGCTCGCGGGGATGACCTCCTTGCCGTTGCGCAGGTAGATACCCTCGTCGTACAGCTTTACCATTCAAGACCCCGCTCTCCCCCGGGCCCTTCCCCGGGACATAGGGACACGCGACGCGCGTCGGTGCAAGTGGCTTTATTATCCACGGCGAGTTTGCGGGAGCGTTTCCGAACGACGCAGGCTCGACGCTGCGATAAGCTTTCCGACGGAAAACCACACGAGGGGGGCTTTGGCATGAACGAGGTTGAATCTACGGTCGCGGCGGGCGAGGAGGCCCGCACTTGGGAGGACACGCACACCGTCCCCGGGGCGCTCACCAAAGCCGACATCTATGCGCTGCTGGACGCGCGCGGCGTGGAGTACGAGGCCGTGGAGCACCCGCCTGTCTTTACCGTGGAGGAGGCCCAGGCCATGGCCAAGCTCCCATTTGCCGAGCACGAGGCGAAGAACCTCTTCCTGCGCGACCCGAAACATCGCAATTATTACCTGGTCACGGTGCCCGAGAACAAGACGGTGGACCTCAAGGAGCTGCAGGAGCGCCTGGGCAGCAAGCGTCTCTCCTTCGCCTCGCCGGCCGACCTGGCGGAGAAGATCGGCATCTATCCCGGCTCGGTCACGCCGTTCGCGGCACTGAACGACTCCGAGCGCTCGGTGCAGGTCGCCCTTGACGCCGACTTTGAGCGCTGGGGCTGGATCGGGTGCCACCCTTGCAGCAACACCGCGTCCGTCCACCTGCGGACGACGGACCTTGCCGCGATAATCCGCGAACACGGCAGCCCGTTCTCGTTCATCGAGGTCTAAATTCGGCCGAAACAGGTGGCGAGCCGCCTGCTTCGGCCAAAAATCGCCTCCGTGTGGGATTTAATTCGGGTTGGTCGAGTAGCCAACGGTCCGGGTTTTACGTTTGCCCAGGTAGATGGCTTGCCGTTTTTCCGGCTAGTTGACCGAACCGAATTAAATCCCACACGGAGGCCGTTTTTGAAAATCGAGGCCCCGCGCAGGGACCCCATGCGCCCCTAATCGACCACCTCGGCAAGAAAAACGTTGAGGGTGTCGACCTCTGGGCAGCAGAACTTTGCCGTGCCGGGCTCGTTGCCCGGGACGGTGCCGCCGTAGCGCAGGATGTCGATGTAAGGAAAGCCCACATGGCAGGCCATGGGGCAGAGCCGGCCGCGGTCGCGGTCGAAGTCGAAGACGTCGCCCGGCTTGTGCCCGTGGTGGCAGCGGCACTCCCCCAGCTGGTCCACGCACGTGATGCGAATACGGGGCCGCTTGCCGCGCGGGGCGCCGGCCGGCTTGAGCGCCGCGGAAACGTCGGCGGATTCGTCGACGGCGCCCGATGCCGCGATCGGCTCGTCGGCGTCACACGTCTCCGCGATCGGCTCGTCGCCCACGCTACTCACCGTCGATCACATCCAGGCATGCCTCGATGGGAAGCCCGGCGGACTTGTCCTCCTGATCGGCATTGCGGGCGATGAGCTCGCGCACCACGCGCGCCGCGTCCTGCGTCGCCTGCTCGAGCGTCCAGCCGCGCATCACGCGGCCCAGCAGCACGCTCGAGAACGTGTCGCCCGTGCCCGGGAAGTACACCGGAATCATGTCGAACGGAACGGTGAAGTACTCGCCCGCCACATGGTCGTAGCCCACGATGGCGTCCACGCCGTCGACCTTGCAGCTCGTAACCACGACGGACTTGGCGCCGAGCCGGCGGATCGCGAGCACGAGGGCACGTGCCTCTTCTCCGGTCATTTGATCCCCCATGGGCGTGCCCGTGAGCAGACACGCCTCGGTATAGTTGGGCACGGTGTAGTCCGCGCAGGCCACGAGGTCGCGCATGAGGCCGATGGTCGTCTCCGGCACGCCGGCGTAGAGCTTGCCGTTGTCGGCCATGATCGGATCGACGAACACCTTGGTGCCTCGCTCGGCGCGCGCATGGCAGAAGTCCGAGATGATGCGCGTCTCTTCCTCGGACGCGATGAACCCGGTCGAGATGGCGTCGAACTCGAAGCCGAGCTCTTCCCAAATGGCCAGACTCTGCCGCACGTACTCGGTCGTGTCGTGTATGTAGAACTTGGGATAGTTGAGCGTGTCCGAGACCAAGGCCGTCGGCAGGTTGTGGATGCGGTAACCCATGTGCGAGAGCACGGGCAGCATGGCGGAGAGCGCCACCTTGCCGTAGCCGCACATGTCATTGATCAGCAGGAGCTGGGTGTTCTTCATCGGTTTCCCCTCGATGTCGCGCGACGCCGCTCGCGTCGCCGTCGAACTAGTCTAGCGCAGTCGGCAAGAAGCGCCTCTCGCCAGCCGACGAGCAGGGCCCGCCCGCCTACGCCTCGAGGAAGGCGCCGGTCTGGCGGCTCCACAGGCCGGCATACTCGCCTCCGGCGGCCACGAGCTCGTCGTGCGTGCCGTCCTCGACAATCTCCCCGCCGGAGAGCACCACGATCCGGTCGAGCGACGCCACCGTCGAGAGCCGGTGCGCGACCACGATGCTCGTGCGCCCACGCATAAGGTTCTCGAGCGCCTGCTGAACGAGCGCCTCGGACTCGGAGTCGAGCGCGCTCGTGGCCTCGTCGAGCACCAGGATCGGGCAGTCGGAAAGAATCGCGCGCGCAATGGCCACGCGTTGCCGCTGCCCGCCGGAAAGCTTGACGCCGCGCTCGCCCACCATCGTGTCCATGCCGGCCGGAAGCCGGTCGATGAACTCGAGCGCACACGCGAGCTCGGCCGCCCTTCTCACCTCGGCGTCGCTCGCGTCCGGACGCCCGTAGGCGATGTTCTCGCGGATGGACCGGTGGAAGAGAAGCGCCTCCTGCGGCACGTAGGCAACCTGACGGCGAAGGCTCTGCTGCGTGCAGGCGCTCACGTCCTGCCCGTCAATAAGCACGCAGCCGTCCTGCACGTCGTCCAGTCGCAGCAGCAGCTTGGTGAGCGTGGTCTTGCCGGAACCGGAGCGCCCGACCAGGCCGACGCGCTGACCTGCGGGAATGCGCAGCGTGAGGTCGGAGAAGACCTTCTCGCCGGCCGCGGCGTCGCGGTATGCGAAGCCCAGGTGCTCGAAGTCGATGGCGCCGGCGCTCACCACGAGCTCGGGCGCATCCGGAGCGTCGGCCACCAGCAGCGGCTCATCGAGCACGCGCGTCATCTCGGCGGCGTCGCCCAGGGCGCGGTTGATCCGCTGCATCATCGAGCTCACGTAGTTGAGGCGCATGGTGAGGTTGTACGTGTAGGTAAAGATCATGACCAGCGTGCCCGCGGAGATGCCGAACCACGCGTTGCCGCCCGCCACGAACACGGAAACGATTCCCATGGTCACGACGATAAGCCCGCTCGTGGTGAAGTTGCGGCGCATCATGGCGCGCATCGAGGCGGTCTCGGCCTCACGGGCGTCGCGGTCGGCGGCGTCGAAGAGCTCGCGCTCGAAATCCTCCCGTCCGCAGGTCTTAACGGCCAGGATGTTCGTCACGGCGTCCGAGAGCACGCCCGAGAGCCGGTTCTGCGCCTTGGACGTGGCGGCGGAAAGCGGCAGGATTCGCTTGTACATGGCCCAAACAAACGCCAGGTAAATAGCCATGATCACAACCAAAATAGCGGTGAAGGCCGGCACCGCGGGCGCAAGCACGGCGACGGTGCACACCACCGAGGTGACCGTGGGGATAAGCGAATACACGCACACGTCCACGAGCGCCGTGTACCCGCCGGTAAAGCGGCTCGTCTGGCTCACGAGCGACCCGCCGAAGCGGCTCGTATGGAAGGTCATCGACTGGTTGGAAAGCGTGTTGAAGCACAGGCGGCTCAGGCGGTAGTTGCCGTTGATCTCCAGCTTGTAGACGGTGTAGTCCTGAAGCTTCGAGAAGACCTGCCCCACGAGATTGACCGCCACGAGCGCCGCCACGTAGGGCGCGAAGACCTCCACAACCTGGTCCGCAGCCACGGGCGACGCCTGCACGCGGTCCACAATGAGGCCCATGACGAAGGTGTTCGCAAAGGTGAGCAGCAGGATATACCCCACCGACGTCACCACAGAGAGCAGCGCGATGCCCGGCTGCTCCCGCGTGACATCCCAGAAGCGCGCGAGGGTCCGCCGGACCGTATGGGTATCGAGCTTCGAGGTCATTCTCTGCGACATGGTTCTCCTTTGTTTGATTGCGTGGGCATTCTCTCACATCGGGTACCGCCGCCCGAGCGCCGCGGCCCGAGCAACGCCGCCCGGACGCCTGCCGCCCGAGACACCCACGCACAAAGAAGGGCCCGCACTCGCGGGCCCTTACCAACGTCTATGACTCGCCGCGGTTACTCCTCCTCAGGGGCGTCCTCGTCCTCGTCGACCTTGGGCTCCTTCTTGGAACGGTCGAACTCCTCGGGGGTAAGGACGTCCTCGATGCGCAGGTTCACGCCCGCGACCTCAAGACCCGTCATACCGGTGACCTGCTTGACCACGGCCTTCTTCACGTCCTCGAAGACCTGCGGGGCATAGGCGCCGTACTCGATGAGCACGCTGATGTTCACGCGCACCGCGCTTTCCGGCGTGACTTCCACGGTGACGCCCTTAGTGGAGTCGGACGCGCCGAAGGCGTCCTGCACGCGGTTGAACCAGCTGCCCTTCATGCCCACGACGCCGGGAACCTCGCGCATGGCGAGCGCGACGATCTTCTCGATGACGCCGTTGGAGAAGGTCAGGGAGTCCTCGGAGTCCTCGTCTTCCTCGTCGCCGGCGGAAAGGTCGATGTCGGCCCCGGCCTCTTCGATCTCGGCCAGGTCGGTGACCTCGGACTCGACAGCCTCGTCGGCAGCGGACTCGACGACCTTCTGGACCTCGTTGGTATCGGTGCTCATTGTTTCCTCGCTCTCCCGGGCCCGGGGCCCGCGTTGTCTGAACGCGTTGTCTGATTAGCTATTGGACGTAAAGAAGCGCCGCAGCAGGTTGATGATCTTCGGGTCGCCGTCGGCGAGCTGGCCGAACGCGACGCCGACCACCACGAGAACGGCCACGCCGAGGGCTTTCCAGATTCCCACCCAGAAGATAAGAACGGCGAGAACCGCCCCGAAGACGCCGCCCCAGAACGCATGCTCGTGGCCGGGAAACGCGCTGGAGACCCACCCGTTTACGCGGCGGGCGCCGTCCTTGAACGCCTCGCTCGCCGACCCGTCGGCCGCGCCCTCGGACTTCTTGCCCGCGGGTTCCTCGTCGATGACGCGGGCTTCGGCGTCGATGACGTCGTCGTTGGCGCCGGACTCCACCCGGGCGCGCGGGGCTCGCTTATCGTCAGCCATGTGTTATTCCTCCCTGGAGGCGCCCATGGGCACCGTGATCTCGCTCGTTGACTCGGGCTCGGCGCCAATCTGGATATCCACGCCGACGAGGTCGTCGCCATCCCCCGCCTCGTCCGCAGCCCGGCCCGCATACGACTGAGGCTCAATGAACTCGAGGCTCACCCTCTCGACCGTGTTGCCACAGACGGCGGCAAGGCCCTGGAGCAGCTCCTCGTGAAGCTGGGCGCCCTTGACCACCACGTCGAGCGTCTCGTGCGGCAGGACACGGACGTGCACGCGGACGTGGCCGCGGGGCTTCGCCTCGACACGGACCTTGGACGCGGTGCACGTTCCGTCGGCCTCGACGATGTGCTCGGCTTGGCTGGCAATGGCCTCGCGCGTGACGCTGATGGCGCCGCCGTCGACCGTGGCCACCTCGACCGTGCGCACCTTACGGGAGAAAAGCCCCTGGCACAGCGAGACAAGCAGCCCGAGCAGCGTGATGGCGGCGCAGGCCTGCCACGCATACCAGTAGGTGTCCACGACCATGAGGGCCGAGGCGACGTCGCGCCACGGGCCGACCCACGTGAGGCCGAGCGCGCCCAGGCTGAACGCGCCCGAGAGCGCAAAGACGACCTTGCACAATCTCTTGAATCCGCTCATGGATGCTCCTTCTTCTTATATGACGCGGGGTGTGGACCCGGTAGTCGCAATACCTACGAGGATACCCCTTGGGCGGGACAGTTTACGCGCGGCTCTGGTCGCCGTCGGCGCTGGCGCCGGCACCGTCGGGGACCGCGCCCCTCTTCAACGCGGTCGCCACGTTCGTGAAGACGATACCGAGGATCGCGGACGTGAACGACCCCATAAGAATGGCGCACTTGGCCGCCATAATCTCGGAGGCAGCGTCGAAGGCGAGGCCGCTGATGAGAATCGACATCGTGAAGCCGAGGCCGCCCATGATGCCGATGGCGCCCACCTGGATCCAGTCCATGTTCTCGGGAAGCTTCGCGAAGCCGATCTTTACCAGCACGAACGTGACGAGGAAGATGCCGAGCGGCTTACCGAGGACCGCGCCGAGGTAGACGCCGATGGTCACGGGGTCGGTCACGATGGTCATGAAGTCGGTGCCCACGAGATGAACCTGCGCGTTGACGAAGGCGAAGATAGGCAGGATGAGGAAGTTAACCGGCACGGTGATGTAGTGCTCCATGCGCTCGAGCGGCGGGGTGACGTGGTGGATCACGCTCTCGACGCGAAGAGCGCCCTTGGTAAAGGCATGCTGGCCGAGGACGTGTGCCTCGTCGTCGTAGCGATCGTCGAGGACCTGGGCCTTCTCGCCGAGCCAGGCGCCGAACTCGGCGAGCTTGACGTCGGACTGGGCGGGCAGCGCGAAGGCGAGGATAACGCCGGCGAGCGTGGCGTGGATACCGGAGTTGTACATGCAGACCCACAGAACGAGGCCCACGAGCAGGTACGGCTTCAAGGAGTAGACCTTCGCGCGGTTGAGTCCCCAGAGCACCACGATGACGATGGCCGAGGCGGCGCACCACGAGATGCTCGGCGACTGGCCGTAGGCCACGGCGATGACCACGATGGCCAGGATATCGTCGGCGATGGCGAGCGTCTGGAAAAAGACCTTGGTCTCGGGGCTTATCTTGTCGCCCAGAAGCGAGGCGATGCCGAGCGCGAAGGCGATGTCGGTCGCGATGGGCACGGCCCAGCCATGCGCAAGTCCCCCGGCATTGAAGGCCAGGTAGATAAGCGCGGGCACGCAGACGCCGCCGACCGCGGCGAGCATGGGCAGCGCGGCCTGGCGCGGACGGCGGAGCTGCCCCACCGTCATCTCGTACTTAAGCTCGATGCCGACGAGCAGGAAGAAGATAGCCATGAGGAAATCGTTGACGAACGCCTCGACGGTCATCGAGGCGGCGAACGAGCCGAGACCCAGCGTAATGGGCTGGATCAGGAAGTGCTCCACGGCCTCGTAGGCGGGGCTGTTTGCGACGACGAGGGCAAGAAGCGCCGCGCCGACCATGACCGCCGCGGCCACGGTGCCGTTGGAGGTCACTTCGGCCAGGGCCCCTCGGCGTTGGGCGCGCTTGATGACGGCCGGCTCCTCATAGATTGCGGACGCGGCCTGGGGGTTGGTGCTGTTGGGCATGATCGCCTTTCTATTCTCGGCGCCATGCCTCCTTATCGGCAAGCGCCAGGGTCTGCTCCACGTAGACCTTCGCCGCGAGCGACGCGACGGCGGCCTCGAGCACGCGGGCGAGCTCCGGGGCGACCTCGGAACCGGCGCTGTCCACGGGATGGATATGGGGCTCCATGACCGGAGCCACGAAATCCGCCCCGAAGGCAAACTGCTCGGCGAGCGCGCATTCCAGCGCGGAGACGACCTCGTCGTAGAGCGCGCCCGCATCTACGTGCGATTCCTTAATCATACCCATGATCTGTCCGAGCTGAGCGATTGAGTACACGCGTTTGAACGCGCAGATAAAGAGCAGCCCGGCGACGTGGCCGCTGGTGTAGCGCTTGCGGCGCGGCGCGGGCAGGAGCTTCTGCTTGACGTAGTTGTTCACCATGGACCCGGTGAGGACCTGCTCGTCGGGCAGGCACATGAACGCCAGCTCATCGGCCACGAGCGTAAGGACTTGGTCCAGGTAGAGCTCGATGCGCGGGAGCTCGGCGATGCGGTATATGTGCACGCGCGCCATTCTCTCCGCGAGCTCTCGGGCGGGTTGCGCGGCGTTCGCGAGGGCCAGGGGCGCGGAGTCCCGAGCGTATTTCTCGGCTTGTTTGGTCCCCATGAAAAATCCCCTTCGCGATTCGTCCTCAACCTTGTAAGGCTTTCTCCACAAACGCAGTATCTAGTATTTAAAACCACGTCTGGCGCTATTATGGACTAAATCACGTTTTGACCACGACCGGCCGCCCGCGGCCTTGGGGAGAGACAACCATGAACGACCAGCGAATCGCAGTGATCACCGACACCGGCTCCGATTGTCCCCCCGAGTTCGTGGCGGCCCACGACGTCCGCGTCGTGCCCCTGCGCATCAACTACTCCGACGGCTCCACTTACGAGAGCGGCGTCGACATCACGACCGACGAGGTCGTGGCGCGCTTCGAGCAGGAGATCCCCAAGACCTCGCTGCCCTCCCCCGAGCGCATCTCCGACGAGTTCGCGCGCGCCAAGGCCGACGGCTACACCTCCGCGGTCTTCGTGAGCATCTCCTCGGGCCTGTCGGCCACCTGCGAGACGGCGCGCATGGTCGCGCGTACCATGGACGACTTCCCCGTCGTCGTGGTGGACACGCTGAACATCGGCGTCGCGGCGGGCATGGTCGTCATGGAGGCCGTGCGTCAGATCGAGGAAGGCGTGCCGCTGAGCGACCTCGAGCAGACCCTTGGCCTCGTGGCAAAGAACACCGACGTCTTCTTTACCGTGCGCGACCTCGAGTTCCTTCGCCGCGGCGGGCGTATCAGCGAGGCCATCTACCGTCTGGGCAGCGTGCTCAACATCAAGCCGGTGCTCACCTGCGACGATGAGGGCCACTACACCATCGCAAAGAAGGCCCGCGGCTGGGAGCGCTCGCTCGACACCGAAATCAAGCTCATCGAGGGGCTGGCGGCGCGCTACCCCAAGTGCCGCCTGGCCGTGAGCTGCACCTCCGCGTGCGCCGATCTCTACGAGACGATGGAGGCAAAGCTCCTGGAGCGCGTGAAGAATTCCGTCGAGGTGGTTCGCAGCGAGATCAGCCCGGCGCTTCTCGTCCACACCGGCCCCACGCTCGTCGGCGTGGCGGTGCAGGGGCTGTAACCCCACAGTTCACGGCTGGCTTCTTGCTGTTAAGGAAGCCAATAAATTTGACGGGATTCTGGCAGCAGTTATTGGGTCGATTCGAGGCCATAACTGCCGTCAGAATCCCGTCAGATAATTCAGGTTGCCAAAAAAGGCGCCGCGACGGGCGGCGCCGGGTGGCAAGAAGAACGCAAGCGCCGCCTAGGCGGCCACCATCTTGGCAACGATGGCGGCGCAGTCATGGGCGGCCTTCTTCTCGAAGGTCTGGTAGTCCACGACCTGGTCCTCGGAGCCCGGCTTGTCGGAAATGGCACGGACCACGACGAACGGCAGGCCATTGAGGTAGGCCGCCTGGGCGATGGCGCAGCCCTCCATCTCGCAGCAACGCGCGCCGAAGGTTCCCACGATGCGCTCGCGCTCGATATCCGTCGAGATGAACTGGTCGCCGGACGCCACGCGGCCGTCGAAGACGTTGATGTCGGGCGCCACCACAGCCGCAGCCGCCTTTACCTGCGCGCGCATGGACTCGTCGGCGGGAAACGCGAGCGTGTCCAGACCGGGCACCTGCCCGGGCGCGTAGCCGAGGGGCTCGACGGAGAAGTCGTGCATGACGCAGTCGGTGGAGACCACGAGGTCTCCGACGTTGATGCTCGCATCGAGGGAGCCCGCCACGCCAGTGTTGATCACGCGCTCGACGCCGAAGCGGTCGGCGAGGATCTGCACGCAGATGCCCGCGTTCACCTTGCCGATGCCGGACTGCACGACCACGGCGTCGGCCCCGCCGAGCTTGCCCACGCAGAACTCCATACCGGCCGCGCGAACCGACTCGTAGTCGCCCATCTGCTCCTTAAGCAGGGCAACCTCAACCTCCATGGCTCCGATAATCCCGGTCTTCATAGCTGCTCCTCTCTCCCCTGCCTTCATGCAGGGCGCGTCTTTTTAAGCAGGGTAGTTCATGTGGGCGTCGTCGATGCACTCAAGCGTGTTCGCCAGGTAACGGCGCGCCCACCACTGGGCCTGGCCGAGGTCCGCGTCGTGCCAGTTGCCGCACTCGGCCGGCTTGGCGCCGGGGATCTCTCCCTCGAAGTCGCGGGCGAACTCGAAGCAGCGGCGCACGAGGTCCACAACGTCGGCGGACGCATACTCGCCAAAGAGCACCAGGTAGAAGCCGGTGCGGCAGCCCATCGGCCCGAAGTAGACGACACGGCTCGACCACTCGGGGTCGTTGCGCAGGAAGGTCGCGCCCAAGTGCTCGAGCGCGTGGACAGCCGACGTGTCCATAACAGGCTCGCGGTTCGGCGCGGTCAGGCGCAGATCGAAGGTGGTGATCACGGCCCCTGTGGCCGGGTCGCGGTCCACGCGGGACACGTAGACGCCCGGCTCGAGCGTGAGGTGGTTCACGGTGAAGCTGTCGATGAGTTCCATAAACGACGCCTTTCTGGATGGGAACGCATACACGGAGCTGGAAAGAAACGAACCGCAGCTAGATGGCCTGCGCGAGCCAAGGCTTGCCATGGAGCGCGTGCACGAGCCGGGTCTGGGCGGTCGAGAAGTACACGCCGTCGACGACGTGCAGCGCGGCGAAGCCCTGCGTGCCGTAGGCCGTGATGCCGGTAAAGCACACCGCTGTGCGGTAACGGGGGTCGAGGTCGTCGCCGATCGCCTCCTCGGCGGCGGAGATCACCTCAGCGCTCACCGCGTCGAGGTCGGCCCCAGGAGCCACCGCGAACTCGACCTTGCACATCCCCGCGTTCATATCGTCAAGCCTGGTGAGCGTGGTCTTGTTTAGGACCGAGTTAGGGATGACGTCCACGTCTCCCAAGCGCGAGCGCAGCGTGGTCGAGCGCCACGTCACGTCGGTGACCACGCCCGTGGTGCCCCCGACGGTGACCTTGTCGCCGGGCCGGACAACGCGCCCCATCATGAGCCCCAGCCCGCCGACGATGTTCGAGATCGTGTCCTGCAGGCCGAGCGAGATGGCGACCGAGACCACGCCCAGGGCGGCGATGAGTCCCGAGGGGTCCACGTTGAACACGGGTTTCATGACCGAGAGCAGAGCGAACGACCAGATGAGCGTGCGCAGGATATTGACGAAGATCGACGCGTTCGGGACGTCGGAGTTCTCCAGGAACTTCTTTGTAAGGCGGACGACGACCCGCTGCACCACAAGCGCGACCCCCACCGCCACGGCGATGACGACGGCCTTGCTAAACAGCGCGTCGACCTGCGTGATGACTTCTTGCTCCATACGCAGCCCCCTAACCCACCTTGACGAGCGGCGCGAAGCCCTTGAGCAGCTTCTTCGTCTTGCCGGTGCGCGTGAACTTGACCTCGATGGTGTCGCCGGAGACGCCGAGCACGACGCCCGGGCCGAACGTCTTGTGAGAGACGCGGTCGCCCTTGGCGAGGCTCACCGAGGCATCGGCCACCGGACGTGGCGCCGGCGTCGGGGCGGTCTCGGAGGCAGCGCGGCCGGAGCCGCCCACGCGGGTACGCGAGCCGAACGAGCCGGCGGACGACCCGAAGCCCGCGGCCGAAGAGGCGCCGAAGCCCGTGGAGCCCGAACCCGTGCGCGTGCGGGAGCCGAAGGACGAGCCGGAGCCGAACCCCGAGCCCCCGCGCTGGGGGTTTCCGCCGGTAGAGCGCGTGCGCGAGCCGAAGACGTTGCCGC
>CAVIBB010000060.1:0-12406 GCA_963640745.1 Paludibacteraceae bacterium
AGCCCGAGAAGGCGTCGATGTCCTCAAGCTTGATGCCCTGCTCGGCGAGGGCGTCGAGGATAGTCTGCTTGCGGTACTCGAACTGGTCGGCTGCCATGTCGAACTGCTTGAGCTCGTCGGCCGGGTGGGTCACGTTGAGGCGGAAGAGCGCCTCGGTTCCCTCGAAGACGGCCACCTTGGTGGAGGTGGAGCCGGGGGAGAGGGTGAGGATCTTGTAGGCCATGGGGATGGGGTCCTTTCTTTGCGGGCGGCGGCGAGGCGGGAGAGACGGACGCCGAGAAGCGCGGGCGCCGAGAGACGCGGGGCGCCGAGAGACGCGCAACAGTCCCTCTCGCCCTCGCCGCCGCTGAAAAAGTCTATCGGGTGGAGAGCACGAGCATCGCGATGTCGCCGACGATCTCGTCGACGGTGGCGCCGCGGCTCGAGTCGGCCACGGGCTTGGCGAAGCCGTTCAGCGTGTGGCCGTACGCCGCGCCCTTGGCAAAGCGCTGGATCAGCTTGACGGCGATGTTCGCGGCGTTCAGGTCCGGGAAGACGAGCACGTTGCAGCGGCCCGCCACCTCGGAGCCCTCGCCGACCTTCTTGGCGGCCACGGCGGCGTCGATGGCGGCGTCGAGCTGGAACTCGCCGTCGGCGGCGATGTCCGGGCGGCGCTCATGCACGAGCTCGATGGCCTCGTTCACGCGGTTCACGCTCTCGCCGGCGCCGGAGCCCTTGGTCGAGAAGGAGAGGAAGCCCACGCGCGGCTCCCAGCCCATGATGGCCTTGACGCCGTCGGCGGCCGAGATGGCAATGGAGGCCAGCTCAGAGGCGTTGGGCTCGGGGTTCAGGCCGCAGTCGGTAAAGCAGATCACGCCGCCCTCGGGACCCTCGAAGCCGGGGGTCTCGACGAGCGCGAGGATGGAGGGGACGTCGACGCCCTCGGCCAGGCCGATGGTCATCTGGGCGGTCATGAGGACGTCGCCCGTGGTGTTCACGTGGCCGCAGAAGGTGCAGTCGACGTCGCCGAGCTCCTCCATGACCATGGCCCACCACATGGGGTTCTTGAGCTTGCGGCGGATGCCCTTGGCCGAGAGCATGCGCGGCTTGTCCGTGTCCATGAAGCGGCTGGCCAGCGCCTCGAGCGCGTCGGCGTCCGCGGTATCGACGATCTCCATGCCCTCGAGCGAGACCCCGGCCTCCTCGGCGGTGGCGGCGATCACGTCGGCGGGGGAGACGAGCACGGGGACGCCGATGCCGTCGTCGAGCACGCGGCGCGCGGCCTGTAGGGTTTTTGCTGCCTCGCACTCGGGCAGGGCGACGCGGGCTTTCTTCTCGCAGGCCTTAGCGTCCTCGGTGAGCTTCTCGATAAGCGTCATTTGCGGGTCCTTTCTATACAAAAGGGGCCCGGAAGCACGCAGCCCCGGGCCCCGGAAGGCTTGCTACATGGAGAGGGCGTCGTCCACGAACTTGGCGGCGTCGGCGAAGGTCACGCACTTGTTGAGCTGCATGTAGGGGACCTCGACCTCGTACTCGTCCTCGAGGGCGGAGGCGAACTGCACGATGTTCACGCTCTTGCAGTGCAGGTCGTCAACGAACTTGGTGTCGGGGCCGAGGGTCTCGGGGTCGGAGCCAAAGAGGTCGGCGGCCTTGTTCTTGAGGATGTCGATAACCTCGAGCTGGAAGTCGTTCATGTTTTACTCCTTTATGTGCCTGGGGCTGTGTGCCCGCGGGTTTCTATGGGTGCTTGCCGGGCGTGAACTACTTGTTCTCGTCGCCGTGCCAGATGTAGTCGCCGACCTGGTACTTGGGCGGGACGACCGGGATCTGCAGGTAGGACTGGTGAGAGCCGCCGGTGTGGATAACGTGCATGCCGTCGCCGTTGTCGGTCTTGTGGTTCATGTCGTTGTCGTGGAACCACTCGGTCTTGACGAAGCGGCCTGCGACGACGACCTGGATCTTCTCGCCCTTGTGCCAGAAGCGGGAGTGCGGGTACATCTCGACGTCGACCGGGACGATCTCGCCGGGCTGCATGCGCTCCTCCTTCTCGTGGCTGTGCACGGGCTGGAAGTCGGAGGCGTAGTTCGGGTCGAGGTCGCGGTGCGAGCAGCGCAGGAAGCCCCAGGCGCCGCGGAAGGGCGCGCCCATGACGCGGATAGGCACGTAGTTGCCGTCCTTGTCCAGCTTGATGACCCAGGGGAAGAGGTCCATGTTGTCGTAGCCGCGGCACTCCACCTCGAGGTGCAGCTTCATGAAGCCGGTGATCTCGGTGTCCTCGGTGAACTGGTAGGTGAAGGTCGTGGACTCGGTCTTGGGGTCGTAGACGACCTCGGACTCGACCGGGTACTCCTCATAGCCGGCCTCGTGGTTGGCGGCGTCGAGGTAGAGCTTCCTGTACTCGGTGCGCTTGAGGGGGAAGGTCTCCTCGGCGCGGCGGGAGGCGTAGTCGTAGTCGTAGGCGTCCATGACGTCGAGGCGCACGCGCGGGGTCATCTCCCAGCCGTTGTGGATCTCCTTGCAGTAACGGTCGAAGAACTTGCGCACGTCCTCCATGTTGGCCGGGGTGTAGGTGTCGGGCCACTCGAAATCGCGGTGGGCGCGCATCCACTTCTTGGGGGTTCGGATGCGGCGGAAGCCCTCGAAGGCGCCGCGCAGGTGGTGGTGGACCCAGCCGGCGGTCACGTACGTCGGGATGCGGATCTTGTTCCAGTCGACGATCTTGTCCTTGTAGTAGGCGTTCATCAGGGGATACTTGGCGACCATCGCCGGGGTGTCCTCGATGTAGTTGTTGACGGCGAGCGCCTGGATGATGTGGGTCTCGTAGTCGGGGTTGGGGATGCCGCCGCAGTAGTAGGACTCGCGGTAGAGGTCGCCCTGGCCCTCCCAGGCGGCAAGGCAGGCGAGGTGGGGAGGCCTGGTGGCGGCGATGCGCCAGTGGGCCATGCAGACGCCGGAGTTGCCGATCATCGTGGCGCGGCCGTTGCACCACTCCTGGGCGGTGACCCACTCGATGAAGTCATAGCCGTCCTGGGCGTCCTGGGAGCCCCAGAGATAGACGTCGCCCTCGGAGTTGCCGACGCCGCGCGGGTCGACGTTGGCCACGGCGTAGCCGTAGTGGCACCAGTAGCCGGGGTCGGGGGCCTCGAACTTGGCGTAGGACGAGACGGTCTTGGGCGGCACTCCCATGAGCTGCCAGGAGTCCATGCCCTCGGAGGGGTTCTTGCCGAAGGGGGCGAAGACGCAGATGACGGGCACCTTCTCGGTGGTGTTGGCCGGGCGGTAGATGTCGGCGTAGATGGTGGTGCCGTCGCACAGGACGCAGGCCACGTCGCGCTCGCACATGACGTTGGGGATGTCGGTCATGTAGGTGTGCGGGTTGTACTTGGCGCAGAAGCCCATGGTGGCGACCATCTCGGCGTCGCCGGCGTCGGGGTCGTCGCGGAGCTTCTGCTTGAGCTCGTCGAGCTCCTCGCGGGTCTTGCCCGGGTTGCCCTTGGCGAAGGGAACCTCGAACTCCTCCTTGTTCCTGCCGAACGTCATCGTCTTGTAGATGCCGTTGTATTCTTCCTCGGCCATTCAAAACTCCTCTCGGGGTTTGTCCATCCGCGCGCCTGCCTCGTGGCGGGGCGCGCGCGGAACCATCGATGAAAAGTGTGGTTGTTCAGGCGGGCGAGGTCATTGGACTAGGTGACAAATTTTGCGCCTGGGGCGCGGCCGCGAGCGGTACCGCTGAACACCCCCATGTGCAATCGTCCAACGCGCGCGTATTATTGTTTAGGCGCGCGGGTTCGCGGCCGCTGGCCCCTGAATTTCGGGGTTATGCGCGACTCGAATTCCGTCCAGGTCGCATAACCCTCAAAAGCGGGCTGTTAATGCCCCGGAATCGGGGCTTGTGCGACATGGCGTCCGTTTCGGAGGCGCATAACCCTCGTTTTGAGGGGGCAGACTGACCTCGCCCGGGTTCATTCCGGGCGAGAGGGGATATTCGAGGGGGAAGCATGAAGCTACGGACCGTTCTGAACGAGCTCGCCTGCACGGATTGGCGCGTGGGCAAGGAGGGGCTCCTGGACGAGGACGTTCTTCTTACCCCCGAGTACGGGACGAGCGTGCCGCCCGAGGCTCGGCTGTTGCGCATGGCGAGGCTCTCCGATTTCCAGGAGGGCAACGCGAGGCCGTCCGAGCGCCACATCATGCTCGTGCTCGCGGGCAAGGAGATTCCCGAGGGGCTGCGCGTGGGCGGCGACTTCGTCGTCGTGGCCGCGCCGCGGAGCTACGACGACTTCCGTGCGTCCTTCCTTGACCTGCCCGCGAAGGCGGCGGTGCTCGAGCTGCGCCGCGACCGGATGTTCCAGGCGTTTCTTTCCAGCTACGACCTCGTGCAGTTCGCGCGCCGCTCGTCGGAGGTGCTCGGCAACCCCGTCATCATCACCAACGCGGACATGCGCCTGCTCGCCACGGCGGGCGAGTTTCCCGATGATGCGCCTGACGTGCAGCAGGTCCTCTCGCAGGGATACCTGTCCGAGGAGGTCAACTCCGAGCTCGAGGGCGACGGCACGCTCGGCGCCGTCCGGCACGCGCACCACGCCATAATGTCGAGCGTCGAGCGCTACGGCCGGCACTGGGTCACCTCCATCATCTACTTCCACCACCTCGAGATGGGGCGCTACGACGTCCTCGAGATGAACCGCCCGGTCACCGGCTTCGACCTGGAGCTCGTTGACTATGCGGGGCGCCTCGCGGGCGTCATGATCGACCGTCTCGGGGCCGCGGGCGAGCGCGTGGGCGCGGGCTCTTCGGTCCTGCACGACCTCGTCGAGGGAAGCTTCGTCAACGAGCAGACCATGCGCGCCCAGCTCCTCATGACGCATCTGCCGGTCGACGTGTCCTACGTGCTGCTCGTTGTGACCGGGCAGCGCAACGCCGACAAGGACTACCACGCACGCATCGGCACCATGGCCGCGCGTTCCCTGCGCAACTGCCTGTGGTGCGCCCGCGAGAACTGCCTCGTGGTCCTCACCTCAATCGGGCGCAACGAGGCGGCCGGCTATGACGACTATGCGCGCGCCCAGCGCAGGCTCCAGGTCAACAAGGCCTTCGTCAGCATGCTCGAGAACAACGAGCTCTCGGCCTTCGTGAGCGAGCCGTTCGACGACCTCTCCAAGTGCCCGAGCCGCTTCCTGGAGGCTCGCGACCTCGTCGAGGCCATCCGCGACCCCGAGGCGGGCCGCGCCTACTATTTCTGGGAGCACCGCTTCGCCGCGCTGGCGTCGGCGTCCCCCTCGCCGGACAAGCTCGAGATGCTGCTGGACAAGCGCGTCGTCGCCATGGCCGACTACGACCGCGAGCACGGCACCGCCTACCTGCAGACGGCCATCATGAGCGTGCGCTACCCCGGCAGCCCCGCCGACGCCGCGGCCGCCCTGAACGTGCACCGCAACACGTATTTCTATCGCATAAACAAGGTGCGCGAGCTGTTCTTGATCGACCTCAAGGACGGCGACGACCGCCTGGCGCTCTCCTTCTCGGCGAGCATCATGGAGGGCATGGTCCGCTAAAGGCGGCGCGCGGCCTGGCGCGAAGGGGCGGACCCTTCGCGCTTTTTTCTTATGTGCCTGCAATCTAGCGGCCTCTATTCGGTGAGACGCTTCTCTCCACCTCGTTTACCTGCGCTTTTGTCAAACTGCACAAGTCGTGAGTAACGCGTCGTTCAATTTCCTATGCGTTTGCACGACGGGTTTGGCCCTAATCTCCAATCCAGAAAACGAGCGGCGCGGGGGCGCCGCCGAGAACCGCGCGCAAGCGCACGGAGAGGAGTGGGTCTCATGCCCAAGATCGTGGGAGTCTCGTTCGGCACGAGGAACGGCAACAACGACACCATCTGCAAGGCGGTCCTTCTCGCCGCCCAGCAGGCCGGCTGCGAGGTCGAGTTCATCCGCGCCATGGACCTCGACATCAAGCATTGCACCGGCTGCATCACCTGCGTCAAGATGCTCATGAGCGGCACCAGGAACATGTGCATCCACAAGGACGACTTCGACTGGCTCGCCTTCGAGATGTTCCACGCCGACGGCGTCGTCATGGTCGACCCGATCTTCGAGACCGGCGCCTCCGGCCTCTTCCACACCATCATGGACCGCTTCGGGCCCCGCATGGACACCGGCAACAACTTCATCTCCACCCAGATCGCGAGCGGCCGCCTGGCCGAGGGCGGCCCGGCCGCCAAGGGCGTCGAGGTCCCCGACCCGGCCATCATGAGCCCGAAGGCCGTCTCCTACATTGGCATCGGCGGCTCCGACTGGGGCACGCACGTCCAGTCCGAGCACCAGCTCCAGGCCATGACCCCGAGCTGGCAGGTCATCGACAACGAGTGGGTGCCCTGGTCCAAGACCGCCCTCATGGACGACGCCCTCATCGAGCGCGCCTCCGAGATCGGCCGCAACCTCGCCGCCGCCGCGACCAAGATCCAGGAGAACCTCGCCTCCGGCAACCAGCCTTATGACGGCGTCGAGTACCAGGGCAAGAAGGGCATCTGCTCCCACTGCAACTGCAACGACTTCTATATCGTCCCCGGCGAGAACCGCGCCATCTGCTGCGTCTGCGGCCTCGAGGGCGAGCTCTCCATCGAGGGCGGCTCGGTCAAGGTCACCTATAAGCCGGAGGACCTGCACAAGGCCCACGACATCATCTCCGGCAAGGAGATCCACGGCAAGGATATCCAGGAGAACGAGGGCAAGCTCGCCGAGATGAAGAAGACCCAGGCCTACAAGGACCGCGTCAACTTCTACAAGGACGCCATCCCCGTCACCAAGCCCGAGAAGTAAGTCCGCCGTCCACAACCTCACGCGCCCAGGGTCATAGGGGCCGCTTTCCGCTGAGCGGGAGCGGCCCCTTTTCTCATGGTCCGTTTGCACAAACCCTCGCGCCGCGCCCGCGCATCCTCGGTGCGGCCGCACATAGATTGCGGGCGTGTTACGCGCGAAAGTTCTAGTTGTCGTAAGGCATGCAAATCGCATGGCAATCGGGGCCTCGCCCCGGAATAGGAGGATTCGCATGAAGCAGCTCGAAACCGACGTGGTCGTCGTCGCCGCAGGTCTCTCCGGCCTCGCCGCCGCCGTCTCGGCCGCCGAGAACGGCGCCCGCGTTATCTGCCTGGAGAAGGCGTCCAACACCGGCGGCGCCGCCAACATGGGCATGGGCCCGGCCGCTGCCGGCTCGCCCGTCCAGAAGGCCTCGATGATCGAGGTCACCCCCGGCGAGCTCTTCCGCCGCCACATGTTCTACACCCACTACCAGGTCGACGCCCGCCTCGTGCGCGACTACTACTTCAAGTCCGGCGACACCATCGCATGGCTGCAGGACATGGGCGTCGTCTTCAACTCCGTGCGTCCCGCCTTCCGCGCCCGTGAGCGCACCCGCGGCTACTCCGACGGCGAGTACACCTGGCACGTCGTGCAGCCCGAGGACGGCTCCGAGCCGGGCCCGCGCGCCGCGACCACGATGACCAAGCGCATGACCGAGAAGGCCCAGGAGCTCGGCGTCGAGTTCATGCTCGAGTGCCCCGGCACCGGCCTCATCAAGGGAGAGGACGGCGCCATCTGCGGCGTCACCGCCAAGGATAAGGACGGCGAGGAGTACGAGATCTCCTGCAAGGCCGCCATCGTCGCCACCGGCGGCTTCGGCCACAACGCCCAGCTCATCAAGGAGAAGCTCGGCTTCGAGTGGGGCACGGACCTCTTCTCCTTCGCCATCCCCGGCATGGACGGCGACGGCATCAACATGTGCCACGAGGTCGGCGGCGGCCACACGCCCGTGACCATGGAGCTCATGTACCAGATCCCCGACAACATGAACCACTTCTACGTCGAGGGCGCCTTCCGCCAGCCCTGCTACTGGTGCAACCGCCTCGGCGAGCGCTTCATGCCCGAGGACGAGATCTACAACACCACCTTCGTCGGCAACGCCATCAACCACCTGCCCGGCAAGGTCGCCTACGCCATCTTCGACTCCCGCATGCTCAAGCACTGGAAGAAGGACGGCCCGGACATCGTCTCCCACGTCCACCCGCACGACCTCTACGAGGGCTTCGAGGAGCAGTGGGAGGCCGACCTCGCCGCCGGCTATCCCGCCATCTGCCAGGCCGACACCCTCGAGGAGCTCGCCGAGAAGGCCGGCATCGACGTCGAGGGCCTCATCGCCAACGTCGACGAGTACAACGAGATGTGCGACAACGGCTGGGACGACATCTTCGAGAAGGAGCGCGAGTTCATGCAGCCGCTCGAGAAGGGCCCCTTCTACTGCTGCAAGCAGTACTGCGGCGCCTACGGCACCCTCGGCGGCGTGCTCATCAACCACAAGATGGAGGTCATGACCGACGAGTACGAGACCATCCCCGGCCTCTACTGCGTGGGCACCGATGCCTGTACCATCTACGGCGACTCCTACAACTACTGCATCCCGGGCAACACCATGGGCTTCTGCCTGAACTCGGGCCGCATCGCCGGCGAGAACGCCGCCTCGAGCCTCTTCGAGGACGCGGGCGACGAGGAGTGGTCGTAAGACCTAGCTGAACGTCCGGGCGCGGTCGCGCGCCGCGCCCGGTTGGTTTTGCCCGCGAAGAGGCGCTTGGGGGCTGGGGGCTCCCGGGCGCCTCTTGGGCGTACATCGACGTTTCGAGGGGAAACGCATGAAGATCACCATCAACGGCAACGAGGTCGAGGTCGCGGAGGGCGCAAACCTCCTCGAGGCCTCCCTTGACGCCGGCATCTACATCCCGCACCTGTGCAAGCATCCCGACCTCGAGGCCGTGGGCGGCTGCCGCCTGTGCATGGTCGAGGTCGAGGGGGAGGACGCCCCGGTCTGCGCCTGCAAGACCGAGGTCCGCGAGGGCATGGTCGTGAACACCACGGGCGAGGCCGCCGAGCGCGTGCGCAAGCTCGCCATGGAGCTCATTCTCGCCACGCACCCGACCGACTGCACGGGTTGCCCCAAGTACGGCAAGTGCGAGCTGCAGTCCATGTACCAGTACATGGGCGTCTCGCCGACCCGCTGGCGCGTGAAGAGCCGCCCGGTGCCGACCGACGAGAAGAACCCGCTGATCACCCACATGTTCACCCGCTGCATCCGCTGCGGCCGTTGCGTGCGCGCTTGCCGCGAGCTGCGCGGCGCGGGCGTCCTCGACTACCAGCACACCGAGGAGGGTATCCGCATCGGCACCGACGGCAGCGTTTCTCTGCAGCAGGCGGGTTGCCGCTTCTGCGGCGCGTGCATCGAGGTCTGCCCGACGGGCTCCATCGTCGACACGCTCAACATGTTCGACGAGAACAAGTCCTACGCCGACAACGTCGTGCCCTGCCGCGCCGGCTGCCCCGCGCACGTGGACATCCCGCGCTACCTGCGCCTCGTTAAGGAGAAGCGCTACACCGAGGCCGCCGCGGTCGTCCGCGAGAAGGTCCCGTTCCCCGAGAGCCTGGGCAACATCTGCGTCCACAGCTGCCAGAGCGCCTGCAAGCGCAACGACCTCAACGGCACGCCGCTCTCTGTCTGCCGCCTGAAGCGCGCCGCCGCCGTCCGCGACGAGGGCACCTGGAAGGCCAACGTCCGCCACGAGCCGCTCACCGGCAAGAAGGTCGCCGTCGTCGGCGCCGGCCCCGCGGGCCTTACCGCCGCGCTCTACTGCGCCGAGAAGGGCCACAAGGTCGACGTCTTCGAGGCCAACGAGAAGGTCGGCGGCCAGATGCGCTACGGCATCCCGGCCTACCGCCTGCCCGACGAGGTCGTCGACCACGAGGTCGCCACGATTCTCGAGATCGCGCAGGGCGACGACGCCGATCCGCGCATCGAGCTTCGTTGCGGCGAGCGCGTCGCCGACCCGAAGGCGCTTCTTTCCGAGGGCTACGACGCCGTGCTCGTGACTGTAGGCACCCACGACGGCACCGTGCTGCCCATGGCGGGCCACGACCTCGAGGGCGTCCTTCGCAACACCGACTTCCTCAAGGCCGCGCGCAACGGGTCCGCGCCCGATCTCACCGGCCTGCGCGTCATGGTTCTCGGGGGCGGCAACGTCGCCTACGACTGCGCCCGCACCGCTGTGCGCCTGGGCGCTTCTTCCGTCGACCTCGCCTGCCTCGAGGCCGAGGCCGTCATGACCTCCACGCCCGAGGAGCGCGCCGAGGCCGCGGAGGAGGGCATCGTCCTGCACGACGCGCATGCCTTCACGAGCATCAACGAGGCCGCGGGCAACCCCGGCTACGTCGGCTCCATGACCATCCACAAGATCGATCGCTTCTACTTCGACGAAAACCACCGCGCCGTGACAGAGCTGCTCGAGGGCGGCGAGCTCACCATCGACGTCGACCGCGTCATCTTTGCCGTCGGACAGAAGCCCGAGGGCACCGCGGACATGGGCCTCGAGCTCACCCACGGCCCCTATGTCGTGGCCGACGCCGAGTGCCGCACGAGCGCCGAGGGCGTCTGGGCTGCGGGCGACTGCGTCACGGGCACCAAGTCCGTGATCGCCGCAATCGAGGCCGGCCGCAACGCCGCGGTCTCTATCGACCGCTACCTGGGCGGCGACGGCGACATCGACGCTGTTCTTGCCGAGGCCGAGGAGCCGTGCCAGTTCATCGGCAAGGTCCCCGAGGGCTTCTACGGCGAGGCCGTCCAGCCGCAGTTCGTCGCGGCGGCCGAGCGCTCTGACAACTTCGAGCCCTTCGAGTGCCCGTTCACCGAGGAGGAGGCCACCTGCGAGGCGAGCCGCTGCCTGCAGTGCGACCTGCGCCTCACGCTGACCACCCCGCGTCTGTGGAACGAGTACTAGGAAGGAGCTGGAACTAATGACCATCGTCAACTTCATGCCTGCGCACAAGCAGGCCCCCGTCGCGCTCTGGCTCCTCAAGAAGGACGTCGCCGCCGCGGCCGAGAAGATCAAGTCCGCCGGCGCCGAGGCCGTCCTCGTGCCCGCCGGCGACGCCGCGGCGCCTGAGCTCGCCGCCGCCCTGGGCGACGCGGTCCGCGTCGTCGAGTGCGACCCTGAGCTGGGTTTCGTTTACTCCAACGGCTCCGCCGCCGCCCGCATCCTTGTCGGCGAGAAGCCCATCCCGAGCCATGCTGCCGGCGAGGGCGAGGAGACCTGCGTCTCCGGCGCCGAGCTTCTTGCCGCCGAGGGCAAGCGCTGGGTCTGGCTCGAGGGCGCCGAGGCCCCTGTCGAGCTCGACGCGTCGACGACCGTGGGCGCGCTCGCGGAGGCTTCCGGCGCCGATGACGCCAAGGCCGTCTACGTGGGCTATCCCGCCGGCGCCCTGTACAAGGCCGACGACGCCTCCGCCGAGGTCGCCCTCGCCAGCGATTACGTGCGCGTCTACACCGCAAAGTGCTGCATGGCCAACGCGCTGAACGAGATCTGCCAGCTCTACCGTCGCGAGACCTGCGGCCGCTGTGTCTTCGGCCACGAGGGCTCCCACCAGGTCGCGACCATCGTCGCCGACATCTGCCGCAAGAAGGGCAAGCCCTCTGACCTTGCGCTTCTTCGCGACCTGTGCCCCGTGATGGCTACCGAGTCGCTCTGCGAGATGGGCCGCACCATGGCCCGCACCGTGCTCGCCTTCCTCGACCTGTACGAGGCCGAGATCGCGGCGCACATCGGCAAGAAGACCTGCCCGGCGGGGGAGTGCAAGGCGTTTCTCACCGTCCACATCCTTGCGTCGAGGTGCCAGGCCTGCAACGCCTGCGTCGACGTCTGCGAGGAGGACGCCATCCTCGGCCGCCCGCGTTTTATTCACGTCATCGACCAGAAGGCCTGCACCCAGTGCGGCGCCTGCCTGGAGATCTGCGAGCACGATGCCATCGTCACGGCCGGGGCCGTCAAGCCCAAGTGCCCGCCGAAGCCGATTCCCTTCAAGCGTAAGTAGCTCGAACAGGTAACGTTTTGATGGTCGGCCGCCTGCCCCCGGGTTCGGGGACCGGCGGCCGGCCTTCTTTGCAGCTGGCTCTGATTCGGGATCGCTGCTATCCCGTGACCTCAGTTTCCGCGTCTCTCTTGCTGGGTTTGTCTCCCCGGCCAACGCGCGGCGCTTAAACCGCGCCCGACTCTGGTCCGGTGAACAATGTCCGCGACATGTTTGAGCTGCATACTAATTGCCAACGTAAGGCCCCTCGCGAATCCTGCCCGCCATGCCGGGAGTCGCGAGGGACTTTCGCTTTTGGTGGCGTCGCCGTGGGTGGTCGGGCTACCTATAACGGTTTTGCGTCGGCGGTGGCGGCCCTTTTGCGGCTGTTCGCGGCTGATTTCGGGCGTCTTGGCATGCATGCCTGACTTATCCCACTTTAAAATTCAATTCGGCGAGTATCCAAGGTTCGCCAACAGGCAAAACGTGTCGAAAATAGCCTCGGATACTAGGGATTTCCGATTTTAAAGTGGGATATCTCGGGC
>CAVIBB010000061.1:0-12255 GCA_963640745.1 Paludibacteraceae bacterium
CCTGCTTCTTCTACCTCGGCGAGCTCATCGAGTCGGGCCCGACCCGCGAGCTCTTTGCCAACCCGAAGCAGGTCCGTACGCAGGAATATCTCTCAGGAAGGTTCAGCTGATATGGTTATGCAGACCCGCACCAAGTTCTCCCACCAGCTCAACGACATCCAGGGCCTCATCATCCGCCTCAAGGAGAAGTGCGTCGCGGACATCCGCGCCGCCGGCCTCGCCGCCGCGGGCGACAGGGGCGCGCAGGAGGGCGTCGTCAACGGGCGCAAGGAAGAAGACCGCCTGCGCCAGGCAATCGAGGACCAGTGCCTCGACGCGATGCTCCTCCAGCAGCCGCTCATCGGCGACGACCTGCGCTTCGTTTCCGGCGCGTTCCGCATCGTGTCGGACCTCTCCCACATCGACGGCATGACGCGCGACGTCGCCTTCCTCGTCGAGGAGGTGCCGGACAAGGCCGCCGGCAAGATCTCCGACGAGATCGCCGAGATGAGCGAGGCCGCCGCCAAGATGGTCGGCGACGCTGTGGACGCCTTCGCGAATTCCGACGTGGAGCTCGCGGCCAAGGTCGTTGACGCCGACGAGAAGGTAAACTCTCTGTATGCCGACGTCGAGGACAAGCTCGTAAAGCTGATCCGCGACGGAAAGTCGTCCGCGAAGTACCTGCCCGAGCTTCTCATGGTCGCCAAGTACTTCGAGCGCATCGGCGACCTGTCCAAGCGCGTCGCGGCGTGGGCCATCTTCCGCGTCACGGGCGAGCACAAGGTCGGGGAGAAGCCCAGCCAGGCGGCCGGGCTCGAGTAAGTTAGGATCGGTTCTTTTATGGGAGCATCACCCATGGTCATCTACGTCGAGGACGACAAGAATATCCGCGAGCTCTCGGTCTACGCGCTGGGCCAGGGCGGCATCGAGGCCATCGGCTGCGCCGACGACGCCGAGTTCCGTCGCGCCTGCGCCGAGCGAACGCCCGACGCCGTGCTTCTCGACATCATGCTCCCAGACGCCGATGGCCTCGATATCCTCGCGCGCATCCGCAAGACTCCGGGGCTCTCGAACGTCCCCGTGATGATGCTCACCGCCAAGGACGCCGAGCTCGACAAGGTTCGCGCCCTCGACAGCGGGGCCGACGACTATCTTTCCAAGCCCTTCGGCATGATGGAGATGGTGAGCCGCACGCGCGCCCTGCTGCGCCGCGCCGGCCGCGAGGCCGCGAGCGAGGGCGCCGAGTCCGTCGTGGTGGGGCCCGTCTGCCTGTGGCCCGATCGCCGCGAGGCCACCCTCGACGGCGAGGAGCTCTCGCTCACCATGCGCGAGTTCGACCTGCTGAGCTTCCTCATGAAGTCGCCCGGCGTCGTCTTCTCGCGCGAGACGCTGCTGCAGCGCGTGTGGGGCTGGGACTTCGACGGCGGCTCCCGCACGGTCGACGTCCATGTGCAGCAGATCCGCGCCAAGCTCGGCGACCACTCCGACCTCATCGAGACCGTCCGCGGCGTCGGATATCGTATCCGCGGTTAAGGAGTGCCGTTGACCTGGCATTTATTCAACAAGTCCGGCGACGCCAAGAAGACCTCGCTCTCGCGCCAGGTGTTCTTGGCGTTCGTCGTCGCCTGCGCCGCCGTGGCCGTCGTGGTCACGGCGGCCTCCGCGTTCGTGTTTCAGAACGCGTTTCTCGCCGACGAGCACGAGCAGCTGGCGGGGGAGTGCGAGACGCTCTGCTCGCTTCTCGACCAGACGGAGGACGACCCGGCCGTCCTCGCATCGCTCTCGCTCGGCAGTATCCGCGCGACCCTCGTGGCGCCCGACGGGCAGGTCCTCTACGACAGCTCCGCGGAGGCCTCCACGCTTCCCAGCCACGCCGACCGACCGGAGGTGGCGGCGGCCCTGGCGGACGGGCGCGGGCAATCCGACCGCAGCTCGCAGACGGTGGGCTATGTGAGCCTCTACAACGCGCAGCGGCTGGAGTCGGGCGACGTGCTGCGCATCTCGGTCGAGCGCGCGGGCGTGGTCTCGTTTCTTTCCAACGACATCCTGCTGCTCACGGCGCTGGCGTGCGCCGTCATCGGCGTGAGCTGGTTCGTCGCGCGCAGGCTCTCCGCGGGCATCGCCCGCCCCATCCTCGAGATCGACCCCGCCTCCGAGGAGGCGAGCGCGCCCTACGAGGAGCTCGACCCGCTGGTCAGCCGCCTGAACGACCAGCATAAGCAGCTCATAAGCCGAATGAGCGCCATCCAGGACGCCAACGACATGCGCCGCGAGTTCACGAGCAACGTGACCCATGAGCTCAAGACGCCCATCGCGGCCATCTCGGGCGCCGCCGAGCTTATCCGCGACGGTATCTGCCGTCCCGAGGACGTCCACGACTTCGCCGACCGCATCTACAAAGACGCGCGCCGTCTGTCTGTGCTGGTCAACGACATCCTCATGCTTTCGAAGCTCGACGAGACCGAGCGCGCGGGCGAGCGCTCGTCGCTCTTCGGGCCGCTCGAGCGCGTCGAGCTCATGGGCATCGCGCGCGACGTCTGCTCTCGCCTGGAGCGCAAGGCAAATAAGTCCGACGTCAAGCTCAAGTGCGAGGGCGTGGCGACCTACATCGAGGGCAACGCGCGCCTGCTCGACGAGCTCGTCAAGAACCTGGTCGAGAACGCGATCCGCTACAACAAGCCGGGCGGGCGCGTCTTTGTCTGGGTGCTGCCCATCGACGGGCGCCCGACGCTGAGGGTGAGCGACACTGGCATCGGGATTCCCGTCGAGTCGCAGGAGAAGGTCTTCGAGCGCTTCTACCGCGTGGACAAGGGTCGCAGCCGCGACATGGGCGGCACGGGCCTGGGCCTCGCCATCGTCAAGCATGCCGCGGCGTTCCACGACGCGGACGTGCGGCTTGAGTCCGAGCCGGGGGAGGGGACGACGATCACGGTGTCGTTCTAGGGCGGCACGTGCCCTCGCCGTCCCCGCCTTTTCCGATAGCTGGTTGCAGGCAAAACCTCGCGCCGTCGGCTACGTAATCCCGCTAACCTGAGCACACGAGACACGCATTTCCGACGAAAGGACGCTGCCATGAGCCTCTGGGAGGACCTCAAGAAGCTGAAGGCCTGCAACTGGGTGGAGCTTTCCCACCCGTTGACCAACGAGAGCCCTTATTGGGGCGGCATGCCCGACGGCGTGGTCGACCTCTGCAACACGGTCTTCGACTACGACGAGGAGATTCTCTCTTGCCGTATCCAGACCTATAAGTTCCCGGGGCAGTTCGGCACCCACGTCGACTTCCCGAGCCACTTCACGGCTGGCAAGGACGGGGCCGAGGCGTTCGGGCCCGAGTACATGGCCCTGCCGCTCGTGGTTATCGACCTCACTGCCAAGGTCGCGGCCGAGGGGCCGGACACCGCGGTGACCGTCGCCGACATCGAGGCCTGGGAGGCCGAGCACGGCCGCATCCCCGAGGGTTCCTTCGTCGCGTTGCGCACTGACTGGTCCAAGCGCTGGCCGGACAACGACGCGCTCAACAACTTCGACGAGGAGGGCGGCGAGCATGCCCCCGGCTGGTCGCTGCCGGCGCTCCAGTTCCTCTACAACGAGCGCGGCATCAAGGTGAACGGCCACGAGACCTTCGACACCGACGCGAGTTTCCTCGCCGTGGAGGCCGACGACCTGGCCTGCGAGCGCTGGGTCCTCGACCAGGGCCATATCCAGGTCGAGGTCATGGCTAACCTGGACCGGGTGCCGGCCACGGGCGCCGTCGCCTTCCTGAGCTGGCCGCGCATCGAGGGCGCCACGGGCCTGCCTGCCCGCGTCGTCGCCGTGTTCGAGTAGGCGCCTTTATTTGAGCTAGAGAGAAACCCCGCGGGAGCGATGCGGCCCGCGGGGCTTCTTCGTTTTGAGGCTTGATGTGCGGTGGCGCGCCCCGCCCTCTAGAGCTCCTTCTCCCAGAGGTTCGTGTAACCGGGCAGCGGCAGGCCCGGGTAGGGAAGCCAGATGGGCTTGTGGCGGCGGAACCCTTCGCGCGCGTAGAGGTTGTTGGCCTCGACGTTCGCGACGCTCGTGTTGATGCGCACGACGCTCGCCCCGAGGTCTCGCGCGCGCTCCGCCGCGGCGGCAAGAAGCGCGCTCGCGACGTGGCGACCGTGGGCCGAGGGGTCGACGGCGAGCAGGTGGTAGCAAGCGACGCTGCCCTCGGGCAGCGGCTCCCAGTCCGCGCCGCCCTGGCCGCGGCCGTGGCCAGGCTCCCAGCCGTCACCCATGTCGGCGTCGAAGTCAACCGAGACGGCGCCCAGGACCTCGGCCGTCGCCGGGTCGAGCGCGGCGAGCGTCTTGCCTGCGGCCAGGAGCTCGCGCGCGAGGCCGACGGGAGGCCAGATCCCCTCGACCCAGCCGCTCGTCCCGGGGGCGTCCGTCACGTGGGCGTACATCTCGTCCACGGCCTCGGCCCAGGAGTCGTCGATGGGAACGACGAGCACGTCGGAGGGGGCGACGAGGTCAAGCGCGGGGTGGCGAACATCGTTTTGCGCGATGGTCTCCAGCAGCACCTCGGACATGATGCCCGGGGTCTCCTTGGGCAGGTTGTGGCCCGCCCCGGGGACGATGTAGGTGCCGGCGCCCGGGATGGCCGCGGCGATGCGCTCGGTCTCCTGAGGCAGGATCACGTCGTACTCGCCGGCCATGATGGTCACGGGGCAGCCGATGCCCCCGAGGCCCTCGGCGTTAATCTGGGGCTGGTCGACCATGAGCTGCAGGAGCTCGGCGATGCGGGCGGCCTCCGCGGGCGAGGGGACCTCGTTGCCCTCCTCGTCGTGCTCGCCTTCCCATCCCTCTGCTGCCCATGCGGCGTTTGCCGAGGCGGCTTCGGCCATAAAGCGCTGGTCGTCCTCGGGAAGGCCCGCGGGCGTGAGGTTCGCGCCCGATGCGGTGAGGCTGAGCACGTGGTCGCCGCAGTCGCGCGCGAGGATCAGCCCCAGGATGCCCCCGTCGGAGAAGCCGAGGACATGGAAGTCCCAGACGCCGAGGCGCGCCATGACTTCCATTGCGTCGGCGGCCATGAGCTCATAGGAGAGGGGCGACTCCCCGCGGGTCGACTCGCCCTGGCTGCGGGAATCGATGGCGACGACGGGGCGCCCCGTGGCGACCACGGCATCGATGACCTGACCGAAGATCCCGTGCTCCTCCCCGTTGCCGTGGAGCATAAGGACGGGCGGGATCTCTCCGGAGATGCCGAAGGGGCGCCCGGGCTCGTCGCGGGTGCCGTGCGGAGCGTAGACGAAGGCGGCGATCTCGGCGCCGTCCGCCGTGGGGACGTCGACGCGCGCGACGAGGTTCGATTTGGGGCGCTCGTAGGGGCTCGGGACGTGGACGGGCGGGGGAGTGACGGACATGCTCTCTCCTTATCTGATGCTTGGCTGCTGGCGGCGCTGACGGGCGCGTCCCGGCGCAAAGAAATGCCGCCCGGATGCGGTTCCCGGGCGGCAACTGCGGGCTGAGCCGGGCTTACTTGCCCTTCTTCATCTGGCTCGGGTGCTTCTCGAAGAAGTCGAAGCGCGGCGGAAGCGGCACGATGGCGTGCTCCTCGGGCTTCTCGCCCGCGAGCGCCGCGAGCTCGGCCGGGCCCTCAAAGGCGTGCTCCCAGCTAAAGAAGACGTCCGGGTCGAAGCCCATGTGCTCGCAGATCTTCTCGCAGCCGGACGGCACGGCCGGATGCATGAGCAGCGTGACGGTGCGCAGGGCGCAGAACGCGTCGGCGAGCGCCTGCGCGTAGGCCTCGTCGTCGCCCTTGGCGGCCTTGCTCGCGTCGTCCCAACGCTTGTTCTCGGCGCGGGCGAGCTCCTCGGCGATGCCGAGCGCTCCGTGCGCGTCGAAGGCGTGGGCCGCGGCCTCGAACTCGAGCGTGGCCTTACGGCAGGCCTCGACGACCTCGGCGTGGGGCGCCGCGGCCGGGAGCTTCGCGTCGCAGACGTTGTTCGCGCCGTAGAAGCAGCTGCGCGCGAGGCGGTTGAAGATGTTCGTGAGGAAGGCCGACTCCTTGAGCGCCGGGTCCACGATGCGCGGGTCGTCCTTGACGAGGACCTCCTCGCCCGTCTTCTTGTCCTTGTGCGAGACGCTCGTGTCGAAGGGCTTGGGGTTGAAGCTCACGGCCTTCTGGTCAAGGCCGAGCGACAGCCAGTGGGCGCGCAGCTGCTCGGGGGTGTAGGCATCCAGGAGCTCGGCGGCCATCGGCGGTTTGATGGCGCCGGAGCTCGAGGCCTTCTTGTTCATAAAGAGGATGTGGTAGTTGGCCACGGGCGTGTCCTGGAAGAGGCCCCAGTCGAGCGCCTCCCACAGCGCCGGCTGGGCCACGCAGTAGAAGTAGATGTTGTCCTGGCCGATGAACTGGTAGACGCGCGCGTCGTCGGCGCACCACCAGTCGCGCCAGTCGTAGCTGGAGTAGCGCTCGCCGCCGGCCTTCTTGTCCTCGCCGAGGGCCGCCTGCGTGAAGCTGATCGGGGCCCACAGGCTCTCGGGCCAACACCAGACGGTGAGGTCCTTCGTGCCCTCGAGCTCGGGCGCGGGCACGCCCCACTCGATGTTGCCGGTGATGCGGAAGGGCAGCAGGCACTTGCCCGTGCGGAAGCGCACGCCGCCGGCGTCGAGGACTTCGCGCGCCTCGTCGCGGGCCTCCCAGTCGGCGAAGGTCACCGAGAAGGACTGCTGGTTGCCCTCGGCCTCGGTGAGGGTGTGGGCGGGGAGCTTCTCCTCGACGGCGTCGAACGCCTCGCGGAACTTGGTTTGCACATAGATGACGGGGTCGACGAGCGACTCACGCACGGTCTTGGTCACGATGGCGCGGACCTGCGGGTCGGCGTCCCACTCGTCCATGAGGGCCTCGAGCTCGGGGCGGAACGTCGGCAGGTCGAAGTACCAGTTGTCGACGGGGCGCAGCTCGGGGGTGGTGCCGGTGAGCTGCGAGACCGGGGCGATGAGCTCCTCAGGGTCGAACTGGTGGCCGAGGTCGCACTCGTCGGCGTACGCCTTCTCGGACTTGCAGCCGCGCACCGGGCAGCGGCCGATGACCTGGCGGCCGTTGAGGAAGGTGCCCGCCTCGGCGTCGTAGAACTGGCGCGTGGAGCGCTTGGTCAGGTACCCGCGCTCGTGGAGGCGGCGCAGCAGGTCGTCGGTCAGGTTGTGGTGATACGTGCGCGCGGGCTCGAGGCCGGAGCCCTCGAAGATGTCGAGGCTGATCTCGTAGGCGTCGAGGGCGGCCTTCTGGGCGGCGTGGTTGGCGCCCACGTAGTCGTAGATGGTGCCTTCGTAGCCCTCGCTCTCGACCTTCTTGCGGTAGCCCTCCATGATGGGGGAGCCGTAGCAGTCCGTGCCGGAGACGAACAGGACGTTCTTCTTGCCGATGCGGTCGCGCAGGAACCGGGCAAAGAAGTCGGCGGGCACGAAGACGCCGCCGATGTGGCCGAAGTGCAGGTTCTTGTTGCCGTAGGGCATGCCGCCGGTGATGACGGCGCGCTTGGGGAAGGTGGGACGGGTCTCGGGCATCGCGTGCTCCTTTGCGTTGCGCCTGGTTTGCGGTTTCAACCTGCTTAGTATCCCACAACGGCAGGCGTGGGGAGTAATCTGGGCCACATGAGAAAAATCGCCGACATAGATATCCTCTCCGACGAGGTCCTGCGGGGCCGGATGGTCGCCTGGTCGTTGGTGTTTCTTGCGGCCGGCGCCGCCGGCTGCCTGCTGGTTTTCGCGGCTGGATCTGGGGAGAAGTTCGGGCTGGCGTGGGTCGCCGCGTACGCGCTGGCGTCGCTAGCGGCCTTGCCGGCCCACGAGCTCGTGCATGCCGCGGCGTTCAAGCTGCTTGTGCCCGGGGCGCGCGTGACCTTCGGCCTCAAGGACGCGTTTCTCTACACGAGCGCGAACGGCGCGGTGGCGCGCAAGGGCGCCGAGGTCGCCGTGCTTCTCGCGCCGTCGGTCGCGGTGACGGCGGCGCTCGCGGGGGCGGCCTTCGCCGTGGACGCGCCTGCGCTCGCGTTCGCGCTCGCGGGGACGCATCTGTCGGGCTGTGCCGGCGACCTGCTCATGGTCGCCGAGGTCGCGCGCGAACCGCGGTGCACGCACGTTCAGGACGCCGCGTTCGGCATCGTTCTGCTCGCCGAGGAAGGGCCCGCGCCGCGGGGCTAGGCCAGGCAAGAGGGCGGGCGGCTGACCGTGTGCTTACCGGCTGGACGCGCGAGGTCGCGTATACTGGGCACATACCCGCGGTTTGGGTGCTTTAGGGTTTTCGTCCCGACGCACTAACGGCGCCGTCCTTACGGAGGTGGCTTTATGTCAACGCATCCCCGCCGATCGCGCGAGCCGCGCAGAAAGAAGGACGGCAAGAAGGACGGCGGTCTTCCGATGTGGGCGAAGGTCCTGCTCGCGCTGGTCTTCGCCCCGGCCGTTTTTCAGATCCTGTTCGCGCTCGTCTATGCGGCGTCCAGTTTAAGCGCCCCTAACTATCCCCATGACTTCTTTGAAGGAGCTGTACCCGTCATGATGTTCATTGTTTTTCTCGTCATCGTCGTCGCGCTCGTCCTGTCCACCGGCTACGTCGTGCGCCAGCAGCACGTGGCCATCATCGAGCGCCTCGGCCGCTTCGCAGGCACCGCGGGCCCGGGCTTCCACGTGAAGGTCCCCTTCATCGACGTCACGCACGACATCGACCTCATGACCGAGGACGAGCACATGACCTTCGACGCCAAGACCCAGGACAACGTGACCATCGAGCTCGATGTGTCCATCCAGTACCACGTCGACCAGACCAACGTGAACGGCGGCGAGGACTCCGGCATCTGGAAGAGCTTCTACACGCTCACCGACCCCGTCGCGCAGATGAAGGACTACCTGGCCGACGCCCTGCGCAGCCAGATCCCGAACCGCACGCTCGACGAGGTCTTCTCCGAGAAGGACGCCATCGCCACCGCCATCGACGAGGTCGTGGCAAAGAAGATGCTCGACTACGGCTACGTGCTCGTGACCACGCTCATCACCTCCATCCGCCTGCCGAAGGAGGTCCAGGAGTCCATGAACCGCATCGTGGCCTCCAAGAACAACCTCGCCTCCGCTCAGAACGACGCCAACGCCGCCCGCGCAAAGACCGTCATCGCGGCGCAGGCCAAGGCCGAGGCCATGGCCGCCGAGGGCAAGGGCATCGCCGACCAGCGCATCGCCATCGCGCGCGGCATCAAGGAGTCCATCGACACCATCAAGGGATCCGAGCTCACGAGCGCCGAGGCCAACCGCCTGTTCGAGTACACGCAGTGGGTGAGCATGATGGAGGCCTTCGCCGCCAAGGGCTCCTCCTCGGTGGTGCTGCCGGGCGACTTCGCGGCGAGTGCCGACTTCTACAGGCAGCAGGTGGCGGCGCAGGTGACGCCGAACCCGCAGGGCGGGGAGCAGTAAGGCATTGAGCTGCGGTTCATTTACAAATACCGACGCTGTGGGGGGCGCGGACTGCCGCGTCCCCCTCGCACTGCATGCCTGTTGCGGCCCCTGCTCGCTCGAGCCGCTCAAGCTGCTGCGCGAGCAGGGATACGAGCCCACCATCATCTGGACGAACCCCAATATCCAGCCCGTGGCCGAGCATGAGCTGCGGCTGGAGACGCTGCGGGCCTGGGCGCGCGACGTGGCGCGCGTCGACGTCGTCGTCGCGGGAGACGACCGCGACGCCTGGGAGCGCGCGGTGGCGCCGCACGGGTTCGATCGCCGGGCACGCTGCCGCGCCTGCTATGCGCTGCGGCTCGCCGAGGCGTGCCGGGTCGCGGGCCAGATGGGCTTCGCCCACGTCTCCACCACGTTGGCGGTCTCTCCCTACCAGCTCTTCGACGACTGCGGCGAGCTTCTGGAAAAGATAGCCGCCGCGCAGGGGCTCGAGCCGGTCTGGCAGGATTTCCGGCCGTTCTACCCGGACGCCACGCGCGAGAGCCGCGAGCTCGGGATGTACCGGCAGAACTACTGCGGCTGCCGGTTCTCCGCGGCCGAGGCCTGCGCCGAGCGCCACGAGGCCCGCGATGAGCGCAAGCGCCGAAAGGCCGAGGAGCGCGCCGCCCGCGCGGCTTCGGAGGCGCGGGGCGCCTAGAGCGGGCGCGGGTCCGGTCCGTCCGCAGGGCTTCTTGCCGTCCGGCGCGTCCGTTCGGGCCGATTGCCGAGAGCCTCTTTGCGGATTCGCGCCCGCGTTTTATGGTGTGTCGCACTAAATTCGGCGAACCGCGCACCCGCGCCCGGAGCCGACACGCGAAAGGGGCACTACATGGGCCTGTTCACTGGAAAGACCGTCATCGTCACCGGCGGCGGCAAGGCGACGCTCAAGGACGGCAGCGCCGGCTCCATCGGCTACGGCATCGACATCGCCTTCGCCAAGGAGGGCGCGAACCTCGTCATCACCGGCCGCAACGTGGCCAAGCTCGAGGCGGCCAAGGAGTCGCTCGAGGCCGACTACGGCATCGAGGTCCTGCCCGTCCAGGCCGACGTCTCCGCCGGCGCCGACAACGAGGCCGTCGTCCAAAACGTCATCGACAAGGCCATCGAGAAGTTCGGGCGCATCGACGCCGTGGTCAACAACGCGCAGGCCAGCGCCTCGGGCGTGACCATCGCCGACCACACCATGGACCAGTTTAACCTCGCAATCTACTCGGGCCTCTACGCCGCGTTCCTCTATATGCAGAAGGCCTACCCGTACCTCAAGGAGACCCGCGGCTCCGTGGTCAACTTCGCCTCCGGCGCGGGCCTCTTCGGCAACTACGGCCAGTGCTCCTACGCCGCCGCCAAGGAGGGAATCCGCGGCCTCTCGCGCGTGGCCGCCAACGAGTGGGGCCCCGACGGCATCAACGTCAACGTCGTGTGCCCGCTGGCCTGGACGGCTCAGCTCGAGAACTTCGAGGCCGCCTATCCCGAGGCCTTCAAGGCCAACGTCCACATGCCGCCGGCCGGCCACTACGGCGACGTCGAGAAGGAGATCGGCCGCGTGGTCGTCCAGCTCTGCGGCCCGGACTTCAAGTACATGAACGGCGAGACCGTCACCCTCGAGGGCGGCATGGGCCAGCGCCCGTAGGAATCGCCGCCCGAGGGAGCCGCCGCCCGAAGGAAGCGCCGTCCGAGGGAGCCGCCCGAGGGAAGCGCCGTAGGGGAGTTCCGCTTTATTCGAGCATGGGGACGCGGGGTGTCGAGGATTTTCTCGGCGCCCCGCTGTTTCTTTGCCTACGGTCCCGGCTGCGCCTCTTGCCGCGCGGCCGCGCTACACTGGTTCGCGGAAAAACACCGACGAGAGGAACACCATGCGTACCGACGACTTCGATTACCCGCTGCCCGACGAGCTCATCGCGCAGGCGCCCGCCGAGCCCCGCGACTCGTGCCGCCTGCTCGTGCTCGACCGCGAGGACGGCCATGTGGAGCACAAGGTCTTCTCGGACGTCATCGATTTCCTCGAGCCGGGCGACCTCGTCGTGGCAAACAAGACCCGCGTGCTTCCCGCCCGCCTCGTCGGCAAGAAGCGCGGCACCGGCGGCGTCTGCGAGACGCTGCTGCTCAAGCGCCGCGAGGACGTGGACGCGATGGGCCGCGTCTGGGAGTGCCTGGTCAACCCCGGCAAGCGCCTGAAGCAGCCGGGCATCGTCATCGAGTACCGCGCGGGCGGCCTCCACGCCCCCGACACCGCGCCCGTCGTGCTCACCGGCACCATCGTCGACTTCGTGGAGGACTCCAAGGGCGGGCGTCTCGTGCGCTTCGACGCCGCGGGCACCCGCGCCGACGGCGAGCCGATGACCCTCGACGAGGCCATCCATGCCGCGGGCCATGTGCCGCTGCCGCCCTACATCACCGAGTACGAGGGCGACCCCGAGAAGTACCAGACCGTCTATGCCATGCAGGAGGAGCATTCCGCCGCCGCCCCCACGGCGGGTCTGCACTTCACGCCCGAGCTCATCGAGCGTATCCGCGCCAAGGGCGTCCAGTGGGCGTGCGTCGAGCTCGAGGTCGGCATCGACACGTTCCGCCTGGTCACCGAGGACGACCCGACCGAGCACGTCATGCACACGGAGCGCTACCACGTCTCGCAGGAGGTGGTCGACGCCGTCCACGCGACCAAGGCGGCCGGTCACCGCGTCGTCGCCGTGGGCACGACGTCGGTTCGCTCGCTCGAGAGCGCGTGGGAGTCGGGCTGCGCGGGCGACGCGTGCGGCGTCAGCGCCCGCCGCTTCGGCGAGGAGCCCGGCGACATCGTCGCGCGCGAGAACGCGACCACGAACCTCTATCTTATGC
>CAVIBB010000062.1:0-11808 GCA_963640745.1 Paludibacteraceae bacterium
CGACCAAGAACCACGCCGTCTTCACCATCGCCGTTCCCACCACCGCCGGCACCGCGGCCGAGGTCACCATCAACTACGTTATCACCGACCCGGAGAAGGTCCGCAAGTTCGTGTGCGTCGACGTGAACGACGCCCCTGAGGTCGCCGTCGTCGACCCCGACATGATGGCCACCATGCCCGCCGGCCTCACCGCCGCCACCGGTATGGACGCCCTGACCCACGCCATCGAGGGCTACACTACCAAGGGCGCCTGGGAGCTCTCCGACATGTTCCACTACGAGGCCATCAGCCTCATCTCCAAGAACCTCCGCGCTTCCGTCGAGGAGGCCAAGTCCGGCGTTCCCGGCGCCGGCCGCGAGGGCATGGCCCTTGGCCAGTACGTCGCCGGCATGGGCTTCTCCAACGTGGGCCTCGGCATCGACCACGCCATGGCGCACACGCTCTCCGCGCACTACGACACCCCGCACGGCGTCGCCTGCGCCATGCTGCTCCCCATCGCCATGGAGTTCAACAAGCCCGTCGTCGCCGAGCGCCTGGCCAAGGTCGCCGAGGCCATGGGCGTCGACACCACCGGCATGAGCGTTGACGAGGCCGCCGACGCCGCCATCGCCGCCGTCAAGCAGCTCTCCGAGGACGTCAACATCCCCAAGGTCTGCGAGGCCATGAAGGCCGACGAGATCGAGGTCCTGGCCAAGGACGCCGTCGCCGACGCCTGCTTCCCGGGCAACCCTCGCGACGCCTCCCTCGAGGACGTCATCGAGCTCTTCAAGAAGATCTGCCCCGAGGCCTAAGTCGCGCCTGGCCCCGCAAGGCACCTTCGAGCTTAGATAGCAAGAAGCCCCTTCCGTTCATGTGAACGGGAGGGGCTTGTTTTTGGCTGAGTTGGGGCGCAGCAGCCGTGCGCGCCTTTGCGTTGCGCGCGAGGGCCGTAGCCCACGGCACGCGCTGTCCTTAGTGCAAGCTGACGCCGTTGTAGTCGTACCACTCTTCCCAAGAGCACTCTTTCCACAGGTGGCGACCCATGTTGAGAATAAGGTCGCTTTCGTAGAACCACGACTCGTTGCAGGGGTCGCAGTAATATCGCCAGCCCGTGCCGTAGTGCAAGAGGCGCCCGCAGTTGGGGCAGCGGTATTTCTCGCCGGTGTTTGAGCCGCCGGTCCACTTGTAGTACTTGTTGTTCTTCTTGTCCTGGTACCAGTCCATGCCGCCCGAGACCTCACCGAGGTCCTCATCGGCAAGAGCGGCTGCGCAAGCGGCCTTCTCGGTAACCATGATTTGATCCCCCCTCATCTGAGCTTGAGTTGCTTGGCGTGAGTTGCTCAACGCGAGTTGTAAAACGTGAACCTCTTTCGGCCTTAGCGCCCGCCGCAGTGGTTCTGGTAGAGCTTGTACTCCTCCTCGGAGACTTCCTTCCAGTAACCGGCCGCGATGTTCGGCCTCAGGCTGCTCTCGAAGAACCACGACTCGTTGCAGGGGTCGCAGTAGTAGCGCCAGCCGCTGCCGTAGTGCACGGGGCGGCCGCAGTTGGGGCAGAGGTACTTCTCCGCGGTCCGGGAGTTTCCGTTCCAGATGTAGTACTTCTCGGCGTTGGAGTCGTGGTACTTGTCGTAGCCGCCGTTGACCTCGCCAAGGCTCTCGTCCGCGAGTTCGATCGCGGCGCCGTCCATGTTCTTCGAATCGTTCATGTTGCCCTCCTTGTGGGATCGGGTATTCCTGTTGATGCTGTTATAACGCTCGACGCGCATCAACAGCGCACCAGAGGGCGCCTAACGGCTGTGGGTTTTCTTGCCGTTCTCTTGGTCGTACTGCTCCTTAGTGATCTCGTTCCACGTGCCTGAGGCGTAGTTGGGGACGAGACGGTCCTCGTAGAACCACGAGGCGTCGCAGGAACTACATGAATAATTGATTCCCCAGAAAGAGCTCAGGGGGCGGCCGCAGTTCGGGCAGAGGTACTTCGAGCTGTAGGAGCCGCCAACCCACTTGTAGTACTTGTCGGTCGCGGCGTCATGCCAGGTTACCAGGCCTCCGTTTACCTTGGAGAGATCCTCGTCGGATACGGCGGCGGGGATGTTGGGGTCCTTTTTGACGGTGTCCTGAACGTTCATGGGGTTCTCCTTCGATAGGTTTTGCTTGCGTGTAAGGACGTTATACGGCCCCTTACGTATCAATAGCGCACCAGGGGCGCGGGCGCCACGGCAGCTCGGCGCGCGGCGATGTTTTGACGGCCGTTTGCGTTGGGTATGCTCTTCGGATGGCGGCCCGCCGCGCGGATTTTTGCGCAGCGCAGCGCGGCGTGGCAGCGCGAGATGCGGAAATTCGGTTTCGGGGGTGCGTGTTTTGGCGGATATTCGCGACTACCTTGAGTGGAGAGGCGACCTCTCCTTCGACGAGCGGGGCTTCAACGATGCGGACAATCTCGTGGTCGCCTGCATCGCGTACCTTGACCTGGGCGGCATTGTGCCGGGGCCGGCTGAGGGCGGCTCGGTCTCCGTGCACGACGCGTGCGCCGCCTTTCTCGAGCGGGCCGGCGGCGCGGGCGGTGCCGAGGCGGCAGGTGGCGCGTCCGGCGCCGGCGGGGAGAGCGACGTCTCGCCGTGGGTGCGCTCGCTCGCCACGATCGACGCGCGGTTCGTGCGCGCGGCAGGGGAGTCGGCTCGCTTCGGCGAAGCGGGCTTAAGCGCATACGTGGACGTCGTCGACGAGGAGCGGACCCTGCAGTTCTCGGCCGTGAGCTGCGACGTCTCGGATACCCACACCTACGTCGCCTTCCGCGGGACCGACAACACGCTCGTCGGTTGGAAAGAAGACTTCATGCTGAGCTTTACCGTGACGCCCGCCCAGAAGGCGGCGGCGCGTTACCTGGAGTCGCAGGCGCTCCGCGCGCGTAAAGAGGGGCGCCGGCTTTACGTGGGCGGGCATTCCAAGGGCGGGCTTCTTGCCGCATACGCGGCCGCGGTGCTGCCCGAGGAGCTGCGCGGATGCGTGGACACGGTCTGGAGCGACGACGGTCCCGGCATGGCCTCTGACGCCTGCCCGGTCGGCGCGCGCGACGTCTACGGCGAGCGGTTCGTGCATGTGGTTCCCGCCTACGACATCGTGGGGGCGCTCTTTGACGACGGCACGCCCAAGCTCGTGGTAAGAAGCGAGGCGGACGGGGCCTTGCAGCACGACCCCATGTGCTGGCAGGTTGACGCCGGCGGGCTGGTCCCCGCCGAGGGGCTTGAGCCGGACTCGGTGCGGCTGGCCTCGGCGCTCGCGGGATGGCTCGAGGGCGTGGACCCCGACGAGCGCGAGCGATTCACCGACGAGCTCTTCGACGTGCTCCAGGCGGGCGGCGCGACGACGCTCGGGGAGATCACGGGGTCGGCTCAGTCTGTACAGAAGGTGCTTTCCGCCCTCGGCGCGGCCGACCAGCGCACGAAAGACCTGGTCTGGGCACTTCTCGGCGCCGCGGTGGGCGCTAACGTCGAGTCGGCGAGGGACGCCGCCGTGAGCCTCGCCGCGCAGGCCGTCGCGGGCATCGCGGGCGCGATCTCCGGCTTGACGTCGGGCGAGGGCGCAGCGGGCGACGGGGCAGGCGAAGAGTGCTAGGCGGTTTACGCGTGGGCGACCGCGACGTAAAGAAGCGGGCGGGAAGCGATTGCTCCCGCCCGCATCGCGTGCGCGTGCCTGCGACTTGCTTGGCTTAGTCGATGACGGCGCCGACGATCGCGCCCACGACGGAGATCACGATGGCGCCGAAGAACGCGGCGCCGAAGCTGTCGACGGCGATTCCGGCGTGGAAGATGTTGCGCGCGAGGTAGCTTGCCAGCTCGAGGAAGATAGCGTTGAGGATCAGGCTGAAGATCCCGAGCGTGAGGATCTTCGCGGGAATCGAGAGGATGTCGACGACCGGTTTTATGGTGGCGTTGAGGATGCCGAGCACCAGCGCGGTGAAGATGGGCGCGGCAATGGAGCCGCCGATCGCGTTGATGCCGGGGACGAGCCAGATGGCTACCGCGGTGGCGATGGCCGTTGCGATCCAGCTTCCGAGGAATCCCATGGTTGCTCCTTTGGTGAGGTTGCGTTTGCTAGATAGAGCCTACCCCAATCCGCGTTTCGACGGTCAACGAGGTGGGGGACGGTTGCGTGCGGGCGGCGTTGCGCGAAACGGGGTGATGGCAGGCGACGGGGTGGTTTTGTTGCGCAAAACGGGGTGATGGCAGCCTTTCGCCGCGTCCCTCTTGCCATCACCCCGTTTTACGCAACTTTTTGCTGCCCTGGCGTGCCATCACCCCTGTTTTCGCGACGGCCCGGAGGTCGGGCCTGCCATCACGCCCTTATTGCCAACACAAAGAAGCCCCCGGCTGCCATCACCCTCTTTTGCGCAACGCGCCCCTCTTGCCGGCTCGATTTCGCAGGCGAAGGACATCGCGCGGAAACCGGCTGCCGAACTTGCTTTATTGCGCTAAAGTGGTTGGTTGATCAAGCGAGGGGCCGGGCGGCCCTGGAAGGGACGTTCGATGACGGATAACGAGGCACAGAGGCTCTACAGCGCGCTGAGGTCGCTCGAGACCGAGGAAGAGGCGCGCGCGTTTCTCGGTGATTTGTGCACCCCGCGCGAGATCGCCGACCTCTCGCAACGCCTCGAGGTTGCCCAGATGCTCCAAGAGGGGCACTCCTATGTGGACGTCAGCCGCGCGACGGGGGCCTCGTCGACCACGGTGAGCCGCGTCTCCAAGTGCCTGAACGGCGAGCGGGGCGGCTATCGGCTCGTGCTCGGGCGCATCGGGCAAGAGGCCTAAGGGAGCTCGTTTAGAGCCGGGGCCGATTGTTTCCTGCCCGGTGGGCGACCAGCCCCGCCGCGCCCCGCGAATTGTTGTCCGGTGCGCGCGCTACCATACCTAGAGATTTGTTCGTATCCGAGCCTTAAAGCCTGGGAGGCGTTATGGCCCTGCGCATCGTGACCACAACGGACGAGGACGTCGTCCCTGCTTGCCTGCTCGAGGGGCTCGGGCAGGCCGTGCGAGAGAAGGGGTCCGCGGTGCTGCTCGTCCCTTCTTTCGAGCACGGCGCCCGGATGCAGCGGGCCATCTGCGCGGCGGGCGGGCCGACCATGGGCGTCGCCGTTTCGACCCCTTCTGCCTGGGCGTCCGAGGTCTGCCAGCTGTGGGGCGACGGTCGCGCCTGCGTCGACGCGGTGACGAGGCGGCTGCTGGTGAGAAGGGCAGTCGAGCGTGTTCCCGAGGGCCTGCGCGCCGGCTTGTGGGACAACCCCGGCACCATCGACACCATCGGTCGCATGGCGAGCCGCGCGCTGCCGTGGCTGCCCCTTGACGATGGCGGCGAGCCGCGGATGGGGGACGTGCTCGCGGCGGGGCTCTCCGATGCCGAGGCCGCGGCCCTGCGCGTCGTCGGCGCCTACCGCGCGCTGCTGCGCGACCATAAGCTCATGGAGCGTTCCGAGGTCATGGCAGCGGCCCCGGAAGCGCTTGCCGGGAGCGGCGCCGGGCAGGCCCCCGTGTTTGCCTGCGGCTTTGCGTCGCTGCGCCGCGCCGAGCGGGAGCTGCTCTGCGGCGTCGCGACGTTTGCGCAGGTGAGCGTTGTGGCGTATGTGCCGGAGGGCCCGGCAGGCGACGAGTGTGCCCGCAGCCTCGAGCGGCTCGGGCGCGATGCCGCGCGTCTCGGAGCCGAGTGCTCCCGCGAGGCCGACGTCCGCATGGGCGGCGCCTCGCGCGAGGCCGACGTCCGCATGGGCGGCGCCTCGCGCGAGGCCGAGCTCCAGCTGCTCCTTGGCCGCCTGTACCGCGGGGGCGAGCCGCTGCGCTCTTCGGGAGCCGTCGAGTTGCTCCAGCCCGCCGGCCCTGCGGCCGAGTGGGAGCTCGTCGCCCGCCGCGTCCGCGGCCTCGCCGACGACGGCGCGCGTGAGGTGGTCGTCTCCGTCCCCGATGCGCGCGCGGCCTGGCACGGCCTCGCGCCGAAGCTCGCCGCCCGCGGCATCAACGTGAAGGCACGTCTTTCCGAGCCGGTGAGCGAGCTTCCGGCGGGCAGGGTCTTCATCGGGTACCTGCGCCAGGTCGCCCAGCTCAAGGAGCTGGCCGAGATGTGGCCCGCTCGCGTTCCCTGCGAGGAGGGCGAGCTCGTGCGCCTGGGCGACATGTCGTGGTGGCCGCCGCGCGCGCTTATCGACTTCCTCATGCACGACATGGCAGGGCTCCCCGCCGGCCGCGCCTGGGACCTCGACCGCCAATGGCGCGGCAACCGCCTGCTCACGCCCTCGGACGTGCTTGACCAGCTCACCAATGCGAAGAAAACCTCCGCGGTCGTGGCGCGGGCCACGGCGGAGCTGCTCATCGGCCGCGTCGGCTCCTGCGCGAGCAAGCTGCTCCAGCCGCTCTCGGCGGTACCGTCCGAGGCCGCCGGCGGCGCGTCGTCCGCCTCGACGGAGCTCGAGCGCCAGGAGACCGTGGGCGTCCTGCGCGCGGCCATGATGATCGCGGGCGCCCTGGGGCAGCTGGGCTTTACCGCGGCGCCCCTTGCGGACGACGCCATGCCCTTGTCCGACCTGGTTGAGCGCGCCGTCGTCGAGCTCGAGGGCGTCTCGCTCGTTCTGACGCCTACCTTGACCTGCGACGACGCGGGCTGCACGGTGCTTATTGCCGACGCCCGCGCGGTGGCCGCGCTGCCCGCCGCCTCGGCCGACGCCGTCGTGGCTTGCGGGCTCACCGCGACCGAGTCCGCGGTGGGAAGAAGCGACGATGTCCTCTCCGAGGTTCTCGAGTCCCTGGGGGTCGAGCCGCGCGCCGACAAGCTCGCCCAGGCGCGCGCCGCGTTCTTCCGCACCGTCGCCGCCGCCCGCACGCGCTTCGTCGCGGAGCGCTGCGTGAACGACGCGGACGCCTCGCCCACGTTCCCCTCGGTCATGCTCTGCGAGCTCTACGCCGCCTACGGCATCCCCGGCTCGGCGAAGCTCCTCTCCATCACCGAGCTGCCCCGGGCCGAGCGCCCCGAGGGGCTTCTTGCCGAGAACCTGCTCGTCGACGGGCGCCCCGCCGCTGGCTCGACCGACGACCAGCCCCGCGCCGCGGGCGACCTCCCCGAGTCCGCGCGCCCGCTCATCCTGGTGCCCAACAACGGCCAGCGCGAGCTCCCCGGCGGCCTGCCGTCGCTTTCCGCCTCGCAGATCGAGTCCTATCTCGAGTGCCCCTACAAGTGGTTCTCGCTTCGGCGGCTCAGGCTCGAGGGCGTGGACGCGGGCTTCGGCGCGGTGGAGCAGGGCACGTTTGTCCACCGTGTGCTCGAGCTCTCCCACCAGCGGCTTATTGACGAGGCGCTGGCCGAGGCCGACCTTGCGGGAGAAGCGCCCGACCTTCTTGCGCACCCCGAGGCGCGCGTTGCCGGCAGCCGCGTCACGGCCGACAACGTCGAGCGTGCCCGCGAGGTCGTGTCCGAGGAGTTCGACGACCACCTGCGGCACCAGATGCTCGCGAGGAAGCGCGTGAGCCGCAACGAGCAGCTGCTCGTGCCGCATTACTCATCCGACGAGGAGGAGATCGCGCGCATGAAGGCGGACCTTCTCTCCACGATGGACTACGAGTCCGGCATCCTCATCGGCTACGAGCCGCGCTTCCTCGAATGGGGCTTCGGCGGGCCGCATGACGAGCCGGTCGGCTACGCGGGCGTCTTCCTCAACGGAAAGATCGACCGCATGGACGTCGACGGCGAGGGCCGCGCCCTCATCGTCGACTACAAGCACCGTTCGCCGACGCGCTTCGCCGACTACGATGCGTTCCGCGGCGATTTCGACCGCGCCGCGCTGCCGCGCCATGTTCAGTCGCTCATATACGCGCAGGTTGTGAGACGTATGCATCCCGAGATTAAGCTCATGGGCGCGCTCTTTCTCTGCACGAAGGGCGACCATGCGCTCGCCGGCGCCTGCGCCGAGAGCCAGGTCGACCGCGTCCTCGGCTGCGTCGAGAAGCCCGCGCCCGCCTCGCGACGCGCGTCGATGGGCATCGCGGGCGCCCAGGGCGGGGCCGAGGAGTTCTGGGAGTACCTCGACGACGTCGAGGCCATGGTCGCCGAGAAGATCGCCGACCTGCTCAAGGGCCGCATCGAGGCCGCGCCCGTTGACGCCGACGCCTGCTCGTACTGCCCGGTGCTCCACTGCGACAAGAGAATGGGGGCGAGGTAGCCCATGCCGATTGACCTTTCCACACTGAACGACGCCCAGCGCGCCATCGCCGAGACGCTCGACCGCCCGCTCTTCGTCGAGGCCGGCGCCGGCTCCGGCAAGACCTTCACCCTCACGCGGCGCATCGCCTGGGCGCTCTCCGAGGGGTCCGCCGCCGACGGGGGAGCCTTCATCGACTCCCTCGACCAGGCGCTCATCATCACCTTCACCAACGCGGCCGCGCTCGAGATCAAGGAGCGCGTCCGCTCGACGCTGCGCGAGAACGGGCTGGGGGAGCAGGCGCTCACCGTGGACGACGCCTGGATCTCGACCATCCACGGCATGTGCTCGCGTATCCTGCGCCGCCACGCGCTCGACCTCGGCATCGACCCCGAGTTCAGGATGCTCCCCGACAATCTCCGCGACGCCTTCCGCGGCCGCGCCCAGGAGCTCGTCTTCTCGGCGTGTGCCGACGAGGCGGACGTGCGTGCGCTTGCCGACGCCGTGGGCTCGCTCTTCCCCAAGCCGTCGTCGATGGGCCGCCCTGCGGCCTCGGTCGTGAGCCTCGCCTGGGACGTGGTGGAGCTTGCTGGCCGCTCGTCGCGCGGCTTCGAGTCGCTCGCCCAGCTCGACGCGGAGCCCGTCGCGCCCCGCATGCCGGGCCTGCTCGACGACTACGAGGGGTTCCTTATCGACAAGCGCCGCGTGTGCAAGTCCGAGAAGGCCGTCGCCGAGGCGGAGGCCCTGGCGGCGCCGCTGCGCGCGTTCTGCGCATTGCCGCCGAGCCGTCGCACCGAGGCAGAGGCCTGCCGCGCCCTCGAGGCCATGGGCCGCGGCCCGAAGGCGAACAGCGCGCCCAAGGAGCGCGCCAAGGAGCTCCAGGCCGCGATCCGCGCGCTCGCCCTCGAGGCCAAGCTTTCTTGCTTGGCCGAGCACCTGCCGACCCTCGTCGGGCTGGCCCAACAGCTCTCTTCGGCCTACGAGGCGCTTAAGCGCGAGGGGTCCTACCTTGACAACGACGACCTCATCGCCCGCTGCCTCGCGGCGCTGCGCGACCACCCCGGCATCGCCCGGCGCTATGCGGAGCAGTTCCGCCTGGTGATGGTCGACGAGTTCCAGGACACCGACCCGCGCCAGGTCGAGCTCGTGGGGATGCTCTCGGGCGGCGGCGAGAGGCTCTGCACGGTCGGCGACGCCCAGCAGTCCATCTACCGTTTCCGCGGCGCCGACGTGCGCGTCTTCGAGGAACGCGGGCGCAGCGTGGACGAGCGCGACCACCGCAGGCTCGACGTCAACTACCGCAGCCATGCGGATATCCTCTCGTTCGTCGACGCGCTCTTCGACGGCGCCGCGCCGCGCCGGGGGCTGCTGCCGCGCTTCATGTCGCTCGCGCCGAACCCGGCGCGCGGGGACACCTATAAGGCCCGTGACCTGCCGCGCATTGACGTCGAGGTGGCATGCGCGTCGAGCGCCGACAACCGCGTGGCCGCCATGGCCGCACAGGTCGCTGACCGCCTGTCCGCGTGGGCGGGGGCGGGCGAGGACCCCGACGACATGGCGCTGCTGCTCGGCCGCACGAGCCATGCGGCCGACTATGTGGACGCCCTGCGCGAGCGCGGCCTCAAGTGCGTCGTCACGGGCGGTTCGACCTTCTCCTCGCTCGCCGAGGTCCAGGTCGTGCGCGTGCTCGTCCATACCTTGTCGAACCCGCATGCCACGGACGAGGGCCTCTTCTCGTTGCTCTCGAGCGATATGTTCCGGCTGGATGCGGAGGATTTCTGCGCGCTCGGGACCGGCTGGCAGGAGAAGATAGGCGCCCTCGGCAAGAGGCGCATCGACGCCGGCGTGCTCGACTGGGAAATGGCGCCGGGCGTGGAGCCCTCGCCGCGCCTTCGCCGCGCGCACGAGGTGCTCTCGCGCGCCTTCTCGCGGCTCGGGTGCTGGGACCTCGCCGACGTCGTCGAAGCCGCGCTCGTCGAGTCCGGCTGGCTGCTGCGGCTCGAGGGCCGCGGCGCCGAGGGCGCCTCCCAGGCCGCGAACCTTCTTGCCGCCGTGCGTTACCTGCGCGACCTCACGCGCGAACTGGGCCTCGGCCCTGCGCGCGCGTGCGAGGAGCTCGACCTGTGGCTCAAGGTCGCCAAGGCCCACCCGGCCGTGCTCTCGGGCGGCAAGGGCGACGCCGTGCGCATCATGACGATCCACGCGTCGAAGGGCCTCGAGTTCCCGGTCGTCGCCGTGGCGGAGTGCTGGGGCGACGCGAACGTGCCCACGGGGATCCTCTCGCGCGAGCTCGAGGACGGGCGGATGCTCTGCGCGCTCGCCACGTCGTCGTGCATCGGCGACGACGCGGACGACCCCGAGCGCGGCATCGGCAAGGCGACGCTCGCCGACGTGGTCAAGGAGCTGCAGGAAGAAGGCCAGGCAGCCGAGGACGCCGAGAAAGTCCGCCTGCTCTACGTCGGCGTGACCCGCGCCCGGGAGGCGCTCGTGCTCGCGGTCCCCGAGGCCGACAAGCGCACCACACGTTTGGCGCAGGGCACCTTGACCGCGCTCGTGGGGGAGCGCGAGCTCAGGCCCGGCGAGACGGACCTCGAGTTCGGCGGCACGGCCCCCGCGCGCCTGCGCGTCGTCACGGTTGAGTCTCACAAGGACGATAAGACCTACGTGACCGCCGACTCCGGCGGGTCTCTGGCCGGCTTCGACGGCGACCTGCCTGCGCGCGACGGGAAGCTCTTCCGCGCGCGCGGCGGCGAGGAGCCGGCGTTCGAGCTCTACGATGTCCAGAAGCCCGCGGGTGAGGTCGGATTCTGGAGCCCGCGTGAGGGGACGTACAGCTACTCTTCCGCGCGCGCGGCTGTTGACGCGGCGGAGCGGAGGGCGGCGGACGAGGCTTCGCGTGAGGCCCCCGCGGGCGAGGCCGCGGGCAAGGGAGCGCGCGAGGGAGCTGGCACGAGCCGGGGCCGCATCGCCGAGGGGGAGCGTTTCTCGGTGGCCGAGCTTCTTGCCCCCGACGTTGCGATTCCATCCAGCGTGCTGGGCGAGGACGAGGATGGCTCTGCCCCGTCGTGCGACGACCCGGACCGCGCGACGCATCTGGGCTCGGCGTTCCACCAGCTCGCGCAGATGATGGTGCTCTTAGGCGGCGACGTCCCCGATGAGCGCGTGCGCGCAGTCGAGGAGACGTGGCACCTGTCGTCGCGCCAGTGCGCGAGGCTCGCGGCGGCGCTGGATCGTTGGCGGGGAAGCAAGCTGCGCGCCGAGGCCCTCAGCCATGGGCGCGTCCTTGCGGAGCAGCCCTTCTTCGTGCGGCGCGAGAGCGGCTTCGGCGAGTATCTCGAAGGTGCGATCGACCTGCTCTGCACGGACGAGGGGGCGGACGTCGCCTTGGTCGTCGATTACAAGACGGGCGACGCGGGCCTCACTCCCGATGAGGTCCGCGAGCGGCACGCCATGCAGGCTGAGCTGTATGCTGACATGCTCTTGCACCAAGGCTTTGCACAAGTCGATTGCGCCTTCGTCTGCGTCGAGCGCGAGGACGAGAACGACCCCGGTCAGCCCCTCGTCGTTCGCTACCGCTTCGGCGCGTAGAGAGGCGTGGGCGCCGTGGGACATTCAGGACGGTCTTGTCGTGGTCGGCAAAACGGGGCGGCGAAAAA
>CAVIBB010000063.1:0-11758 GCA_963640745.1 Paludibacteraceae bacterium
GCTAGCGTACGAGGCTGACCCTGCTTCCGGCGCGGTTCCTTGGTGCGCTTTTGATGCGTTTGCCCGTTAATAATGATTTCAACGAAGGCGAGCCAACCGGATTGGAGACCAATATGAACAAGCAGAAGACTCAGAACCTCGACGACAAGACCCTGAACCCGAACGGCGTGAACCCCCTGAACGACAACGAGCTGAACGAGGTCGCCGGCGGCGCCGATGAAATTAAGGACGTCAAGAAGAAGATCATGTGCACGACCTACAGTTTCTGCGGCTATTACAACGAGCTCACCAAGGTCATGACCTATTACCCCTGTTCGAAGTGTCACACGCCGATGTATACGCAGGATTGGAACCCCCGGTGGATTTGCGATTGCTGCGACAACAAGGAGTTCTTCCCGGTTGCCGAGGTTTGGACCAAGTCGCGCGAGCAGCTCATCTCCGACGCCGTCGGTTAAGCCTGTTCCGTCGCGCGGCTTTCGCGCCTGCCGGCCACGTGGGCCGAGACCCGCGTGCGGAACAACGAGCAGGTCGCCGGCCTCAAAACTGAGGTGGCGGACGAACGGCTGGCGGAAGTTGCAGGTGGCCTTTCCTCGGCTGATTCCACTCACAAAATGGTGTGGATCTACACCAGCTTCTTTACGCAGGTCGGCGTCTACGACAACAAGGACTATCACGTCGAGTACTATCCCTGTCCGCGCTGCGGCAAGGCCATGCACTCCGAGTCCTACAACCCCAAGTGGTACTGCGACCCCTGCAATTACTCCAAGTTCCTGCCCAGCTCTGTGATTTGGAACGGAATCATAGACGAACTCAAGGCCGCTGCGAGCTAGATTTTGCTTGCGAGGCGCGCCGAGTTGCCCGAATACCGGGCATCCTGGGTGCGATTTGACGCCATGGCTGACTTATCCCACTTTAAAATTGGATTTGCCGAGTAGACGAGCTCCCGCCGACTGCATTTGCCCAGTTGGCGGGGGTCTGCTTATGCCCAGATACTCGCGGAATCCAATTTTAAAGTGGGATAAGTCGGGCATGTGGGGAGCCGAGGGTTGTCGGCGGGGCAAAACGGGCCCCAGGAGCGCTGAGGGGCTTCGGATGTAAACAAGAACCACTCTGTTTAGTCGCAACTCAGAAGTCGAAACGTTCATAACGAACGAACTATTCGAATTGTTACCAGGTAAACGGTGCAATTCTGACCGCTCGCGGGAAAAGTCCAGAACCTGACGTCTCCTTACGGCGCGGTAAATGTGCGGGTGGTATTCTCCAAACTAGGCAATTGGGCGATGCGTCGCCTAAGAGGGGAATCCAGAAAGAAGCACCAAGAACGAAGGGGGATCCACATGAAGTTCTTCATCGACACCGCTGACATTGACGAGATCAAGGAGGCCATGAGCTGGGGCTGCCTGGCCGGCGTCACCACCAACCCGTCGCTGTACGCGCGCACCGGCGGCAAGCTCGCCGACTTCGAGGGCCACATGCTCAAGATCGCCGAGATCTGCGAGGGCCTGCCCGTCTCCGCCGAGTCCCAGTCCAAGACGACCGAGGGCATGATCGAGGACGGCCGCCGCCTCTCCGCGCTCGCCCCGAACATCGTCGTCAAGCTCCCGATCTGCGCCGAGTCCCTGGCCGCGACCCACACCCTGGCCGCCGAGGGCGTCCGCATCAACATGACGCTCGTCTTCAGCCCGACCCAGGCGCTGCTGGCCGCCAACGCCGGCGCCCGCTACATCAGCCCGTTCGTCGGCCGCTTCGACGACATCGCCGAGGACGGCATCCAGCAGCTCGCCAACGTCGTCGCCTGTATCCAGAACTATGACTGGAGCGGCAAGAACGTCGACGACGAGGTCGAGATCATCACCGCGTCGGTGCGCACCCCCAACCACGTGACCCAGGCGGCGCTGCTCGGCGCCGACATCGCCACCGTGCCGTTCGGCGCGCTGAAGAAGTGCCTGAAGCACCCGCTCACCGACCAGGGTATGGCCTCCTTCGACGCCGACTGGGCGAAGGTGGTTGCGGCCCAGTAGGACCTGCGGGTCGAATCCTGCCGGGGTCCGGCTAGCCGCGCCCTCCGCGCCGGCCGGGCACCCCATCTAGGGGCTCCGACCCTCGTCGCGTACCGAAGTACGCTTCCTCGGGCTCGTCGCTCCCTATCTGGGGCACCGGGCCGACGCCGCGGGTTTGTATGGGGCACCCTGAGGCCGCCGCAAGGCTTATCGACCGAGATCCTCGCGTTAAACCAGCCGCAGGATGTGGCTGCGGTAAAGAAATTTACTTGAATGTTCGGCCCTCCTCTCGGAGGGCCGACTAGCACGTTACGATGGAGCACGCTTCAGAAACATCAGCCTGAAAGGGGCAACATGACTGACGAAGAGCTTCGCCGCGTCGCCAACGAGGTCCGCAAGGGCGTCGTCACGGGCGTCCACGCGGCCAAGGCCGGCCACCCGGGCGGCTCGCTCGGCGCCGCCGACATCATCACCTACCTCTACTTCGAGGAGATGAACATCGACCCGGCCGACCCCAGGAAGGCCGACCGCGACCGCTTCGTCCTCTCCAAGGGCCACTGCGCGCCGGCGCTCTACGCCGCGCTCGCCGAGAGGGGCTTCTTCCCCAGGGAGGACCTGCCCACCCTGCGCCACATCGGCAGCCACCTGCAGGGCCACCCGAACATGAACGACACCCCGGGCGTCGACATGTCCACCGGCTCCCTCGGCCAGGGCATCTCGGCCGCCGTGGGCATGGCGCTCGCCGCCAAGCACTGGGGCGACGGCTACCGCACCTACGCGCTGCTCGGCGACGGCGAGTGCGAGGAGGGCCAGGTCTGGGAGGCCGCGATGCTCGCCGGCAACCTCGGCCTCGACAACCTCTGCGTCGTGGTCGACCACAACGGCCTGCAGATCGACGGCACCATCGAGGAGGTCAACTCCGCGATGCCGCTGGCCGACAAGTTCCGCGCCTTCAAGTTCAACGTGGTCGAGGTCGCCGACGGCAACGACGTGGCCCAGCTCCGCGCCGCCTTCGAGGCCGCCCGCGCGCACAAGGGGGCGCCCACCTGCATCGTGGCCGAGACGGTCAAGGGCAAGGGCGTGAGCTACATGGAGAACCAGGTGGGCTGGCACGGCAAGGCCCCCAACGACGAGCAGTACGAGCAGGCCATGGCGGAGCTCGAGGCCGCCGGGAAGGAGCTTTAGATGGCAGACGTGAGGAAGGTCGCCACGCGCGCCAGCTACGGCGAGGCCCTGGTCGAGCTCGGCGCCGAGCGCGACGACTTCGTGGTCCTGGACGCGGACCTGGCCGCCGCGACCCAGACCGGCAGGTTCAAGGCCGCCTACCCGGGGCGCTTCTACGACTGCGGCATCGCCGAGTCCAACATGGTGGGCGTCGCCGCCGGCATCGCCGCGGCGGGCCACAAGGTCTTCTGCTCCACCTTCGCGATGTTCGCCGCGGGCCGCGCCTTCGAGCAGGTCCGCAACTCGGTGGGCTACCCGCGCCTGGACGTGAACATCTGCGCCACGCACGCCGGCATCTCGGTGGGCGAGGACGGCGCCAGCCACCAGTGCAACGAGGACATCGCCCTCATGCGCTCGATCCCGGGCATGACGGTCATCGTCCCGTCCGACGACACCGAGGCCAAGGCCGCCGTGCGCGCCGCGCTCGACATCGAGGGCCCGGTCTACATGCGCCTCGGCCGCCTCGCGGTGCCCGTGGTCAACGACCCCGAGACCTACGAGTTCGAGGTGGGCCGCGGCGTCGTGCTGCGCGAGGGCGCCGACGTGTCCATCGTGGCCACCGGCCTCATGGTCGCGGCCGCGCTGGAGGCCGCCGAGTCGCTCGCCGAGAAGGGCGTCTCCGCCGAGGTCGTCAACATCCACACCGTCAAGCCGCTCGACGAGGAGCTCGTGCGCGCGTCGGCCAGGAAGTGCGGCCGCGTCGTCACCTGCGAGGAGCACTCCGTCATCGGCGGCCTCGGCGACGCGGTGCTCGCGGCGCTGGCCGCCGACCCCGTGCCCGTGCGCAAGGTGGGCGTGCAGGACGTCTTCGGCGAGTCCGGCCCCGCGGTCGACCTCCTGGCCAAGTACGGCCTGGACGCCGCCGGCGTCGAGCGCCAGGTGCTCGACTTCCTGGGCAAGTAGCCCGCCGCCAAACGGCAACCCGCCCCGTGCAGGTCGCCCGCGCGCCGGCGACCGCCGCCAAACGGCAGCCTGCCGAACCAGGCGTTTCTTGCCAGCTTAAACGGCCTCCCCACACCACAAGGGGTGTGGGGAGGTTCTGCTTTATCGACCGTTTGTGGAGGCGGTTAAGGCCCAAAGCAGGCCATTTGCTAAACTTAACCGCGCATCTGTCCGCTGTGAGCAAAAGGAAAAGGAGCTTTCGTGGCCAATCACTTTCGCAGCACTGAGCGACAGGGGTCGGACGGGGAGGAGACCATCTTCCAGCCGCTTCCGACCACGGCACCCGTAACGCCGCAGGTCATCGACGACGCAGCCGTCGACGCCGTTCTTTACCCCGAGTCCGCGTCCGCGGCCGCCGTCCCCAGCGTGGACGAGCCGACGGCCGACGCCCTCGAGTCGGCGGCCTCAGACGACCTCGCCGTCCACGTCGTTACCGCGTCCGAGCCGGCCGATCCCACCGATCAGCCCGGCTTCACCAGCGTCTTCGCGCCCCTGGCCAACGACGACGCCCCCGCGGTCTCGCGTACGGGCACGCCCACCGTGTCGTTCAAAAACGTGTCACTCATCTATCCGGCCCAGCCCAACAAGCCCGCTCTCGACGATGTCAGCCTCGATGTGTACCCCGGCGAGTTCGTCTTCGTCGTCGGCCACTCCGGCTCCGGCAAGTCCTCGCTCCTGCGCCTCATCACGCGCGAGCTTAAGGCCACCCATGGCCAGGTCATCGTCGGCGGTCAGGACCTCACCAAGATGCGCAACAAGAAGGTCCCGTATCTCCGCCGCCAGATCGGCACCGTCTACCAGGACTTCAAGCTCCTGCCCAACAAGACGGTCTACGAGAACGTCGCCTTCGCCCTCGAGTGCATCGGCAAGCCGCGCTCCGTCATCAAGGCCCAGGTCCCCGAGGTGCTTCGCCTCGTCGGCCTCGCCGAGCGCATGGACCACTTCCCCGACCAGCTCTCCGGCGGCGAGCAGCAGCGCGTCTCCGTCGCGCGCGCCATGGTCAACCGCCCGCCGCTGCTCGTCTGCGACGAGCCCACGGGCAACCTCGACCCGGCTATCTCGCTCGGCATCATGAAGCTGCTCGACCGAATCAACCGCGCGGGCACCACCATCGTCATGGCCACCCACGACCGCGAGATGGTCGACTCCATGCGCAAGCGCGTCATCGCGCTGGAGGCCGGCCACATCGTCCGCGACCAGGAGAAGGGAGGCTACGGCTACTATGGCGCCCTCTAGCATCGGTTATTCTTTCCGGGAGGTCGGCCAGCACTTCCGCCGCAACTGGACCACGGTCCTCGGCGCGGTGGTGACCATCTTCCTCTCGCTCTTTATCATCGGTCTCTTCGTGCTCTGCTCCGTGCTTATCGACAACATGATCGGCTCGGTCGAGGACGAGGTCACCATCCAGGCGTTCCTTTCCGACAACGCCACCGACGAGCAGATCCAGGCCTACGCCGCCAAGGTCCAGGGCTGGGACAACGTCGAGAGCGTCACCATCCGCACCAAGGAAGAGGCGCTCGAGCAGTACCAGAACCAGATGTCCAACCGCAACGCGAGCGACGCCATCAGCGCGCTCGACGGCGAGAACCCGCTGCCTGCGTCGCTGGTCATCAAGCTCGACGACCCTCAGCAGGTCGAGACCACCGCGAGCAAGATCGTGGACGACGCCGACTTCGCCGCCATCTGCGACTCGCAGGACAGCCCCGCGTCGGACGTCAACTACGGCCGCGAGACGGTCGAGAAGCTCTTCAGCGTGACCAGCTACATCCGCATCGCCGCCATCGTGCTTGTTGCCCTGCTGACCTTCGTCGCGTTCGTGTTCATTAACAACACGATTCGCCTGGCCATCACCGCTCGCCGCCGCGAGATCGGCATCATGCGCCTGGTCGGCGCGTCGAACAGCTTCATTCGCCGGCCGTTCATCCTCGAGGGCACGCTGGAGGCCATTATCGGCGCGCTTCTTGCCATCGCCGCGCTGGTCGCGGGCGTGAACGCCCTGCTGCCCAAGCTCTCGACGAGCATGCAGTTCCTCTCGTTCAGCATCCCGGCCCGCACCATGGCCGAGTGCTCGGCGGGCCTGCTCGGCATCGGCGTGGTCATCGGCCTCTTTGGCTCGGCCATCGCCATGCGCCGCTACCTCAAGGTCTAGCGCCGCGCCTGCTGGCAAGAAACCCTTACGAACGGGGACGTCGCAACCGCGGCGCCCCCGTTCTATTATTTGGGGCGGGTTCCGAGCGGTGCGCGCCCCGCGAACGAGCCAGTCCCCAAGCGACGGAAAGAGAGAAGCGATGGCCAGAAAGCGCCCGCATCACGGAAACACCCGTCGCGGCTCCTCCAAGGGGCCGCGCAAGCAACGCCGCACCATCAGCGGCACCCTGCGTGTGCTGCGGCCCGGCGCGGCCGTGGTCGAGACCGCCGAGGGCACCTTCGAGGTCACGCGCTCCGGCGTCCGCGAGGCTATGAGCGGCGACGAGGTCAGCGTCTTTCTCGTCGGCGCAAAGAGGCCCGGCCAGGGCAAGCTCGCCGTCGTCGACTCGGTGCTTACCCGCGCGACCCACACGCTGCTCGGCCGCTTCGAGCTCGCCGGCCCGCTCGGGGCCGTCGTCCCGCTCGACAACCGGCTCTGCCACGACTTCTTCGTCGTGCCCGAGGACAAGAGCCCCGAGCACCTGGGCGTCGAGCCCGGCGACATCGTGGCCGCGCGCATCGTCGAGTACCCCACGCCCTACACCGCTGCCGTGGTGACCATCGACCGTCGCGTCGGCTCGGCCGACGAGCTCGACATGAACATCGAGTCCGTCATCGCGAGCCATGGGCTGGCCTGCGACTTCTCTCCCGCGACGCTCACCGAGGCGGAGGCCGTGCGCGCCGACGTGGACGGCGCCCTCGCCGCCGACGCGCGCCGCCGCGACCTGCGCGACGTCATGTGCGTGACCATCGACCCGGCCGACGCTCGCGACTTCGACGATGCTGTGGGCGCCCGCGAGCGCGATGACGGGGGGTTTGACCTCGACGTTCACATCGCCGACGTGACGCACTACCTGCCGTGGGGTTCCTCGATGGACCTCGAGGCCCGCTCGCGCACCTGCTCGGTGTACCTCGTCGACCGCGTCCTGCCCATGCTGCCCGAGCGCCTTTGCAACGACGTCTGCTCGCTGCGCCCGGGGGAGGACCGCCTCGCCATGACGGTGCGCATGCGCCTCGACGAGCGCGGCCGCGTCGTGTCCGCCCGTGCATGCACGTCGGCCATCCGCTCCAACGCGCGGCTGTGCTACGACGAGGCCGATGCGCTTCTTGATGATGCAATCACCCCTGCTGACCTGCCCGTGGTTGACGCGGCGGAGGCTGAGGACATCGCCCAGATGCTCCGCGTCCTCGACCGGGTGCGCGCCCTGCGCGAGCGCCTGCGCCACAAGCGCGGCGCCATCGACTTCGAGTCGCGCGAGGCCAAGGTGACCCTCGACGCCGACGGCCACCCGACCGGCGTGCGCGTGCGCAACCGCACCCGCGCGACCGGGCTCGTCGAGGAGGCCATGCTCCTCGCCAATGAGTCCGTGGCAAAGATTCTGGCCGACGCCGAGGTCCCGTGCGCTTATCGCGTCCACGAGCAGCCCGCGGCCGACGACCTGCGCCGGACCGTCGCGCCGCTCGACGAGATGGGGCTTCTTGCCCCCGGCGACGCCGCCGCGCTGCTGCTCGGCGAGCCGCAGACGATTCAGGCCATCCTGGAGCGCGCCCGCGGCACGCAGGGCGAGTACCTGGCCAGCACGCTGCTTCTGCGCGCCCAGCGCCGCGCCGTGTACCTGCCGCACAACGACGGCCATTATGCCCTCGGAGCTGCGGCTTATTGCCACTTCACCTCGCCGATCCGCCGCTATCCGGACGACGTCGTGCACCGGGCGCTCAAGGCGCACCTCGCCGGCAAGGACGGGTGCCCCGAGCAGCGCGCCGTCGAGCGCGTGCTGCCGCAGCTCTGCGCCGATTGCTCGCGCATGGAGAGAACCGCCGACGCCGCCGCGCGCGACTCGCAGAAGATAAAGATGGCCGAGCTCTACGAGGGGCGCATCGGGCGGCGCGAGACGGGCGTCGTCTCCGGTTGCGAGCGCTTCGGCGTGTTTATTTGCCTTGACGAGACGTGCGCGGACGGGCTTCTTCCCGTGCGGGGGCTCGGCAACGAGTGGTTCGAGTACGACGAGAAGCGCCTGACGCTGACGGGCGCCGAGACGGGGGAGATCTGGGGCCTCGGCCGCCGCGTCGAGGTGCAGGTCGCCGGCATCGACGTGCCCCGCGGCCGCATCGACTTCCGGTTGTGAAGTCTTCACGCCCGGATTTAGCCTTCACAACTCGCTTTTTTCGCAAAATCGGGGGTTGTGAGGGCTTCTTTGCGTGGTGAAGTCTTCACAACTGTGGGGCGGGCGGCGCGGTCGGCCGGTCAGGATCGCCTGGCAAGAAGCCCCGCCGCGGAAAGCCCCGCCGCATGCGGGGTATCATCAGCAGAGTGAACACCGACGACGCGCCGGCCCGGCCGGCTGGAGGAACCATGAACGAACCGCAGACCGAGCTCACCGACTCGCTCGCCCAAGCCGAGGGCTACCTGCTCCAGGGCCAGGAAGAAGCCGCCCTCGAGCTGCTTCGACGCCTTGCCGAGGACGCCGAGGAGTACGCCGACAAGAACTGCGCCGCCACCAACGAGGTGCAGTGGTTCAGCTTCCCGACCGCTTACGAGAAGCTCGCGTACCGCCGCATCGAGGGCGACCCCCGCGAGCTGCGCGACGTCGGCGAGCCGCTCGACCGCCTCTACAACGACCTCGCCCTCGCGGCCGTCCACACCGGCGACTACGACGAGGCCAAGGCCGCGCTCAAGTCCGCCATCCGCTGGAACCCTATGGACTGCGCCTCTCGCCTGAACCTGGCCGACCTGTACAAGGTCGATGGCGACATGGACGAGTACCTGGGCCTTTCCTTCTCCGTCTTCGAGCGCGCGAGCGACCCGCGCCACCTCGCCCGCGCCTTCGTCAACTTCTCCGCCTGGTTCGAGGTCAGCAAGAAGCCCCGCGTGGCCGCCGCCTGCCTGCGCGCGGCGCAGCTGCTCGATGTGCGCGACGGTGCCCTCGACGCGGCCGTCGACCAGGCCGCCGGCACCGACCGCGACCCGGCCGGCGTCTCGGAGACCGAGGTCCGCGACCTTCTTGCCAACGAGGGCCTGCCCTGCGGCGCCAACGCCGAGGTCGCCGCGTGCCTGCTCATCTGCGCGTCCAACGCCGCCCGCGCCGGCGAGAAGAACGACGCCGCGAGCTTTACCCTGCGCGCCCGCGACCTGGTGGGCGAGCCCGCCGCCAAGTCCCTGCTGCGCGCGATCCAGGCCGCCGAGGCCGAGGAGCTCGCCGGCGCGTCCGGCGCCGGCGCGGCCGTCGACGCCGAGGACGCCGCGAGGAGCGTGAACTAGCCATGGCAAAGAAGTCCGTGCCCGTCGGCGGCGGCAAGGCAGCCGGCAAGGGCGCCGGCGCCGGCAAGCCGTCCAAGCCAGGCAAGAAGTCCATCGCCCGCAACCGCTCCGCGCGCCACGAGTACTTCATCGACGAGACGTACGAGGCGGGCATCGAGCTCACCGGCACCGAGGTCAAGAGCCTGCGCGAGCGCGCGGCCCAGATCACCGATGCCTTCTGCCTGATCCGCGGCGGGCAGTGCTGGCTGCACGGTGTCCACATCCACCCGTACTCCAACGGCGGCGTCTGGAACGTTGACCCCGACCGCAAGCGCAGGCTGCTGCTGCACCGCCACCAGATCGATTACCTGGACGGCAAGCTCCGCGAGAAGGGCACGGCGCTCGTGCCGCTGGAGCTCTACTTCGACGAGCACAACCGCGTCAAGCTCGCCGTCGGCCTTGGCCGCGGCAAGAAGCTCTACGACAAGCGCGAGGACATGGCCCGTCGAGACGTCGACCGCGAGATTGCCCGCGCCCTCAAGGCTCGCAGCCGCTAGCCCGCCCAAGCGAGCGGCATGCGCGAACTTGCCCCACCGGGTGCCGGCTTCGAGCTCGGTCCACCGGGCACCGCTTTCGAACTCGCCCCAGCGGGCGGGGAGGTTACCGGTTCTTTACCGCGCCGTCGACGGGTCGTGCCCGCCGGCGGCGCGGTGCCACAATGGCCTGCGGAACAGCGCGCAGGGACGGCGCGCGAGAACAGTGCGCGAGAATAACGCGCAGGTAGCGGTGGCAAGAGGGGAGCGCGCAGCATGGCGCACGCAAGGCAGATGTCCGAGTCGATCCGGGTGGCGATCCCGCTCGCGCTCGCGGGCGGCGTCATGGACACCTACTCCTACCTGGTCCGCGATCACGTCTTTGCCAACGCGCAGACCGGCAACATGCTTCTCTTCGGCATCCACCTCGCCGCCGGCCGCTGGATCGAGTGCCTGCACTACGGTGTCCCCGTCGCCTGCTTCGCGGCGGGAATTGCGTTGTGCCACTCCATCAAACTTTTTGCTAAAGAAGAACGGCTTCACTGGCGTCAGCTGGCGGTTGTTGTCGAGGCGGCTATTCTTGTTGTCGTCTCGTCAATCCCTGAGGGACACAGCTTGTGGGCCAACGGCCTCACCTCGTTCGCGTGCGGCATCCAGGTCCAGGCCTTCCGAAAGTTCCACGGCCACCCGCTCGCGACGACTATGTGCATCGGCAACCTGCGCTCCGGCACGCAATCCGTCGTCACGTGGGCGCACGACGGGAACAAGAGCTCCCTCAGGACCGGCCTGCTCAGCTACTTCGTCATCGTGTGCTTCGTCGTCGGCGCCGTCATCGGCAACTGGTCCCGCCCGCTGCTCGGAACGCGCATGATTCTGCTCTCCGTCGCGCTTCTCGCCGTCGCGTTCTGCGTCATGTTCGCCAACCACAACCCCGCCGATCCGGAGCAGTAGCCCGCCGGTCCGGAGCAGTAGCCCGCCGCCAGGCGCCCGCTGCCCGCGGTTGCGCCCCACCCCCGCCCCACAGTCGTGAAGACTTCACCACGCAAAGAAGCCCTCACAACCCCCGATTTGGGCGAAAAATCGAGTTGTGAAGACTAAAACCAGCCGTGAAGTCTTCACAAGTAGAGGGGCGACGGGACGGCGGATACGGGGGCGGGAGCGACGTCCCGGACGGACCTCTCGCGGAGCGCCCTTTGCCCTGCGGTCGTGAAGACTTCACTACGCAAAGAAGCCCTCACAACCCCCGATTTGTGCAGAAAACCGCGTTGTGAAGGCTGGATTCGGTTGTGAAGACTTCACAGCTGAGGGGCTGGGGCGCTGGCCCGACGCCACCGCGGTACCATGGAGGCGCCCGCCCGCCGCGCAGCTCGTGACCGCCCGCCGCGCGGTTGTGAAGTCTTCACCACTCGAAGAAGCCCTCACAACTGCCGATTCGGCGAGAAAATCGAGTTGTGAAGGCTGGATTCGGTTGTGAAGTCTTCACAACCCGCGGTTGCAACCGGCGCCGGCCCGCCGCCGGCCGCACCCGCCGCCCGCCCGCACCCGCACCCCGACCCGGAGGAACCCGATGCCCGACGAACGCCTCGACGCAGACGCGCTCTACCTCATGCACCTCATGTCCTGCGCGCTGCGCG
>CAVIBB010000064.1:0-11661 GCA_963640745.1 Paludibacteraceae bacterium
TGCCAGCTCGGAGGCCGTGCCGTCCAGCGCGAGGGGCCGCCTGAGCGCGAGGGCGGACGTCTCGGGCCCGCGGGCAGTCGCCCCCAGCTCGGTTTTGAGCCGATCGCACAGTATGGCCGCATTGAGCAGCATGCGCGTCCCCACCCCTCCCGCGGCGCCCCGGCCCGCCGCCGTCGAAAAGCGCCCCTCGCGCCCGTCGCCGGCATCCTTGCCGGGCCGTTCAGGCGTCCTTCTCAGCACGAGACTCTACGCACCGGCCGCCCGGCCGCCCTCCCCTAACCCGGCGAGCGGCCTCGCTCCGCCCGCGAGCGGCGACGCGAACCCCGACGTTTCGTATGGCTTTATCCTCACTTTCACGGCCTCTTTGCAGCCTTACCCCACCGCCCCCGCGACCCCACGATGAGGGTGGAGAAGTAAGTGCGCCCGCGAAGGCGCCAGATAAAGGAGGAACCGTGCGACCCAAGCAAACCGCATCCCAGACCGACGGCGTGGTATACCGCCGCGCCAAGACGTGGCAGATAGCCATGGCCATGATGAGCAACTCGCTCTCGATGGCGTTCTACTCGCTCATCGGCTACATGAGTTACCTCGCCAACGCAGGCTACGGCATCGCGCTGGCCGCCGCGGGCGTCATCCTCACGGTGACGCGCCTATTCGACGGCGTCATCGACCCCTTCCTCGCCCTTCTCATGGACCGCGTGAACACGCGCTTCGGCAAGCTACGCATCTTCATGGTCGCGGGCTGGGTCCTGCGCACCTTGTCCGTGCTTTTGCTGTTCGTCTGGCTCTCCGACAAGGGCCACGGGCCGGTGCTGTTCGTGATCCTCTACTGCCTCTACATCATCGGCGCGTCCACCTGCGACATCGCGGGCAACATGGCCGCGGCGGTCATCACCAACGACCCGCGCCAGCGCCCGATGGTGGGCGTGTGGGGCACCGTCTACGCCTACCTCGTCCCCACGATCCTCTCGGCCTTCATCGTCATGGTTGTCCTGCCGCGTTTCGGCAACGAGTACACGGCCCCGATGCTTGCCGCGACCGCCCTCATCGTCGTGGCCGTCTCGTTGGTTTTTCTCGTCCTGACCTGCATCGGCATCTCCGAGGCCGATAAACCCGAGAACTTCGAGAACGTGAGCGCGGGCGGCGCGGACTCCGGCGTCTCCCTGAGCGACATGTGGCGACTCATCAAGGCCAACCGCCCCTTCCAGATGTATGTGCTGCACTGCGTGTCGTCCAAGCTCTCCCAGCAGACGATGAGCCAGGCCATCGTGACCACGGTCGTCTTCGGCATCCTCATCGGCAACATCCAGTACGGCACCATGATCAGCATCGTGGCTATGCTGCCCTCCATCGTGTTCGCCATCGTCGCAGGCAAGTTCTGCGGCAAGGTGGGCTCCAAGAAGATCGCGGTCTTCGCCATGCTCGCGGGCATCGCGGCATCGGTTGTCATGATCGTCTTCTGCGCCGCCGTCGACATGGGCGAAATCGCGCGCTTCTCCGTCCAGATGGTTGTGTTCTTCATCCTTATCCTCGTCATCAACGGCCTCAAGATGTGCATCACCACGGCCGACAACGCCATGCGCGCCGACGTCATCGACTACGAGCTGTCGCGCTCGGGCAAGTACCTGCCGGCCGTCGTCAACGCCACCTACAACGTCATCGACCAGGTCATCTCCTCGCTGGGCAGCACCATCGCGGCCGTCTGCATCTCCTTCGTGGGCTACGCGACGACGACCCCGCAGCCCACCGACCCCTCGACGCCGGCGCTCAAGGCGATGGGGCTCTTCCTCTACTTCGGCCTGCCCGTCCTGGGCTGGCTGATCGGCCTGTTTGCCATGAAGCGCTACAACCTCGGCCGCGAGCGCATGGTCGAGATCCAGAAGGACATCGCCGAGAAGAAGGCCGCCCTGCATGAGGCGAAGGAGGCATAGGAAATGAGAAGAACCATCGAACTTTCTGCCGCATTGACCTGGGACTTCACCCGTGAAGGCGCAACCGAGAAGGTACAGGTCCCCCACACCTGGAACGCCGTGGACGGCCAAGACGGCGGGGGCGACTACTGGCGCGGACGGGCGACCTACGAGACCGCGCTGCCCGAGCTGGCGCTCGAGCCGGGCGAGGAGGCCTGGCTCGAGTTCGAGGGCGCCTCGCAGGTGGCGGACGTCTATGTAAACGGCGCGCAGGTCGCGCACCACGAGGGCGGCTACTCGACCTTCCGCGCGAACATTACGGGAGCGTTGGCGGACACTGACGCGGCGGGCGGTGGGAAGCCCGCGACGGGCGCGGCGGCCGAGAACCGCCTGTCCGTCGCCGTGGACAACTCCGCGAGCCAGACGGTCTACCCCCAGACCGCGGACTTCACCTTCTACGGCGGCCTCTACCGCCCTGCGCGCATCGTGGTCGTGCCGGCGGCCCACTTCGCCTTGGGCCGTGACGGCGGCCCGGGCGTCTACGCGACGCCCGCGGTCGACCTCGCCGCCCACACAGCCGAGGTCGCCCTCGAGGCCTGGGTCGAGGGCGACCAGCCCGGCAAGACCGTGACCTTCGAGGTCGCGGGACAGCAGGTCACGGCCTCGGTAGACGAGACAGGCCGTGCCCGCGCCAACGTCCTTCTCGCCGACGTCCACCTGTGGGACGGCCTCGATGACCCCTACCTCTACACCCTGCGCGCAACCCTGGCATCCGGCGACGAGAAGACCGTCCGCTTTGGCTGCCGCACCATGGAAGCCACCGGCGACGGCTTCTTCTTAAACGGCCGCCCCTACCCGCTTCGCGGCGTTTCTCGCCACCAGGACCGCGCCGGCGTCGGCTGCGCCCTCACGCCCGAGATGCACCGCGAGGACATGGCGATCATCCGCGAGATGGGCGCCAACGCGATCCGCCTGGCCCACTATCAGCATGCCCAACAGTTCTACGATTTGTGCGATGAGCTGGGCGTCGTTTGCTGGGTCGAGGTCCCCGTCATCACGATGCGCCTGCCCGCGGGAGACGAGAACGCCCTGTCGCAGATGCGCGAGCTCATCGCCCAGAACCGCAACCACCCGTCCGTCTTTTGCTGGGCCCTCTCCAATGAGATCACGACGGCGAGCGCCATGGACGACGCGCTTCTGTCCACCCTGGGTAAGCTGAACGACCTGGCCCACGAGCTGGACCCCTCGCGCCCCACGGCCAACGCCCATGTCTTCATGCTGGACACCGCGAGCAAGATCGCCCACCTGGCCGACGTCAACGCCTACAACCTGTATTACGGCTGGTACGTGGGCGAGCTTGAGCAAAACGACGAGTTCTTCGACGCCTGGCACGCGGCCTACCCGGACGAGCCCATAGGCCTCACCGAGTACGGCGCCGACTGCAACCCGCAGTTCCAAGCGGCCGAGCCCGCGCGCGGCGACTACAGCGAGCAGTACCAGTGCCTCTACCACGAGCACATGCTGCGCATGCTCGAGGCCAGGCCCTGGATGTGGTGCTCGTTTGTCTGGAACATGTTCGACTTTGGTGCCGACGGCCGAAACGGCGGCGGCAATGACGGCAAGAACCAGAAGGGCCTGGTCACCATCGACCGCAAGGTGCGCAAGGACGCCTTCTACCTCTACCGCGCGTTCTGGTCTGACGAGCCCTTCGTCCACGTCTGCGGGCGTCGCTACGCCCACCGCGCCGAGGACGTCACAAAGGTGGTCGTTTATTCAAACCAACCGCAGGTAGAACTATATGTCGACGGCGAGAAGACCGCTGTCTCGGACGCCGGGCGCGTCTTTGGCTTCGAGGTCGAGCTGGCCGCAGCGGGCGCGGGCGAGCACCGCATCTGCGCCGTCGCGGGCGGGTTGCGAGACGAGATCGCGGTCGAGCACGTCGACGCGCCCGACGAGAGCTACACCCTGCAGGCGGACGAGGAGGTCGCCAACTGGTTCGACGGCATCGTCATCGACCAGCGGTTCTTCTCGGTCAAGGACACCATCGGCGAGCTGCAGGCCCACCCCGTGGCCGGTGCCATCGTCGGCCGGATGATGGAGGCCGCGGCCGAGCGCTACGGCGGCGACGTGGCGAGCCAAGCCATGAGCAACCCCGCGATCCGCCAGATCATGGAGCGCTCGAGCCTCGAGAGCCTGCTCACCCAGGCGGGCGCGGCCGACCCCGAGACGGTCAAGCAGCTCAACGACGCCCTGCAGAAGATCGAGAAGCCCTAAGGAGGTTGCCCAGCATGACGCTAACGAACGACATCGCGGACGCGCTGCGGGCCGCCTTCATAGAGGTCGCGCGCGAGTACCGCGAGGGCACCGTCGAGGTGTTCGAGCAGGTCGTCGAGGTCGGGGGAGGCGGCTGTAGCGGCGAGACGGGCGCATCGGCATCCGCGGCCGCGCCCGTACGCAAGGCCACACTCGCCGTGACGGCCCTCGGCATGGCCGACGCCCGCATCGACGGCGAGCCCGTGGGCGAGGCGTTTCTCGTCCCCGGCTTCACCTACTACCCCCACGAACTGCACTACCAGACCTTCGACGTGACCGAGGCGCTGGCCGATCCCGGCATCCATACCCTACGGGTCGCCCTTGGGCAAGGCTGGTACTGCGGCCGCTTTACCTGCGAGAACAACACGCAGCTCTACGGCGAGCGCCCGGCCGTCTCGTGGGTGCTTGACCTGGAGACCGTAGATGGGCAGGCTCGCCGCCTCACCTCGGCCGACGCCGATGTGCGCGCCGTCGAGTCGCCCTGGGACGCGGCGAGTCTCTACGACGGCGAGGTGTTCTGGGCGCCTGGCTCCACGGGCCGTACGCAAACGCTGCAGGTCATCGACCCCGTTCCCTACGCGGGCAGCCTGCCGGAGCTTCTTTGCCCCTCCCCCATCCGCACCACGCTGCACGAGACGATGGCCCCCGTTGAGGTGTCGCCGCGCGAGGACGGCACGACCATCGTCGACTTCGGCCAGAACATGGCCGCGGTCGTCGTCATCAACCCGGCCCTCATGGCGTCCGGCCACATCCGCCTGCGCCACGGCGAGATCCTCGACACCGAAGGCAACCTCTATACGACGAACCTGCGCTCCGCGAAGGCCGAGGTCGACTACCATAAAGGTACTTGCACCAAGCCTTGGCACATCACCTTCTCGTACATGGGCTTCCGCTACGTGGAGGTCTCGGGATGCCCCTGGGCAGACGGCCTTCTTGCCGCCCGCCCCGTCCACACCGCGATGGAGCGCACCGGCGACTTTACCTGCGGGCACGCGGGTGTCTCCCGCCTCTACCTCAACCAGCTTTGGGGCCAGCGCAGCAACTACGTCGAGGTCCCCACCGACTGCCCGCAGCGCGACGAGCGCCAGGGCTACACCGGCGACGGACACGTATTCGCGCGCACCGGAGCCTACAACTACGACACCGAGGCTTTCCTGCGCAAGTTCTGCGCCGACATGCGCGCGAGCCAGCTCGACAACTCGGAGGGCTACGTGCCGGCCACGGTCCCCTCGCCCGGCCCCTCAGGCATCGGCTTCGTCACGATGCAGGGCTGGGGCAACGCCTGCACCATCGTCCCCGAGCTCGTCTATGACCAGTTCGGCAACCTCGACGCCCTGGCCGAGCAGTACGACTGCATGCGCCGCTTCGTCGACTGCGAGCTTGCCCGCGCGGGCAAGAAGCACCTGTGGTGCGCGCCCAGCCTGGGCGACTGGCTGACGCTCGGCCTCGACATCAAGTACATGGCCATGCACAACGGGCCCGTCTCCAACGCGTTTCTCGTCAACGACCTGCGTATCCTTGTGCGGGCGGCGAGGCTTCTGGGCAGGGACGAGGATGCCCGCCGCTACGCCGCAGAGCTGGAGCTTGTTCGCAGGGCCTACATCAAGAAGTTCGTCACCCGGGGGCTTCTGGGCCGAGGCGAGCCCCGCATGAGCGACGACTACCAGGGTGCCTACATCATGGCGCTCGCCCTGGTCGTGCCGCGCGAGGGCGAGACGGCCGAGCTGTGGCACGCCCTCTTCTCTCGCCTGGTCGAGAAGATCCGCGCCGAGGGCATGCGCACCGGGTTCTTCTCCACGCAGCATCTTTTGCCGCTGCTTGTTGATGGCGGAGAAGAGCGCCTGGCCTTTGACCTGCTGCTTCAGCCCGAGTGCCCCGGCTGGATGTACGAGGTCGACCGCGGCGCGACCACCATCTGGGAGCGCTGGGACGCGCTGCGCCCCGACGGCTCGGTCAACGAGGAGAGCACGACCAAGGGCGGCGAGAACATGGTCTCGTTCAACCACTACGCCTTTGGGTCTGTGGGCGAGTTCCTGTACCGCTACGTGGCCGGCATCCAGCCGGAGGCGCCCGGGTTCTCTCGCGTCCTCGTGCGGCCGCACGTCGACGCGCGCTTGGGCCACGCGGAGGGCTCGTACCTCTCGCGGGCCGGGAAGATCTGCTCGGCCTGGCGCGTCGACGGCGATCAGGCGAGCTTCGACATCGAGGTGCCCGTGGGCGCCACGGTCGAGCTGCCCGACGGCTCGGTGCGCGAGGTCGGAGCCGGGACGCACCACTTTACCTGCGCAATCACGGACGATTAGCGCCCGGCGACCGCCACCCTCAACCCCCCAACCACCAACCACCAACCAACCCCAACCAGAAAGGGCCAACCCCATGAACAAGTTCCCCCGCGAGTTTCTCATTGGCGCCGCGACCGCAGGCCAGCAGGTCGAGGGCCAGAACGACAAGTGCGACGTCTGGGCCATGGAGCATATCGAGCACTCCACCTATAACGACCTCTCCGGCGACGCGTGCGACCATTACCACCGCTACGAGGAGGACCTGCGCCGCGCGGCCGAGGCGGGCCTCAACGCCTACCGCTTTAGCATCGAGTGGTCACGCATCGAGCCCGAGGAGGGCGTCTTCGACGAGGCCCAGATCGAGCACTACCGCCAGATGATCCGCTGCTGCCGCGAGCTAGACCTGGAGCCGATGGTCACTCTCATGCACTTCACCTCGCCGGTATGGCTCATCAAGAAGGGCGGCTGGGAGGCCGAGAGCACCGTGGCCGATTTCGCCCGCTACGCCGGCCACGTCGCCGCCGCCCTGGCCGATGACCTGGGCTTTGTTTGCACCCTCAACGAGGCCAACATGGGCACGCAAATCGCGCGCCTCATGAAGCGCTACGAGATGATGGCCCGCCTCGCCGCGCAGAAGATAGCGGCGGCGAAGGGCACGGGCGGAGACGGGGCGGGCGCCGCGGACGACGCCGCCAACCTCGACAACAACGTCCAGATGGGCATCAACCTGCAGCAGATGATGGAGCAGCAGAAGCTCCAGGCGGCCGAGTACCAGGAAGTCTTCGGCACCCCCGACCCGCACGTCTTCCAGTCGGCCCGCACGGCCTCCGGCGACGACATCGTCATGCGCGCCCACGTGGCGGCTCGCGACGCTATCCGCGCGGCGGCGCCGAACGCCAAGGTGGGGCTCACGCTGTCCCTCCACGATATCCAGTGGATTCCCGGCGGCGAGCAAGTCGCTGCGGCCGAGTGGAACGAGGAGTTCACCCACTACCTGCCGGCCCTCGAAGGCGACGATTTTCTCGGCGTGCAGAACTATGCGCGCGCCATCGCCGGGCCCGACGGCGACCTACCTGTGCCTGAGGGCGCCGAGCTCACCCAGGCAGGGTACGAGTACTACCCGCAGGCCCTTGAACACGTGATTCGCAAGGTCGCACAGGATTTTGTGGGCGATATCTATGTGACCGAGAACGGCATCGCAACCGATGACGACGAGCGCCGCTGCGAGTTCATCGACTCCGCGCTGGGCGGCGTCGCCCGATGCGTCGCCGACGGCCTGCCCGTGCGCGGCTACTTCTACTGGAGCCTGCTCGACAACTGGGAGTGGCAGCACGGCTACTCCAAGACCTTCGGGCTTATCGCCGTCGACCGCGCCACACAGGAGCGCACCTCGAAACCGAGCCTCTTCCACCTGGGCAGCATGCGGCAGGAATAGCCGCGAACCGCAGGGGGCTAAACAAGACGGCGTCCGCCAGGCCAAAGTCGCGCGCCCCGAATACGCGCCGCGCAGTAACCGGGCGGCAAGAAGCGCCCCGGAATATCGCCGCACAGCAACGGCAGCGCCCCATCCGCCCTAAAGCAACGCCGCGCAGCAACGAATCGTTACTGCGCGGTGCATTTATGGGGCGGATGAGGCAGGATCGTTGCTGCGCGGCGCAGTTTCAGGGCGGGCGGAAAGCACCATTTGCTGCGCGGCGCGATTTCAGGGCTCGCCTCGCCCCCACTTACCGGGCAAGAAGCCCACCGAGGAAGGCTCGCGCCTATCCCTACAGGCTGCGCAGGGCGTCGACCAGGGCGACCTTGCCCTCGGCCACCTCGTCGGCCTGCTTGATCACGCGCGCGGGGACGCCGGCCACGACGGAGCCGGGCGCCACGTCCTCGACGCAGACGGCGCCGGCGGCCACGACGGCGCCCTTGCCCACGCGCACGCCCTCGAGCACCACGGCGTTCGCGCCGATGAGGACGTCGTCCTCGATGATGACCGGGGTCGCGCTCGCCGGCTCGACGACGCCCGCGAGCACGGTGCCGGCGCCGATGTGGCAGTGCTTGCCCACGGTCGCGCGACCGCCGAGGACGGCGCCCATGTCGATCATGGTGCCCTCGCCGATGACGGAACCGATGTTGATGACGGCGCCCATCATGATGACGGCGTTGTCGCCGATCTCGACCTTCTCGCGGATGATGGCGCCCGGCTCGATGCGCGCGTTGATGCCCAGCTTGTTAAGCATGGGGACACCGGTGTTGCGGCCGTCGTTCTCCACGACGACATCCTCGATAGCGTCGCCGGCGGCCTCGAGCACAGGGCCGAGCTTGGCGTAATCGCCGAAGACGACCTTGTCGGCGCCCTCGCCGAAGACGTGGTCGGCCGCGGAAAGGTCGACCTCAGCGCCCTCCTTGAGCTTGAGATAGACCTTGACCGGGGTCTTCTTGGGGGCGGTGGCGATGTAGTTGATGATCTCCTGGGCGTCCATGCTGGGGTGTTTCTCCTTATTGCTCTGGGAATTCTTCAATGCTCTTGGGATAAGACCTGGAATCGTCGACGGAAACAAACGGCAGCTTACTCGAACATGAGCTGCTCGAAGGTGTAGAAGCCGTTCTCCTTACGCGCAAGAAGGCGCTTGGCCGCGGCCACGGCTCCGTTGACGAAGATCTGGCGGCTCGTCGCGCGGTGCGTGAGGCAGACCTCCTCGTCGGCGCCGAAGAAGTGCACCTCGTGGGTGCCCGCCTCGGTGCCGCCGCGCAGGGAGTGCATGCCGATCTCCTTGGCCGGGCGCGCGCCCACCATGCCCTCGCGGCCGTGGGCGACGGAGCACGCGTGCTCAGGGTCCACCGCGTCGAGGAGCAGCAGCGCCGTGCCGGAAGGCGCGTCGGCCTTCTGGTTGTGGTGGGTCTCGACGATCTCGCAGTCCCACTCGCCGAGCGCAAGGGCCGCCTGAGCTGCGGCTCGTTTAAGCGCGGCGACACCCAGGGAGTAGTTGGCAGAGTAGATGACGCGGGTCTTCTCGCCGAGGGCGTGAAGGCGCGCGAGACCCTCGTCGGAAAAGCCCGTGGTGCCCGAGACGAGCGCCGCGCCGGTGCGCTCGACGTAGGCGAGCACGTGCGGCAGGGCGTCTTTGTTGGAGAAGTCGATGACGAGGTCGACCACAGGCGCGCGGCCGTCGAGCTCGTCGGCGTTGGTCACGTCGTAGATGCCCTCGGTGGCAAAGCCCCCGTCGGCGTCGAGCTTCTGGGCAATAAGCTGGCCCATGCGGCCGCCTCCGACAAGGATGACGCTCGTGAGCTCGACGTTGTTGGCGTTAGTCAATCAGACCAGCCCCCTTCATGGCGCGGTAGAGTCGCTCGCGGTCGGCGTCGGCCATCGGCCACAGCGGCTTGCGGTAATACTCTTCGATCAGGCCCATCTTGGCGAGCGCCGCCTTGACGGGGATGGGGTTCACCTCGCAGAAGAGCGAGTGGATAAGCTCAAGGTTGTCGATCTGCGCCTTGCGCGCGGCCTCAACGTTGCCCGCAAGGTAATCGACGCAGAGGTCGTGCACGGTCTTGGGCGCGACGTCGGCCCAGACCGAGATGACGCCCGAGGCGCCCAGGCTCATGAGCGGCACGATCATGTCGTCGTTGCCGGACATCATGCGGAAGTCGTCGGAGAGGCAGTGGGCGATGTCGGCGGCGTAGGAGATGTCGCCGGACGCCTCCTTGATGCCCCAGCAGTTGGGGTGGACCGAGAGGCGCTCCACGTTGTTGACCGAGATCTTGCAGCCCGTGCGGCCCGGGATGTTATAGAGGATGCACGGCACGTTGACGACATCCATGACGTCGGCGAGGTGGTGATACATGCCCTCTTCGTTCGACTTGTTATAGTACGGGCTGATGATGAGCAGGCCGTCCACGCCGAGCTTCTGCAGCTCGAGCGACTTGCGCAGCGACTCGCCGGTGCAGTTGGAGCCCGACCCGCCGATGACGGGCACGCGGCCGGCCACGCGCTGGACGACGCACTCGGCCACGGCCAGGTCCTCGGAGTCCGTCATCGTGGCGGACTCGCCGGTGGTGCCGAGCACGAGGATGCCGTCCGTGTCGTTGGCCAGGTGGAAGTCGACCAGGCCCTCGAGCTTCTCGAAGTCAACGGAGCCGTCGCGCTTGAACGGCGTGATGAGCGCGACGACCGACCCCGTGAGGTTGCTCATGTCCATAGAGCTGTTCCTTTCATCAAATATCTAATGAGGCGAAGCGGCTGAGCCCTCGCATCATTTACTAGCGGGCGCTCGCATCATTTACTTGCGAGCGAAGAGAAGCGCGGGTCGTCGTCGAAGGTGGCGAAGTAGTCCGCGCGGGTCTCGGCGCGGCGGATGCGCTGGACGGAGCCGTCCTCGCGCAGCAGCAGCTCGGCCGAGCGCAGCGACCCGTTGTAGTTATAGCCCATCGAGAAGCCGTGGGCGCCGGTATCGTGAATAAACAGCAGGTCACCGATGCCGGTCTCGGGAAGCATCCGGTCGTGGGCAAACTGGTCGTTGTTCTCGCAGAGGCGGCCCACCACGTTGTACTCGCGCGTCGCGGGCTCATCTTCCTTGCCCATCACGGAGATGTGGTGGTAGGCGTCGTAGATGGCCGGGCGCATGAGGTTGGCCGCGCAGGCGTCCACGCCCAGGTAGTCCTTGTAGGTGGCCTTCTCATGGATCACGCGCGTGACGAGGGCCCCGGCAGGCGCGAGCATCCAGCGCCCGAGCTCCGAGCAGATCCTCACGTCGTCCATCCCCACGGCAAGAAGCACCTGCTCGTAGGCCTCGCGCACGCCCTCGCCGATGGCCGCGATGTCGGCCGCGGGGTCCTCGGGCGCGTAGTCGACGCCGATGCCGCCGGAGAGGTCGATCAGGCACACGTGGACGCCGAGCTCGTCGCGGGCGCGGACCGCGAGCTCGAAGAGCTGGCGGGCCAGGCGCGGGTAATAGTCGTTCTCCTGCGTGTTGCTCGCCAGGAACGCGTGGATGCCGAAGTCCTCGACGCCGAGCTCGCGCAGGCGGGCGAACGCCTCCATGAGCTGCGGCACCGTCATGCCGAACTTGGCGTCCTGCGGGTTGCCGATGATGCCGTTGGCGGACGAGAAGGTCCCGCCGGGGTTCACGCGGCAGCAGACCATGCGGGGCAGCTCGCCGTCCAGGGCG
>CAVIBB010000065.1:0-11653 GCA_963640745.1 Paludibacteraceae bacterium
ACGCCGAGGTGCGCTACGTGGAGGGCGCCGACCACTCCTATGACTCGACGGATTGGTTCGCCGAGCTGGTGGGGCATGTGGTCGCCGCCGTCACGGCGCCGGCGCTCGGGGCGCCTGCGGGAGACGACGGTCCGGCGCGCGGCCCCGAGGGCGTGGCGTCGTCGTCTTCGCCCGCGCCGTGCGCGGACAGGCCCGCGGGTTTCTCGCCGCAAGCGTCCGAGATGCCAAAAAACACCGATTAGAGAGGAGATTCGCATGACCCACGACGAGCAGGTCCGCCTCATGACGGACAAGATCGCCAAGTTCGTGGAGCACACCGCCAAGGTGCTGCCCGACGACGTGCGCGCGAAGATCGACGAGCTGCAGGCGAGCGAGACCAAGCCCTTGGCCTGCGCGATTTATAAGACGATGCAGAAGAACCAGGACCTCGCGCGCGAGCTGTGGCGCCCAAGCTGCCAGGACACGGGTGTTTTGCAGTATTGGGTCAAGTGCGGGACGGCGTTTCCGCTTATCGGCGACCTGGAGGCGCTGCTTAAGGAGGCGACTGTTCAGGCGACGTTCGCGGCGCCGCTTCGCCACAACTCTGTCCAGACGTTCGACGAGGTCAATACCCGCAAGAACGTGGGCAAGGGCACCCCGACGGTGTTCTGGGACATCGTGCCCGGCTGGGACGGCTGCGAGGTCTATACCTATATGGCGGGCGGCGGCTGCAGCCTGCCGGGCCGCGCCATGGTTCTCATGCCGGGTGCCGGCTACGAGGGCGTGACCAAGTTCGTCCTCGACCAGATGACGAGCTACGGCATCAACGCCTGCCCGCCGCTTCTGGTGGGCGTGGGCGTGGCGACGAGTGTGGAGACCGCGGCGCTTCTCTCCAAGAAGGCCCTTATGCGCCCCATCGGCTCGCACAACGAGAACGAGCGCGCCGCGAAGATGGAGCGCCTGCTCGAGGAGGGCATCAACTCGATCGGCCTGGGCCCGCAGGGTATGGGCGGCCGCGCCTCCGTCATGGGCGTGAACATCGAGAACACCGCGCGCCACCCGTCGACCATCGGCGTGGCCGTCAACGTCGGCTGCTGGAGCCATCGCCGCGGGCACGTGGTGTTCGACGCCGACCTCAACGCGACCGTCACGACCCATTCGGGGGTGGAGCTCTAATGCTGGAGATTCGTGGAGACAAGAAAGTCCTGGTAACGCCCGTGAGCGCCAAGGACCTTGAGGGGATTTGCGTGGGCGACGTGGTCTGGCTCGACGGCGATTTGGTCACGTGCCGCGACGTCGCGCATCGCCGCCTCGTGGAATACGGGCGCGAGCTGCCCTACGACGTGCGCGACAAGGCGATCCTGCACGCGGGGCCCATCACTCGGCCCGTTGAGGATGCGGCTCCCGGCGAGCCGGACTACGAGATGGTCTCGGTCGGGCCGACCACCTCGAGCCGTATGGAGAAGTTCGAGTACGAGTTCGTCAAGGCCACGGGCGTGCGCGTCATCGTGGGCAAGGGCGGCATGGGGCCGAACACCGAGCACGCTTGCCGCGAGTTCGGCGCGATACACTGCGTGTTCCCCGCCGGCTGCGCCGTGGTCGCGGCGACCGAGGTGGAGCGCATCGCCGAGCACCACTGGGACGAGCTCGGCATGCCGGAGACGCTGTGGTGCTGTAAGGTTCGCGAGTTCGGGCCGCTCATCGTGTCCATCGACGCTACGGGCCGCAATCTCTTCGAAGAGAACAAGATTGAGTTCAATCGCCGTAAGGACGAGGCGGTCCAGCGCATCAGCGCTCAGGTCGGTTTCATCGAGTAGGTGCTTGCCGCTGGACGTGAGGCGGCTCTGGAAACTCAGGATTCGCAAGGTCCGGATGGTGGGGCCACGCGCAACACCGGTGTCGCTTGGGTATCCCGTGCAACTTGAGGATGTCCCCAGTTGCGCAGCGCCTGCCTTCGCCGGCTCGTGTTGCGTGAATCGGGGTGGCGGCAGCGGGCGTGCCGCCCGCGTTGCATGAATCGGGGTGGCGGCAATCGAGGGCCCTCGGCTGTTGCGCAAAACGGGGTGGCGGCAATAAGGGCGGCGGATTTGTTGCGTATATCGGGGTGATGGCAGCGTTTCGTAGCGCCGCGCCTGCCATCACCCCGTTTTCCGCAACATTTGGCCCTCGTTTCTTGCCATCACCCCGATTTGCACAACGTCGGTACCGGGTCTATTGCCATCACCCCCTATTCCGCAACGCCCGCCGTGGGCTTCTTGCTGTCGGCTGCTTCTTCACGGCGACCCGCGCTGGCTTCTTGTCATCGGCCCTTGCGCCTCGTCGTTGCTTCATAAGAAAAGAGGCGCGGTAAGAATCCTGCAAGATACCTGCTAGATTGCGGTTAGAATTCTGCAAGATACTACGAAAAATGATTAATATTCTCGCCTCATCGCCCGTGCGATTCCGCTATCCTCGACCCATGGATATCGTTGTCACACATATGGGTGCTTTGGGGCTGCTTCGGCTGCCGTCGCTCGCGGATGCGCTCGCGTCCGCGCGGGCGCTGCCGCTGCACATCCCCGCCTGCGTACCGGAAGCGGCCGAGCTTGCCGAAAAAGCCCAAGAGCTATCGGCCCTCGGCCACGATGCCGACCGGCTCGAGCTTCTGGTGAGCGACGCGGCCTCGCGCACACGGACGGTGAACGTCGTCACCCATACCCAGCGGGAGCCTCTTCCCGCATCAAGCTTCGTAAGAATTGCCGACGGCATATGGTCCGTCTCGCCGGAGCATCTCTGCGTGCAGCTCGCCACGCGCCTCACGCGTACCGAGCTCCTGGTGCTCCTCGGCGAGCTTCTTGGTACGTATGCACTGGTGCCGAGCGGAATGTATACGCGCTCGAAACCACTCATGACCAGGGATTCGTTGCTGCGGCACCTGGACGCGCTGGGGGAGTTCCGAGGCGCGCGCGTGGTAAGAGGCGCGCTTGCGCTTGCGCCCGTGAACTCCGCCTCGCCGATGGAGACGAAGCTGTTCCTGCGCGTGAGCCTGCCCGCGCGGCTCGGCGGCTACGCGCTGCCGGTCAAGGCGATGAACGAGAGATTCGAGGTCGGGCGCGTCGGCGAGCAGGGCAAGGTGGGGGAGCGACGGCCCGATATCGTGCTTCTTCCCAAGGACGAGGCAGGCACTGAATGCGCGTTCGTGGCGTTGGAATACGACGGTGAGGGGCATCTTACGCGTGCCCAACAAGCCGCCGACCAGCGCAGATCGAACGAGATCCTCGCTTTCGGCGGGCGCGAGTACCGGGTGAACAAGGAACTTTACGACAACCTTGAGTACATGGATTCGCTGATGGCGCTCGTGGCCGCCGACCTTGGCCGCTCGCCGTGCCGCGTGACGCGGAAGGTCTACGAGCAGCGCCGCCGGAAACGTCGGGAGCTCAAACGCGAACTCGACCTTATCGACGGCGTTTGCTGGGATGGGAAGGCTCGCGCCAAGGCCCGTGCCGGCAGCACGGTTGCTTCGGGAGGGCAGGTGCCTCTCGACGCCTATTGGTTCTGAGTGGCGTCTCGTCCGCGTTGCGTAAAACGGGGTGGTGGCAACGGGCGTCCTGCCTGCGTTGCGTATATCGGGGTGATGGCAATAAGGACGGCGCTGATGTTGCGTAAACCGGGGTGGCGGCAATAAGGAAGGCGGATTTGTTGCGTATATCGGGGTGATGGCAGCGTTTCGGAGCGCCGCGCCTGCCATCACCCCGGTTTACGCAACATTTGCCCTTCGTTTCTTGCCGCCACCCCGTTTTTCACAACGCCGAACAGGGGCTTCTTGCCATCACCCCGATTTACGCAACGCGAGCCCGGTGGGGTATCGTGTTCCCGATGGCCCAACAACGAGAGGAGAGGCGATGGCCTTTGAGGAAGTCGACGTCAAGCAGCTTGAGTTCAACCCGTTCGAGGCAATCGGGGACGGCTGGATGCTCGTTACCGCCGGCGACGAGACCTCGTTCAACACGATGACCGCGAGCTGGGGCGGCCTGGGCGTGCTGTGGGGCGAGCCGGTCGCGACGTGCTATATCCGCCAGAGCCGCTACACCAAGGAGTTCGTCGACCGCGGAGAGCTGTTCTCGCTCTCGTTCTTCGAGCCGGGCGAGCACCGCCGTGACCTCGGCTACCTGGGGCGGGTTTCCGGACGCGATGAGAATAAGGTCGCGGCGACCGGGCTTTCGCCGGTTACCGTCGGCGGCGTCGCGGCCTTCGCCGAGGCCAGTCTCGTGCTTGTTTGTCGCAAGCAGTATGCGGCGTACCTCGGGCCCGAGGGCTTTACGGACGGCGGCGCCATCGACGCCAAGCATTACGGCGACGGCGATTACCACACCATGTACATCGGCGCCGTCGAGCACGCCTACCTCGCCGAGTCCGAGTAACACCTTGGGGACAGGGCACCTCGCGCGGCGCGAAGCGACCTGTCCCCAAACAGTTGAACGAGCTAATTTGTCCCCAAACAGCAGTTGTGCCTAGCGAATGGCGTAGACGACGGCGCCGTAGGGCTCGAGCGCGACGGTGCGCGAAAGCTCGTCCGCCGCGCTCTCCTCGTTGGAGATCACGAGCTCGCTCGACTCCCACGTGACCTCGGCGGGAAGCTCGAACTCGACCTCCTTATCGCTGAAGTTGCACAGCACCGCGAGCGTCTCGTCCTCGGCGCGGCGCAGGTAGGCCCACACGTTCTCGTCGGCGGGCGCGAGGTCCACGTAGCGGCCGTCCGTCACACTCGCGCGCTCGTGCCGCAGGGCAATGAGCCGCTGGTAGAAGTAGTAGACGGACTCGGGGTCGGCCATCGCCGCCTCGACGTTGACCTGCTCCTTGTTCGGGTTCGCCTCGATCCACGGCTCGCCCTCGGTAAAGCCGGCGGCGTGCCCGGCGCTCCACTGCATCGGCGTGCGCGAGTTGTCGCGCGACTTGAGGCGCAGCAGCTCGAGCGTGTCCTCGGCCGAGAAGCCCTTGCGCCCGGTGAAGTCGCGGAACGTGTCCAGCGCCTCGACGTCGCGGTACTGCTCGATGGACGTGAAGCCGGCGTTGGTCATGCCGATCTCCTCGCCCTCGTAGATGTATGGCGTGCCCTGCTGCAGGTGAAGCGCCACGCCGAGCATCTTCGCGGACTTGACGCGCCACTGCTCGGAGTCGTTGCCGAAGCGCGACACGGCGCGGGCCTGGTCGTGGTTGGACCAGTAGAGGCTGTTCCACCCGCCGCACGCGGCCATCTTGTCTTGCCACTCGTCCATCACGCGCTTGAGGTCGGGCAGGTAGACGCGGGTCAGCGCGTACTTGCCGTTCTCGTCGTAATCCAGGTGCATGTGGTCGAAGTGGAAGACCATGTCGAGCTCGCCGCGGCCCGCGCCCACGTAATCCATGGCCTGGTCGGCCGAGGTGTGGGGCGCCTCGCCCACGGTCATGATGCCGGGGTACTTGGAGAGGACCTCGCGGTTCATCTCCTGCAGGTACTCATGCACGTGCGGGCCGGTGGCGCAGCCGGCGTAGTAGCTGCCGTAGGCCTTGTTCTGGATCACGGGGCCGTCGGGCAGCGCCGGGTCCTTGGAAATGAGGGTGATGACGTCCATGCGGAAGCCGTCGATGCCCTTGTCCAGCCAGAAGCGCATCTCGTCGTAGACGGCCTCGCGCACGGCCGGGTTGTCCCAGTTGAGGTCACACTGGCCCTCCGCGAAGCAGTGCAGGTAGTACTGGCTCACGCTCTCCACGTACTTCCACGCCGGGCCGCCGAAGCTCGAGCCCCAGTTGTTGGGGATCTCGTCGCGCCAGATGTAGTAGTCGTGGTAGGGGTTCTCGCGGCTCTTGCAGGCCTCCTGGAACCAAACGTGCTGGTCGGAGGTGTGGTTGACCACCAGGTCGAGGATGATCTTGAGGCCCTTCTCGTGCGCCTCGGCAAGAAGCGCGTCGAAGTCTGCCATGGTGCCGAGCGTGGGCTCGACCGCGCGGTAGTCGGCGATGTCGTAGCCGTTGTCCACCTGCGGGGAGGCGAAGATCGGGTTCAGCCAGATCACGTCCACGCCCAGGCCGGCCAGGTAGTCGAGCTTGGAGCGGATGCCGTTGAGGTCGCCCACGCCGTCGCCGTCGGAGTCGCAGAAGCTCTTGGGGTAGGCCTGGTAGACGACCGCGGACTTCCACCACTCGGGGTTACTCGTCGTCATCGTCGTCTCCCATCTGCGCGGCGAGGTCGTTCGCGTACTTGATCTCGGACTTCGCGTCCTCCACGATCTCGCGTACGCGCTCGGCGGTGAGGTAGTCGTCGGCCGGCTCCAGCGCGAAGACGAGCGCGAGCGGCAGGTTCATGCCGCTGACCACGTGGGTGTGCGGGCGGGCGAGGTGGCGGAAGAACTGCTGGTTCACGCTGCCGGAGTTGAGGTCGGTGAGGACGACGGCCTCGTCGGCGTCGTCGAGCTCGGCCATCACGGCGTCGACCGCGGCGTCGACGGGGGAGTTGTCCATGTAGGCGGCGAGGGAGCGGACCTCGGCCGCTCCGCCGGAGATGAAGTCCAGGGTGTCTTTGAGGCCCTCGGCCATGGTGTGGTGAGAGGCCAGGATGAGGATTCTCTTCATTGCTTCTTCCTAACTGGTGGCGTGGCAAGAAGGGCGCCGGCGGGGGAGGCCGGCGCCCCGGGGAAGCGGGTCTTCTCGCTAGACGGCCAGGATGCCGAAGAACGAGCACACGAGCGAGATGGCGATGAGCAGCAGGATGAGCTTGGTTGGGGTCCACTTCTTGTTGCCGAGCAGCTTGTACACGAGCACGGTGAGAAGGACCGGGAGCAGCGACGGCATGATCTTGTCGAGGATGTCGGTCTGCAGGTTGAGCGCGACCTCGCCGACCTGGAACTCGAGGGCGGTCGTCACTTTGACGGACGTGGCGATAAGCGCGCCCACGACGGAGAGGCCCATGATGGAGGCCGCCTCGGTAAAGACGGAGAGCTTCTCGCCGAGCTCGCTCACGAGCTTGGTGCCGGAGGTGTAGCCCACCTCGAAGAGCTTGCGCTTGACGAACCAGAACGCGACGTTGCAGGCGAACCAGACGATGGCGCCGAGCGGGTTGCCCTGCTGGGCCATGTAGCCGGCGATGGAGCCCATGATGGTGGGCCAGAGCACCCAGACGATGGTGTCGCCGACGCCGGAGAAGGGGCCCATGAGGGAGGTCTTGAGGGACTGGACGGCGTCCTTTGCGGCGATGCCGTCGCGCTCCTCGGTGGCGGTGGTGGCGCCCAGGATCATCGACGCCATGCAGGTCGTGGCGTTGAAGTAGTTGAAGTGGTTGTTGAGCGCGGCCTTGTACTCCTCGTCGTCCTTGTAGACCTTGCGTAGGACCGGGGCGAGGGCCCAGGCCACGGCGGCGCCCATCTGGGACTCGTAGTTAAAGATGTTGCAGGCCATGAAGTTGTAGCGGTCGGCGGCCTTCTTCAGGTCGGCCTTGGTCACCTGGTAGCGGCCGTCGGCGGTGGCGTTAAGCTCGGTGTTCTCGTTACTCATCGAAGTCATCCCCCATGTCGGAAGCATCGGTCGCGGCGGCGACGGCGGTCTCGGTCTTGTTGATCTGGGTCGTGAAGTACCAGAAGGCGGCGGCGAAGCCCACGATCGCGATGCCCAGGACGGGGACGCCCAGGTAGGCGGAGAGCACGAAGCCGATGAGGATCATGGGCAGGAACTTCTTGACGGGCATGTAGCGCATGAGCATGCCGACGCCGACGACCGGGAGCATGCCCGCGGCGATGGAGAGGCCGTTGGTGACCCACTCGGGGATGAACTCGAGCACGAAGTTGACCACGGTGGAGCCGAAGAGGATGACGAGCAGGGTGGGCAGCAGGGTCTGCAGCGAGCAGATGGCGGGGCCGAGGAGCGCGATGCGATTCATCTTGTCCCACTGGCCGGCGTTGTTGTAGTCCTGCATCTTGTGGGCGACGAAGTTGTTGACGATGCGGACGACGACTTCGAGCTGGATGGCGAGAAGGCCGACGGGCAGGCCGACAGCGATGGCGGCGTCGGTGCCGGTGCCGGTGCGCACGGCGATGAAGGTGCCGACGATGGTGGCCAGGCCGTAGTTGGGGGCCGAGGAGCCGCCGAGCGCCGCGACGCCCAGGCTCATGAGCTGGAACGTGCCGCCGATGACCAGGCCGGTGTTGACGTCGCCCATGATGAGGCCGGTGATGAGGCCGACGATGACGCCGAACCAGCTCATGACCACGGGGCCGTTCTGGTCGATGGTCATCCACCCGGCGACTATGAGCACGAGCAGGTCTTGCAGGATTTCCATGGTGCTTCCCTTCTTTGCGTGAGGGTTTTACTTTGGCCGGCGGCGCGGGGTCGGGCGGACGCGCCGCTCCGTTCCGCCGGCGTTATGGCAAGAAGCGAGATGCCTTGCGAGGGGAGGGCGTGCCTAGAACGGCTGCTCCTCGTCGGTGGGCACGTACTGGATAACGACGGGCACGCCGCGCGACTTGATGGCCTCGAGGTCGTCGCGCTCCTTCTGGTTGAGCGCGATGAACTTGGTCACGGGCTCGCGGCCCTCCTCGTTGAAGATGATGCCGAGGTCGACCTTGGGGATCTGGACGCCGCCGTCGATGAGGCGGATGAGGGTCTCGGGCTCCTTGACGAGCACGAGGACGTTCTGGCCGTCGTACTTGCCGGCGGCGAAGTTGGCCACGGCGGTGTCGACGCTGATGACCGAGACGCCGGTGCCTGCGGGCTTGGCCATGCGCATGCTGGCCTTGATGGCCTCGTTGTCGCAGAGCTGGTCGTCCACGACCATGAAGCGCTTGACCTTGAAGGCCGGCGCGACCTGGTTGACGACGATGCCGTGGATGAGGCGCTGGTCGATTCGAGCGAGAACTACCATGAGGGGCTCCTTCCCTCCCATGCGTCCCGGCGGGACGCGTTTTTCGGCGTGCTTATCCGCAAATTGGTATCGATACCAATTTGTTGAAAATGAGAAGGCCGCGAGGGCCTTGGGTTAAAGCGGGGGAGTGCTGCTGACGCCTCGTGCGGGCGCCGGGCAACGGTGGGGCTACGTGGACGAGCGCACGACGAGTTCGAGGTTGAGCTCGTGCCGTACCGGGGAGGTCGGCTCGTCGGAGAGCTGGCTGATGATGTTTTGCGCCACGAGCGTGCCCATCTCGGTGATGGGCTGGCGGATGGTGGTCAGGGGGATGGGCGCGACCTGGGCGATTGGCTGGTCGTCGACCCCGATGATGGCGATGTCCTCGGGGACGCGCAGGCGGCAGTGCATCGCCTCGAGCTCGAGCCCGACCGCCACCTCGTCCGAGCCGGCCACGATGGCGTCGGGGCGCTCGGCCATGGCGAGGATGCGGCGAAAGACGTTGCGGCCGTCCTCAAGGGTGTTCGCGCCCTCGAAGTACCAGGCGGGATTGGGGGAAAGTCCGCGCGACTTGAGCGCGTCGAGGTAGCCGGTATAGCGATCGGAGTCCAGGTCAGACCCCTTGGGATGGGGCTTGAGCCCGACGTAGCCGGTGCAGTAGGCGATGCGCTTGTAGCCGCAGCCGATGAGGTACTGCGTCGCTCCGTAGAACCCGTCGTACTGCCGGCCGAGCACTTGGGAGACGGCGTCGGAGTCGTTGTACTCGTCGCAGACGGCCAGGGCGCCGTACTGGGCATAGGAGCAGATGAGGTCCCACTTGTTCTCGATGGAGCACAGGATAAGCCCGTCGGCGTGCTGCATCCTAAGCAGGTTCATCGCGTCGAGCTCGCCGGCCTCGGTGCCCTGCGTCTGGGAGATGAGGCTGCGGTAGCCCGCCTTGCGGCAGGTCTTCTCGATGGCGTCAACCAGATGAGAAAAGAAGTTGTTGGTGATGGTGGGAACGGCGACGGCGACGTTGCCCGAGCCGGAGCCGCGCATCTGGCGGGCGGCCTGCAGGGGAGCGTAGCCGAGCTTGTCCATGGCGGCCTGCACACGCTCGCGCTTCTCGTCGCTCACGTGGGGCTTGTTGTTGATGACGCGGGAGACGGTGGCCACGGACAGGCCGGAAAGCTTTGCTACGTCTGTAATCGTTGCCATCTGCATCTCCCCTCGTAGGTCGCTTGGTTGACGATATTTAGAATACTCTGATTGAAAATGGCGGCAAGTGAAAATTGGTAACGTTTACAATTTCACGCAGCAAAGACCGTTCGCCGGCGTTTCTTTACCGCTCGGCGGTCGCCGGCGGGCTCCGGCGGGCCCCGGCGGGCGCCTGCGGGGCGCGCGGCGCCCGCGCTTGCCTTGGGCCCGGGTCTCCCGCTTGGCGGACTGCCCCCGAGGAGATAGGGGGCTGGTGCCGTATGATGTAAAGGCTTGAAACTACGCATGACCCTCTTCGCGAAAGGGACCCATATGACAAAGATCGCCATTCTCTTCGGCGGCATCTCCACCGAGCACGACATTAGTTGCAAGTCCGCCGACAACGTTATCCGCGCGCTCGACGGCCGCGCCGAGCTCGTCCTCATCGGCATCACGCGCGCCGGCGAGTGGCTCCACTACAGCGGCGATGCGGCCGACGTCACCGGCGACTGGGAGACCCACGATACCGAGCGCGTCCTGCTCATGCCCGGCATGGGCACCCATGCCGGCGGTTTCTTTGTCGTGCGCGAGGGCGAGGCCGCTCCGGTCCGCCTGGACGTCGACGTCGCGCTTCCCGTCATGCATGGCCAGGGCGGCGAGGACGGCACGCTTCAGGGCGCGCTCGAGACCTGCGGCATCCCGTATGTGGGGTGCGGTGTTCTTTCCAGCGCCGTTTGCATGGACAAGGACGCGTCGCATCGCCTGGCGGCCGCGGCCGGTGTTCGCTCGCCCAAGTGCGAGGTTCTCTATCGCGGCGCCTCCGCCGAGGACGCCCGCGTCGCCGCCGAGGCATGCGGCGGTTTCCCCGTGTTCGTCAAGCCTGCGCGCGGCGGCTCTTCCATCGGGGTCTCCAAGGCAACCGACGAGGCGTCCTACCAGGCCGCCCTCGAGGCCGCCTTTGAGCTCGACCGCAAAGTCGCCGTCGAGGAGGCCATTGTGGGCGACGAGGTCGGCTGCGCGGTCGTCGGCGACGCCGCGAGCGGCATCGAGATGGGGGAGGTCGACCAGATCGTCGTCACGGGCGACGGCTTCTTCCGCATCCACCTCGAGAAGAACCCCGGCGCGAACACCGAGCTTCGCTGCCCCTCCGACCTCTCGCCCGAGCTCATGGCCCGCGTGCGCGAGGCGGGTGCGCGCGTTTACGAGGCGCTCGGCTGCGAAGGCTTCGCGCGCGTCGACCTCTTTGTCACGCCCGAGGGCGAGGTCGTCTTCAACGAGGTCAACTCCACGCCCGGTCTCACGTATTACAGCCGCTTCCCGCAGATGATGCGCGTGGCGGGGCACGAGCTGGGCGATGTCCTCATGAGCCTCATCGACAAGAAACTTGCCGAGTAGCTGCGGTTTTGCGACATGCGTTGACGGCGAAGGGGGTCCGCCGCGCCATGCAAAAGGCCGGCCCGGGAGCTTGGGGTTCCCGGGCCGGCCTATTTGCTGGGATAGTCGTTCCCTAGATCACGATGCCGTTGCAGTGATCCACCTCATGCTGGATAATCTGGGCAGTCCAGCCTGTGTATTTGCCGTGCTGCCTCTTAAAATTTGTGTCCAGATAGTCCACTTCAATTTCTTTATATCTTGTGCATGGTCTTACTC
>CAVIBB010000066.1:0-11642 GCA_963640745.1 Paludibacteraceae bacterium
GGCTCGTTCGATAGACGAGAGATCCGTACCTTTATTTACCTGGGAAAACGACGGTCAGAGTGGTTTGGCTACTCACTCACTCCGATTTTAAAGTGCGAAAAGTCAGAGTTTGTGAAGAGCACCGTGGACGAAGGCCCCGCTCGTTCGTTAAATCGCTACATCCCGGCGAGAAGTGCCAGATCGAGGACGGTCACGGCCGTGCCGATTGCGAGCAGAATCCCCCGCAACGCCGGTGAGTTCGCGTGCGTGCCCATGACGCGACGCGAGCTCGTGAGCCCGATGAGCAGGAACACCGTTATGGGAAGCTGCAGCGAGAGCAGCGCTTGGCTCCACACTAGTCCCGAGAACGCGTCCTTGATAAACACACACGCTGTGACCGCGCCGATAAACGCGAGGGCTACTCCGACGGAGGAGTGCCTGTCGTGGATGTCGTACTCCTCGCCGAACATTCCGGCGCTGATGGTGCCGGCTGCCATGCCCGCCGTCACGCTGCTCGAGACCCCCGCAAACAGGAGCGCCACGGCAAAGATCGCAGAGCTCGCGGGCCCGAGGATTGGGGAGAGCGTCTGGGCGGCGGCCTCGAGGTCATCGATCACGATGCCGTTGGCGTGGAACGTGGTCGCCGCGAGGATCACCATCGCCGAGTTTATGGCCCAGCCGATGCCCATGGAGAAGAGCGTGTCGAAGAGCTCGTAGCGGAGTCGCTCGTGAATGACCTCGTCTCCTTGCCGCTCGAAGTGGTTGGATTGGACGACCTCGGAGTGCAGGAAGAGATTGTGGGGCATGACGACGGCGCCGAGGATGCTCGTGACGACGGCGATCGAGTCCTCCGGAACCGAGGGCGCGACCCAGGCGACCGCGGCTTCTTTCCAGCTCACGTCCACGAGCACGAGCTCGGCGAGAAACGAGAGCCCCACGACGCCCACGAACGCGATGATCCAACGCTCGATCCGCTTGTACGAACTCGTGAGCAGCATAGCAAGCGAGGCCGCGGCGATGACGAGGGAGCCGATGCGCAAGGGGAGTCCGAGGAGCATGCGCAGGGCGATCGCCCCGCCGAGGACCTCGGCCATGAGGGTGGCCACGGTGGCGGCGTATGCGGTGACGAGGATCGCGCGGGCCGCGGGGCGGGGGAGATGGGCCATCGTCGCCTCGGCGAGGCAGTTTCCCGTGGCGATGCCCAGGTGCGCCGCGTTGTGCTGAAGGATGATGAGCATGACGGTCGAGAGCGTTACCACCCACAGCAGGGAGTAGCCGAACTCGGAGCCGGCGGCCATATTGGAGGCCCAGTTGCCGGGGTCGATGAACCCCACGGTGACGAGCAGGCCTGGGCCGATGTGGCGGAGGATATCAAGACCCCCGTGGGCGCCGGTGCGTTCGGCGCCGAAGTGTTTCCGCAGATAGTTGAGCATATCCAGCTCCTTGAGGAGGTTAATTGGACCGAAGTTAGCCAAGGCTAACTGTAGCATCGCCGTTAAGTAGGAGAGCAGACGCAAAGACCGCTTCTTAATTCCTACCTAACTAAGGGGATTTGTGTGCATTATGTGTTAGCCAAGGTTTACACATCGAGTTAACCCGAGTGAACTTATTCTAATCACAGCAACACGATGCACCGCACGGCGTCCCCCTCACGCAAGCGGTTGACCGGGCGGGAAGTGCCCCCACACGTTCCGCGCTTATTCCGGGCATCATGATGTTAACTTCGCCACGAGCGGATGCGGACCCTCTCCCCGCGCCGGCTCCAGGCAAAGGCAGCGCCGCCGGTCTCCCAGGGCCGGCGGCGCTTTTGCGTTCGGGGGTCCTCGCTGTGGGTAAGGTCGGCAAGAAGCGCCTCGCGCCGGCGTCTCGATCCCGCGAGGCCGCAGCGCCCAGTAAGCATTTAACAGACGGCGGTTCTCTTATATTGCACTTGAGTTAACCATGGTGTACTTTAATCCCTGTGGAGTTAACCTAAGGTAACTACGACGGGAGGAGCGCGCATGGGACAGGGTCTCGAGACGTTTTTGGGCGAGCCGGCTGAGGCCGAGACGCTCGAGGGCTGCGTCGAGTCCGAGTTCGTGCGCACCCTCGTGTGCCAGGCGGGGCTTGTCATGGCAGGCCGGAAGCCCGCCGCGGTCTTCGGTTTTACCCCGCGCGCCTGGAAAGGGGAGTGCCTTGCGCTCAGCAAGCGCTCGCTTTGCGATCGGCTCCTCTCGGCGTATGCACCCCGTCTTGCGACGTACGGCGTGCGCCTCTCGTGGCTGGCGAGAAAATCAGGCGGCCTCATGCTCCTGGCGTGGAGACCGGCGCTCTTCGACGAGCTTCTCGGTGACGGCGAGAACTGCGCGTTCCTGGCTGGGCGGGGGCTCTCCTGCGCAGGCGCCGACGAGCTCGCGTCCGGGCTCATCTGTCGTCTTCGGGCTTATTACCAGGGTAAACGTGACTTCCCGCACGAGGTCGGGCTGGCTTTGGGTTATCCGCTCGCGGACGTGAAGGCCTTTATGGCCGACAGCGGCCGCGGGGCCAAGGCCGTGGGTCGCTGGCGCTGCTACACCGACGTGGACGCGGCCCGCAAGCGGTTCGAGGAACTCACGACCCTCGAGCGACGCTGCAAACGCCTCTACCTGCAGGGCGTTCCGGTAACGGAACTTCTTCGCATGGGCGCGGCGGCGTAGCGGGGCGGATGCACCTTGCCGGAGCGGGCGGCCGCGAGATCTCCGCGCGATCCGTCAGAACCAGAGTCTTCGCCGCTCAATGCACTTACGTAACCAGCCCGTCCGCGGGCACCAATAAAGGAGGAATTCCCAATGAGCAAGATCGCAGTCGTTTACTGGACCGGTACCGGCAACACCGAGGCTATGGCCAACTCCGTCGTCGACGGCGCCGCAGCCGCGGGTGCCGAGGCCAAGACCGTGCTCGTCTCCGAGTTCTCGGCCGACGAGGTTGCCGCTTTCGACGCGCTGGCCTTCGGCTGCCCCGCGATGGGTGCCGAGGAGCTCGAGACCGACGAGTTCGAGCCTGTTTGGGAGGCTTGCAAGGAGGTTCTCGGAGAAAAGCCCGTCGCGCTCTTCGGCTCGTACGGCTGGGGCGGCGGCGAGTGGATGGACTCCTGGAAGGAGGACGCCGAGGCCGCCGGCCTTAAGGTCGTCGACGCGCTTATCGCCAACGAGTCCCCCGACGACGAGGCCGTCGAGGCCTGCGAAGCCCTTGGCCGCGCCCTCGCCGAGGCGTAAGCGCCGCAAGCCTCAAGAACTCCGCTTCGTTTAACCCTGCTTGAGGCGATGGACCCTCTCCCCGTCGCCGAAAGCCATCCTAAAGCGCCGCCTGCAACCCCTCAGCAGGCGGCGCTGCTTTGTATTTACGGCGAATCAGGGGAGGGGTAGCCCTCGGGACGGGCGAGATGGCCCTCGAAATCGCGCCCGACGGCATCAACCCCGAGATATCCCACTTTAAAACTGATTTTTGCGAGTAGTCAGGCTCCCCGCATTTACGTTTCCCCAGGTTAATGAGGTGCCGACAACGTCGGCTACTCAGCGATTCCAATTTTAAAGTGGGATATCTCGGGGTTGGCGTGACTGAGGCCCCATATACCCGGGCCGAGTCCCTCCACTCCGCCTAAAGGTATCGATAACCCTGCGCCTTGCTCAGCAAAAGCCCCCGGCCACCTTGCAAGGCGGCGCCTTAGCGTCAAAGACGCGAGCGGGTAGCGCAGCAAGGTGCCCGGGGGCCCTACTTATATATAGGGTTGTTAGCGTCCCGCCTTGCCCTGGTTCGCTACGGCGTCGATCTTGGCAGCGATAGTCTCGGCATCGCCGATGTAGCGTTTATCGAGCACTTTGAAGTCCTCGTCGAAGGTATAGACCAGCGGCACGCCGGTGGGAATGTTGACCTCGAGGATCTCTTCGGCTGTCAGATTCTCGAACTTCATGACGAGCGAGCGCAGCGAGTTGCCGTGGGCGGCTATGAGCACGCGCTTGCCGGCGAGCATCTGCGGGCGGATCTCGTCCTCGAAGTAGGGCCAGGCACGCGCGATCGTGTCTTTAAGGCACTCGGTGAGCGGCAGCTGGTCAGGCGCGACGTCGCGGTACTGCTCCTGGGCGTGCGGGTCGCGCTCGTCGCCCGGCTCGAGCGCCGGCGGGCAAACGTCGAAGGAGCGGCGCCAGATCTTGACCTGCTCGTCGCCGTGCTCCGCCGCGGCGTCGGCCTTGTTGAGGCCTTGCAGCGCGCCGTAGTGGCGCTCGTTCAGCTTCCACGATTTGACGACGGGCAGCCACTCGCGGTCCATCTCGCCAAGAACGAGGTTCAAGGTGTGGATAGCGCGCTTGAGGCGCGAGGTGTAGCACACGTCGAAGTCGAAGCCGGCTTCCTTGAGCGCCCGCCCGCCGGCAGCGGCCTCGCCTCGGCCCGTCTCGGTGAGGTCGACGTCTGTCCATCCGGTAAAGAGGTTGAGCTTGTTCCACTCCGACTCGCCGTGGCGAATCAGGACGAGCGTCATTGTTTTTCCTGCCATGGATTCCTCCTTGTAGATTGTGCGGAAGGGGCTGGTCTCCCACTGTCCAACCGTATAGTTAGACATGATTAACAACGATAGTTTACCTAGGCTAACTATTCATTTTCAACCCCTGCTCGAGGTAATCGCGCAGGGTCAATGGAGGGCATCATGCCGAGCATCGCAGACGTGGTCGTCATCTTGGCTATCGCGGCCATCATTTTCTTCTCGGTCCGCTCGCTTCTTCGCAAGGAGAAGAACGGCTGCAGCGACTGCGGCGGCTCCTGCTCCGGCCACGCCGACGGCCACTGCTCCAAGGCCGACCAGATGCTGGCCGACGTCAACCGTGCCCTCGGGAAGTAAGACGGGGCTATCTACCTGCGACGCGTTAATCAACACGAGTCCGCCCGCCCTCGACCGCTCACGGACGTCCCGCGCCCGTTCCCCCGTCTTCGAGAAACAAACACGTAACAAGCCTGTGGGACAGTAGGGGGGTTTATACGAACCTACAGCCGACCCCGAGGAGGAGTCTGCATGAGCACCGAGAGCGACATCGATTTCGTCCTGCGCACCGTCGAGAAGCGCGACATCCGTTTTGTCCGTCTGTGGTTTACCGACGTCCTGGGCAACCTCAAGTCGTTCGCCATCTCGCCCGAGGAGCTCGAGGAGTCGTTCGAGGAGGGCATCGGCTTCGACGGCTCGTCCATCGACGGGTTCGCCTCCCTCGAGGAGTCGGACATGCTCGCCTTCCCGGACCCGGACACCTTCAGCATGCTTCCGTGGCGCCCGAGCGACGAGGCCGCCGTGGCTCGCGTCTTCTGCGACGTCTACACCCCCGACCGCAAGCCCTTCGAGGGCGACCCGCGCGCCTGCCTGCTCAAGGTCTTCACCGAGGCCGACAAGAAGGGCTTCGTCGCAAACGTCGGGCCCAAGCTCGAGTACTTCTATTCCGCGAGCCAGACCGAGCTCCAGCCTAAGGATGACGCCGGCTACTTCGACCTCACCCCGATGGACAACGCCAACGACCTGCGCCGCCAGACGACGCTCATGCTCGAGAAGATGTCCATCCCGGTGCAGTACTCCTATCACGCGGCCGGCCGCTCCCAGAACGGCGTCGAGCTGCGCTTTACCGAGGCCGTGAGCTGCGCGGACAACATCATGACGGCGCGCCTTGTCATCAAGCAGCTCGCCGCCCAGCAGGACATGTACGCTTCGTTCATGCCCAAGCCCACGGCCGACCAGCCCGGCTCCGCCATGTTCCTGTACCAGTCGCTTTTCGATCACGACGGCGAGAACCTCTTCTGGGCTCCCAAGGAGGAGAACGACGCGCATCTCTCTCCGCTCGCGCAGCACTACATCGCCGGCGTTCTGAAGTACGCCCCCGAGTTCACGCTGGTCACGAACCCGACCGTCAACTCCTACAAGCGCTTCATCTCGACCGGCGAGGTGCCCAACTACGCGACCTGGGGCCGCAAGAACCGCTCCGCCCTCGTCCGTATCCCGGCTCACAAGCCGGGCAAGCACACCGCCACCCGCATCGAGCTGCGCAGCCCCGACCCCACGGCCAACCCCTACCTGGCCCTCGCCGTGACCATCGCGGCCGGCCTCAAGGGCATCGAGGACGAGCTGCCGCTGCCCGAGGAGTCCACCTGCGACACCTTCCTGCAGTCCGAGCGCGAGCTCGCGGCCAAGGGCGTCGAGCGCCTGCCGCGCACCCTCGGCGAGGCCATCGAGAAGTTCGAGAACTCCGAGCTTATGCACGAGGTCCTTGGCGACCACATCTTCGAGTACCTCATCGCCGAGAAGAAGCGCGAGTGGAACGATTACTGCACCGCCGTCACCGACTGGGAGCGCGAGCATTACTACGGCGGCTACTAAAGCGTCCTGAGTTCCGCATAGGTTTATTCAGCGAAGGCCGGGAAACATCGCTTTCCCGGCCTTCGCTATGACCCTCGCGGTGACCTTCGCTATGACGATTGTGTAAACCTCTTATACCGGTTGGCGCTCCTTAACAAAGGCTGAGGGACACTGTCGGATGGCGACGAACAGCGGATTCGGCCCAAAAGGCCGGTCCCTGACGCGGGGAAGACCCCGCGCCATCGTCGATGAAAGGGCGTGACCACGCGCCGAAGCTTTTTTGGGGAGGAGATCCCATCATGAACCTGATCAACAAGACGCTCGATCGCCGCGGTTTCGTCGCGGCCGTCTCCGCCGCCGCGAGCACCCTCGCCCTCGCTGGCTGCGGCTCTTCTTCCGGCGGCTCCGGCTCCTCGGCCGACGCCTCCGGTGACGCCGCCTCCTACACGCTCGTCGAGGACGGCAAGATCATCGTCGCCTCCGACCTCGCCAACCCGCCGCTGGATTACGTCGAGAACAACGAGAACAAGGGCTTCGAGGTAGAGCTCATGGACGCCGTCGCCGAGAAGCTCGGGCTTACCTGCGAGTACCTTCCCGCCATGAAGTTCGACGCGATCATCCCGCTTATCAAGCAGGGCGGGAAGGCCGACGTGGGCGTCTCGAACTTCACCATCACCGATGAGCGCAAGGCCGAGATCGACTTCACCGACGCGTATCTCGACTCCAACCAGGGCGTCGTCACCCGCGCCGACGCCGAGAAGGACAACGCCGAGGCCCTGAACGCCGCCGACGTCAAGATCGCCTGCCAGTCCGGCACCACCGGCGAGACCTGGGCCCAGGAGAACCTCCCGCAGGCCACGATCGTCTCGCTCGATGACCCCGTCCAGGCCGTGACCGGCGTCTCGACCGGTCTTTACGATGCCGCGGCCGCCGACCTGCCCGTCATGAGCTACCTGTGCAGCAACTCGTTCAAGGACTGCAAGGTCGCCATCGAGGTCCCCACCGGCGAGCAGTACGGCATCGTCGTCTCCAAGGACAACGCGGGCCTGACCAAGGCCATCAACGACGCCCTCTCCGAGCTCGACGCCGACGGCACCATCACCGAGCTCCAGGTAAAGTGGTTTGGCGCCGAGGTTTAGCCCGTCGCCGAAGGCCCATCAACACTCGCCGGCCGCAGGGCCGGCCGCAAAGAGAAAGGTTCGCACCATGACCAGCATGTCTCGCCGCAACTTCATCCTGAGCGTGGGCGCCGCCTCCGCGGCCATTCTCACCGGCTGCAGCGGCTCCAACTCGAGCTCCTCCAGCGACGCCGGCTCCTCCGCCGCGAGCGACACCTACACCCTCGTCGAGGACGGCAAGCTCACCGTCGCCGCTGAGCTCGGCTTCGCCCCGTTCGAGTACATGGACGAGAAGACCGGCGACCCGGTCGGCTTCGACGTCGATCTCATCGCCGCCGTCGCCGAGAAGATGGGCCTCACTTCTTCCTACCTGCCCAACCAGAAGTTCGACACCCTTGTGCCGCTCGTCAAGCAGGGCGGCAAGTGCGACGTCGCCATCGCCGGCATCACCATCACCGACGACCGCCTCGCCGAGATCGACTTCTCCGAGCCCTACCTGGACTCCAACCAGGCCATCGTCGTAAAGAAGGACTCTGGCGAGAACGAGGACACCCTGAACGCCGCCGGCAAGAAGGTCGCCTGCCAGTCCGGCACCACCGGCGACGACTGGATCACCGAGAACCTCGCCAGCGCGGAGCGCGTGCCCCTCGACGACGTCACCGCGGCGCTCACCGGCATCTCCACCGGGCTCTACAACGCCATGGTCATCGACCTGCCCGTCGCCTCCTACATGCTCACCCAGTCCTTCTCGGACCTCGAGGTCGTCAAGGAGATTCCGACCGGCGAGCAGTACGGCATCGCCGTCTCCAAGGACAACGCCGCCCTCACCGAGGCCATCAACAAGGCACTCGACGAGATGGAGTCCGACGGCACCATGGCCGAGCTCAAGACGAAGTGGTTCGGCTCCGAGATCTAGTCCGTCCGCGCATATCCGCGCGTTACGCGGGGCTCCCGTGACGGGGGTCCCGCTTGGTATTTATCGAGAGAAGCAAGGAGGGCCTATGGGCCTCACAAAGAATAGGGCGCGCAGGCGTTCCGCCGCCGTCTTCGCGGCCGCCCTCGCCGTCGCGCTCGCCCTGCCGTCCGCGGCCTTCGGCCTAACCTGCGACAAGGCGACCGCCAAGCCCAACGAGGACGGCGGCACGGGCATTATCGGAGCCATGGACACCCGCCTGACCTGGGAGGGGACCGTCGAGGCGGGGGAGGAGGTCTCTTCCGTCACGCTCGAGCTCCCCGAGGGCGCGAGCTTCGACGGCTCGACGACCCGCGTCACCGTGCTGGAGGGCCTGACGCGCGTCTCCATCGACGGCACCGCCGCCCCCGACGGCGACAAGGTCTCGATCACCTTCGCGCAGGACATCCCCGAGGGGTCGCTTTTGCGCCTCGAGGTCACCGGCATGCAGTTCCCGGCCGAGGGCGGCGACTATCAGGTTACCGGCACCTACGCCACCGCTGACGGCGCGAGCCACGACCTGCCGGCCTCATCGGCCATCACCGTCATCGCCAACACGCCGCTGCAGTCCATCGTCAACTGGCTGGACGGCCAGGATTGGGTCGCCGCGTGGAACTCCAACCAGTTCCTCGGCATGTTCTTCAAGCCGCAGCTGCTCGTGACGTCCTTCTCGTCGCTCGCGCCGGGCTGGGTGCTTTGCCTGGGCATCGTGGTGGCGAGCTACCCCTTCGCCATCGTGCTCGGCCTGCTCTTCGCCTTGCTCAAGATCTCGAAGCACCGCCTGTGCCGCGCCGTCGCCGTGGTTTACATCAACGTGTTACGCGGCACCCCGCTCTTCCTGCAGATCTACATCATGTTCTTCGGCCTGCCGATGCTCGGCATCAACATCGACAACAACCTGCTGGGCATTATCGTCATGGCCGTGAACTCCTCGGCCTACCTCGCCGAGATCTTCCGCGCCGGCATCCAGTCGATTCCGCGCGGGCAGTACGAGGCGGCGAGCTCGCTCGGCATGAGCTATGTCCAGACCATGTTCGACATCATCCTGCCCCAGACCGTGCGCCGCGTCATTCCGACGGTCACGAGCGACTTCATCACCGCGTTCAAGGACACCTCGCTGCTCTCCTCGGTGGGCGTCATGGAGCTCATGATGTTCTCCAAGAACCTCACGACCGTGTCCGGCAACATCACCCCGTACGTTGCCGCCGGCATCTTCTATCTCATCGTGACGCTGCCGCTGATCAAGGTGGTCGGCGTCGTCGAGGCGAGGATCGCCCGCTCCGAGAGCGGCGCCGGCCCGCGCCCCAAGGCAAACAAGCAGCTCAAGGAGGCCGTCGATGGCGAGTAAATTCCTCAAGCATGAAGCCGCGCCGGCCCCGGCCGCCCTCGGCGCCGAGGAGGCCGCCCGCGCCGCCTTCGCAGCCGACCAGGGCCTCACGAACCACCACTTCACCGAGGGCGAGCACCCCATCGTCCGCATCGAGCATCTCAACAAGAGCTTCGACGAGACGCTCGTGCTCAAGGACGTGAACCTCAACGTGTGGCCGGGCGAGGTCGTCGTCGTGCTCGGCCCTTCAGGCTCCGGCAAGTCGACGATGCTCCGCTGCATCAACTTGCTCGAGACCCCGAGCGCCGGCCATATCCTCATCGAGGACGACGAGATCACCGGCAAGTCCGCGACCGACGTGAACAAGCTGCGCCGCGACGTGGGTATGGTCTTCCAGCAGTTCAACCTCTTCCCGCATCTCACGGCCAAGGAAAACGTGATGATCGGCCAGATCAAGGTGCTGAAGAAGTCGAAGCAGGAGGCCGAGGCCGAGGCGCTGCGCCAGCTCGAGGCCGTCGGCCTGGCCGATCGCGCGGACTTCAAGCCCGCCCAGCTCTCCGGTGGCCAGCAGCAGCGCGTCGCCATCGCGCGCGCCGTCGCCATGCACCCCAACGTCCTTCTCTTCGATGAGCCCACCTCCGCGCTCGACCCCGAGCTCGTTCGCGGCGTCCTCGACGTCATGCGTGACCTCGCCGAGAACTCCGGCATGACCATGATCGTCGTCACGCACGAGATGGGCTTTGCTCGCGAGGTCGCGGACCGCGTCGTCTTCATGGAGGGCGGCGTCATCGTCGAGCAGGGTATCCCCGCCGACGTATTCGACCACCCCAAGAACCAGCGCACGGCAGAGTTCCTGGGTTCCATCGATTAAGGTCTCGCAAGCATTCGATTCGCGACGCGCGTTGTTTATTCCCAAGTGAAGGTATTACTAATGCGCCCCAGCTCAGGTAAGCAGGGGCGCATTTGATTTTTTACTGTGCGATTTAGTTAATCTGCTCGCAATATGGTAATGTGAACAAGATCTTTTCCATTTCCACGAGGGGGCTCTAGGATGCACCACAAAAACATCCTGCTCATTTCCGCCACGACCCGCCTGCACGACCGAATGCGAGACCTCTCGCATTCCATCGACGTGTCTATTGCCCTTGCCAATGAGTCCACGTTCTCCCAGGCCATCAGCTCCGGCCATGAGTTCGACCTCGTGATCCTCGACTCCGAGGGCATCGGCCAGGACACGCTTAACGCGGTCGACTCCTTCGTGGCCGACAACGGCTTTATCCCGATGCTGCTCGTCCAGGATGCCGATAAGCTCTCTACGCTGCGCATTCCCACCCAGGGCAAGAACGACTTCATCGTCGCGGCGGCGACCACTGCCGAGTTCGAGATGCGCTGCACGCTGCTTCTGTGGCCTGGTGAGGAGAGCGCTCCCGCCGATATCGTCACGGTCGACAACATGACCATCAACCTGGCCACCTACCAGGTGTACATCGACGAGAAACCGGTCGACCTCACCCTCATGGAGTACTCGCTGCTCTCCTTCCTGGCGACGCACCCCTCGCGCGCCTATTCGCGCGAGACCCTGCTGCACCGTGTCTGGGGCTTCGAGTACTGCGGCGGCACGCGCACGGTCGACGTTCACATCAGGCGTGTCCGCTCCAAGGTCGGACCGCAGGTCGCGAGCCACATCGTGACCATCCGCGGCGTCGGTTACCTGTTCCGCATTTAAGCTTCGGCGGCCCTTCGGGGCCGTTTTTTTGTTGCGCGGCGGGGCGGCCGTGCCTCTTCTTGAGGCGGCGCGTGGACGGTTCGCCCTGAAATCTCGCCGCGCAGTAACGGCTGATCTTCTTGCGCTCTGGAATCGCGTCGCGCAGCAATGCTCGGGGGCTAAGCGCCCTGGAATGACGCCATGCAGTAACGGTC